>CAZXVW010000238.1:0-5984 GCA_964644025.1 uncultured Solibacteraceae bacterium | reverse complement strand
CCGGCCACCACCAACGGGTATGCGGGCGGTAAGAGCGGGGGGGCATCAGCCACCCGGCTTTCAGCCGGTCTTCGAGCGGGTCCGCGGCGCGCGCCGGCTGCAGGGGAGCGAATGCCATTGCCGCGCCCGCGCTGCTCAAGCGAACAATAAAATGGCGACGGTTCAACGTATCACCAGACATGATTACGTAACCTCTTTCGTTCTGCTGAAACCATCAATCATACGTCCACCCGGAGGAAGACACAAGGATCCGTTAGTGACAGAAGCGGGATGATCTGCACGACAACACTAGCTCCGCAGCAGATTAGCCCGGACCTTAGAAGTACAAACGTAAGCTAAGCTGGATGATTCTAGGAGACCTCGCCGAGGTGAACTCACCAAAGCGAGGGTCCACTTGCTCGCCGGTAGCCGGGTTAAACCGGGCGCCGGTATCAACACCGGAAAACTGCGTGTGATTGAAGGCGTTGTACATCTCCGCACGGAACTGGAGCCTGAACTGTTCGGTCACGGGAAAGTTCTTGAAAATGGCAACGTCCCAGTTGTTGATGCCCGGGCCGCGGAGAGGGTATTTCGAAGCATTACCAATAGTTCCAACTGCGGGCATCTGAACCACGGACGTGTCAAAGTATCTACTGAAGGTGCGGTCGCCTTTCGGCAGCACCGGATTCCCGCTCAGCACAACGCGAGCTCCCTGAGACGCAGTGCCGGTGATGTCCACCGCTTTCGTTGTTGAGTAACTGATGCCCATTGGCGCTCCGCTGACAAAGCTCGTGATGCCGGTAACTCGCCAGCCGTTCAAGACTTGCTTCAGAACGGGATTGCTGACCGGAGCTTCTGGTACGCTCCACACGTAATTGAGCTTGAAGATGTGGGTCCGGTCAAATGAAGCAGGGCCGTAATGCCAAACGCGCGGATCCACAAGCGCACTGATGGTCTGGGTGTCCGCGTCGTTGAAGTCCATCGCTCGGGACCACGTCCAGGAAGCTCCGAACTGGAGGCCAGCCGTGAAGCGGCGCCGCGCGGTCACCTGTAAGGAGTGGTAGTTCGAGCTCGCAGCCGCTTCCACCATAGGTATCTGGTTATAGCCCGGGATGGGTCGCAGAAACGAAGCAGACAGGGGTTTGCCCGGCTTGGTTGGATCCTGGTTTGCCGGGTCGAAGTTCGCGCCCATAGGTACTGGATTGATGTCACGCCGCCATAGCAAGTTCCGCCCGACCGATCCAACATACCCCGCCTCGACAACGGTGCTGAAGCCCACGTCCCGCTGGATCGTCAGGCTGTAATTATAGACTGCAGGCATCTTGTTATCCGCGTTCATTGCCAAAACATTCGAAGGGAAGACAAAACCGGAGATGCCAGCCAGCTTCGAGAGCTCGCTATAGTAGATCACAGGATTCTGCACCAGAGGAGCCTGCGCAGTGAAAAACTTGTACCAAGCAGCCATGCTCTGCCGGTTGTAAAAGATGCCAGCACCCCCACGGATGGCCATCTTCCCGTCGCCAAAAACGTCGTAGGCGAACCCGACACGAGGAGCCCATTGCACACCCCGGCTCTTTACCAGGCCCCGTGGGTAGTCAGTTGCTTCGGCCGGTACAACCATACCGTTAAACGGATCACCAATCCCAGGAGCGATGGCTCCGATGAGATTGGAGGGGTAAATCTCCCCCGTCACCGGGTGCAGCCCGACCCGCTTCCCCTGCGCGTCGCGCCCCGGACGGATCAGTTGAACAGCCCGTGCCGGATCATAGCGATCCGGTGAGAAACCGGAGATCTGCCCATCCCGGTCATACATCGGTGGATGCCAGTACATCCTCACACCGTAATCCAGTGTCAGCCTCGGCGTGACCTTCCACTTGTCTTGCAAGAATCCCTCCACGACGTAGCCACGGGCGTGCATGCGCGGCCGCCGGTTGGCCTCCGAATACGTGCGGAAGACACCCAAGATCGCGTTCGCATACGCATAATTGGTATCCAAAGGATTATTCACGTCCCGATCAAACCGAACATCACCATTGAACAGCGACCCCTGAACCGCCATATCCCGCTGGAACCATTCCGCGTACACGCCGGCCTTGAAACTGTGATTCCCACTGATAACGCTCAATTTGTCGTCCCAATTCAGGACGTTGTTGATGGCGTCAAACGGGAATCGCCCCTCGATGTTGAGCTGGCCGGCATTGGGAATCCCTCCAAACCGCGCGTTCGGGATCAGTTGCAAGGGATTAGACTCGGGGCTTAACATCGGAGCTACAAAGCCAACGGTGTCGCGCTGGTTCCGCTTCAGCTGTTCGTCGGTGTAGGTATTCTTTTCGGGATGGTGTAACCAACCCATGTGAAACTCATTGATCACATTCGGCCGTATGATACGTGTCCAGCGCCCCGCAACGCCGTGGGTGGCGCCATTGAAAGTCTTTCGCATCTGCGGCCAGTTGCCGGTGCCAGTGGGGAAACCGATGAACCCCTCGTAATTCTCAAAATACCCCGAATAGGTTCCGACAATCTTGTTCGTCGAGTTGAGGTTGTAATCGATTTTGAGGGTGTCTGTCCGCCGGGGCTGATCATTTTCGGAACTGAAGACGTAGTTGTAAGCGCCTTTAGAAATCGTCCGATCGAAGAAGTTGGGTTTATCGAAGAACCTCAGAAGCGCCTGGCCGCTCGGGTCAATGCGGCTTTCCGGCACCAGATTCCCCGGAAACGGGGAGCCAGTGAGTGGGTCATTTACAACGATCAGCTTATCGTTAACGTCAAGTGACTGAGAGAAGTTACCGGCCCGCTCCAGCTCGGTTGGCATGGTAATTCTCCGGACCTGGCCGACCTTGCTCGGCCAGAATTCCTGGCCCCAGAAGAAGAACAGCTTGTCTTTCGACGTGTTGAACTTCCCGGGCAGGTACACCGGGCCTCCGACGTTGTACGTGTATGTGTTGTAACGATAGCGCGGCTTCGCGGCGCGGTTGCGGTTGTTGAAGAAGTTGTTGGCGTTAAACTGCTCGTGGCGTTTGAAGTAGGAGAGCAGTCCGTGAAACTCCTTGGTGCCGGACTTAGTCACGATCTGGACGTTGGAACCCGCCATGCGGCCATACTCGGCCTGGTAGTTGCTCATCATGACCTTGACCTCGGCCACAGAATCTTGGCTAACAGTGAGTTTCTTGGCGAACCCGTTGTCAATATCCACTGCCGGGATACCATCGATCGACACGTTGTTGGCTCTCCTGCGGTTACCGAGCACGTTGAAGTCGGTGCGACGCCCGAGTTCGGCCTGGTCCCGCGTCACAACCACTCCAGGCATCAACGACACGAGCGCCGTGACATTGCGGCCGAGGTTGAGCAACTCGTCCACCTGAGTGCCCGTAACGACATCGGCCCGTTCAGAGCTCTCCGTCATCACGGCGGCCGGCCGGGCCGTGACCGACACCGTCTCCGTGACGGCCCCGATTTCCATCACCACCGTCCCAATGGGTAGGCGTTCACCAGTTGCCAATCGTATCCCCGTCCTCTCAACCGTCTTAAATCCCTCGCTGGAAACCACCAGCTTGTATTCACCCGCATCGAGCCCCAGAAACTCGAAACTTCCCTGAGCGTTCGTTGAGACTTCACGGCTCATGCCAGTGGAAACGCTTGTGAGAGTAACGTTGGCACCAGGAACGGCCAGGCCACTCGGATCCTGAACGCTACCCACAATCGAACCCGTAACAATCTGGCCACAAAGCGGGGTCATGGTGATGCCCAATAACCCCAAGAAACCGGTCAGCAAAACAATTGTCCGCGATCGCATACCTACGTCCTTTCTGCGAGAGACCCTCTCAATAGGCTTCCCCTGCTCTCGGAAATCAGCGTACTCCAAGGGTGCCTTGCAGTCAATGGAAACCGACACTGCGCGTGCCGTTTTGCACTGCATAACAGGCTTCACGGTCACCACCCTCACATAACTCCTTGTGTATGAGTCCATTAGAGCAAGTGATCCACTGGGCCTCGGCCACGCTTGTGGTAAAATTATGGGCAAGCGCGTTTTGCACTGCGATACCGCCGTCACCGGGAGCAACGCATGGGAACCTCGGCACGTGATCGTTACATCGTGAAGTCGATCGTGCATGCGGCGCAGGTGCTTCGGGCGTTTCCGTCGCCGCGAGAAGCCCTCCAGCTCCGCGATGTGGTCCAGCGGACTCGTTTGACGAAAGGGATGTGCTTCCGGATCCTCTACACTTTGCACGAATGCGGCCTGATCGAGAAAATCGGGCCAAATGCATACCGCTCGAGACTCAACTCGGTGGCGGCTACGAAATACAGAATTGGTTACGCCGCCCAGGGCCAGGATACCTCCTTTGCCAAAGAGGTAGATCGTAGTTTGCGGCAGGCCGCTGACCATAATGAGGCGCTCGAATTATTGGCGGTTGACAATCGTTACGACTCCGAAACCGCTCTCCGGAATGCCGAGTATCTTGTAAGCGAACATGTCGATCTGGTCATCGAATTTCAGACAGACCACGCAGTCGCCCCAGTAATCGCTTCGAAATACCTGCGGGCACACATACCGATGATCGCTGTCGATATCCCCCATCCCGGAGCCACTTACTTCGGCGCCAACAACTATGAAGCCGGCTTGATCGCAGGCCGGCACCTGGCCAAGTGGGTGAAACGGCACTGGGGCGGGGACGTTGAGGAGCTCATCTTGCTTGAGATCCGCCGCGCGGGACAATTCGTACAGATGCGATTACAGGGGGCAGCAAGCGGCTTCAAGGAGACATTAAGGCCACTCCCCGAACCACAAATCGTCCGTCTGGACGGTGATGGGCAGTTTCGAACAAGCTTCGAGGTTCTCCGAAAACACATTCGGGAGAGACTCAGCGGGCGAGCAGTAATCGCCGCGGCCAACGATCCCAGTGCGCTCGGAGCGCTCCGGGCATTTGAGGAGGCGGGACAGGCAGATCGCTGTTGGGTTGTCGGCCAGAACGCTGAGCCGGATGTCCGCGAAGCGATGAGGGAGCCCCAAACACGGCTGATTGGCTCGGTAGACTACTTTCCGGAAAGGTACGGTCCGGCACTTCTGCGGTTGGCGATCGATATTCTGAGGGGTAAATCTGTTCCCCCAGCCGTCTTTATTCAACACCGCATGATCACGCCTGAGAACGTTGACCGATACTACCCGGGAGACAACTTGCACGTCTGAGAGGCGGTGCGCCCGCCGTAACGCCCGGTAGTGTCCCATTGGGGAAAAAGGTTATTTGTCCGGTGACACAAAACGGCTTTCCTTCCTGTTGCCGTATCAACTGAGGGCGGCAGAGCGCAAGTTCCTGGCGCGGACCCACGCCTGCTGGTCCGCACTCACAGTCCAGAGCGGACAGCAGCGCGCGCGGATGGATTTTGCCCGGTGCTCCACAATGCTGCGACCGATGCCGGGCGGCGGGCATCTGTATGAGGCAAGGAGGGACAATACTGATGAACCTGGTTGGTCAAAAAGCACCCGAATGGAAAGCAACCGCTTATGTCAATGGCGAAGCCAAGGAAATCAGCAGCAAGGACTACGAGGGCAAATGGCACGTCTTGTACTGGTATCCGCTGGATTTCACGTTCGTCTGCCCCACGGAGATCCGCGGATTTGAAGCGCTACTGAAAGATTTTGCGGCCGAGGGGGCCAGCGTCGTCGGCGCGAGCACGGATTCCTTCTACTCCCACGACGCCTGGTTCAAAGACCGGTCCATCTTTCCCAAACCCATCACCCACCCGGTGATCGCCGATACCGGTCACCAGTACAGCAAAGCGTTTGGCGTGATGAAGGAGGAGTCGGGCATTGCGCTGCGCGCCACGGTGATCGTGGACGACAAGGGCATTGTCCGCTCGGTGGCGATCAATGACACCGAGGTCGGCCGTAGCCCCGCAGAAGTGCTGCGTACCGTCGAGGCATTCCAGAGTGGCGGGCTCTGCGGCGCCGACTGGCACAAAGGCGAGAGTTTCGTCGCCTGACAGGGTTCCTGCTGCCGCCCCGGGGC
>CAZXVW010000237.1:0-6007 GCA_964644025.1 uncultured Solibacteraceae bacterium | reverse complement strand
TCCGGCGGGCCCAGCGTCCGCTGCGCCGCTTCCACCGCGTCGCTGAAGCTGGTCTCGTGATTCAGCAACTGTTGCGGCAGCCACTCGCGGAGCCGCACGAAGGGGATTTCGGCCAACGTGACCTCCGCCTGCGATGTGTCGAGCGGCCGGCTGTCCGGCTGCGGCGTGAAGATCACGTGGCGCTTGCGCGTTGGGTAGTAGAAGTCCGGGTGCGACTCATACGGCGGATGTACCAGCACGTGTGAAAGGCGATCCTGCGGGCGCCCGAGCAGCGAAAGGGCGTAGCCGAGGAAAAAGCCCAGCGTCTTGCGGCCGCCCGCGATCGAAGCATGGACGGCGGCATCGGGGTCGGAGGTGAAACGGCGCACCAGCTCGGCGACCTGATCCGCCGCCGCCTGGTTGTCCCGCTGGGAGCGGATGTCGCTGAGTGGCCGGCCGCCGGCGTCACGGATTACATGGATGCAGTCCTCCCCGAAACGAATTTCGCCGAGGTTGTAATCCCGGCAAAGGCGCCGAAACCAGCCCGGTTCGGAACCGAGCAGGCTGAGGCGGGCGCGCTCGGCTCCCTCGGAAGTGGTCACCAGGTGCACTTCGGTGGGAACGAACGCCGGCTGGCGTCTCACCGCCAGCGCGTACAGCGTTTCCGTGATCACCTGCGGGGACAGGCCCGCTGCCGAGAGCAGGATGCGTCTGGCGTAGTTGTGCGGGCGGACCATCTTTGCACTCTCTATCATGGCCTGTTCCAGGGGCCGGCCGGACTGCTGACAAGCTTGCGGACGAACACCCACGGCAGGAAATGGCCTAGCCGACTCCTTTGTTTATCAAAAAAAACGGAGAGGAATCCAGCGGGCGCGGAGCAATCTGGCGGCGAAAGTATGAATTTCCAGAGGCGGAGTTCTGAAAACAGGGGTGGCCGCACCAGCGAGGCTGCCGAATATGCCTGCGAGCCGTGCTCGGCCGGCGGGTCCCGCTTCCGTGACGAGGACCTTGGCTGGTTCTGCACTCCCGGCCGGCCCGCAGACGGTTGAGGTGAGCCGCGTCGGAGATCTCGGCGCCCGCCGGTCCCGTCGAACTCCGCAGTATTGGACAAGAGTTCCGAACTGTGAGGCGCCGGTGAGGCTGCTGCGGAAACTAAAGATCAGCAGGGAGGCGAAGCGCAGGCGGCGACTAATCTTAGGTCGGGCCGCCGCGCGCGAAAGGGCGGTAGATGGCGGCCTCGGCGCTGGCGGGCACTGAAATTCGGTCGAGCAAGGGCCCGGGCGGGAGCGGGTGAGTAGGCGGGTTAAGGCGCTGGTAGGGTGCGGGGACGCTCATGGCGGGAATGCCGGATGGGCGGCGGCCCGGCTGCGGTATGTGGCGGGAACGAGGTCGGACCTCAAGAAGTACATGAACATGGACCGGCTGTGGGAAATCGAGGCCCAGATGAAACTGGAGGCGGCGATGGCCGGCTGAGATACGCGCGTCCCGCGCTCGCAAATGGTGAAACCGGTAAGTCCACCTGCGCGTCAAAAAATCAGCATCAGGAGTGATCCGAAAGGATCCGGCAACCGGGCTGGAGACGCCACGGTGCCCTGAGGGCGGCAGCCCTCGATGCGCGGAGGTCCCGAGCCTCCGAATCCAAGTCTCCACCCTCCCGCCTTTCGGTTCCCCTCCTGAGAAATTCACAGCAGGAGGTATGTCTTAGCAGTTATGTCGTACATCGATCTACACCCCGGAAGCCCGGACCTCGCCGGGATCCGGCATGAACGTCTCACCGAGGAACTCACCCTGGACAACTGGAAAGAAAAACTCATCGTACGCCGCATCGACGGGAAGCCCGCGCTCGTGTACGTGCAAATGCTCACCGATGATCGTTCCGAACCTAAACGGCGGAAGTTTGAGATCTGGACTTGGGGCGCCGCCGTCAAATGCCCGGAGTTCGACGGCGACGACCTTGCCGGGGCTATTGCCTACGCCAACAGCCTCGGCGAGCCGGTGGACCGCTCCGAGTGGCCGCCGGAGGAACCAGCGCCCTGGTTCATCACGGTCGCCCCACCCCGGGGAAGCGCCGGTGACGAGAGCACCGATCCCATGACGAAAGGAGGCAGCCGATGATTGACGCTCCCGCAATCGACATGGATTACCAGCCTGCCGACTACTGGGGGCCGGGCACCCAAACCCAGCACCTGCTGGCGAGCATCAGTGGAACGGTCCGCCGGGAACTTGCGCGGCAACTGATCGAGGAAGGAGATCTCGCGGAACCGGAAGCTCTGGGACCCGGCGAGGAGTGGCTTCAGGCGCCGACGCTCGACCCGGAGGATCGCGAGATCGCAGCCAGCATCCACCCCATGCTGATGGGAGGTGAGTACTTGCCGCCGCTGCGCCTGGGCGAGGTGGAGATCGCCAGGGTGGAGCTCGCCTCGACGCTGTCGGACGTGATCAGTGTCCGGGCTCGCCGGGAAGGCAAGCGGATCCGCTACACGGTGACCGACGAGTACGTCGAGTACGAGGGGCAGAGCTACCGGTGCCGGCCCCGCAGTTCCATCCGCCCCCTCACCATGCGCCAGCTGGCCCGGCTCATCGACTCCGCGGTCATCGATTCCGGCGATCCGTACTTTGAAGGCTGGACAGGAATCGCTTACGGACACGTTGACCACACGGTTGAGTGGTCAGGGGCGGTAACTGCCCAGTACTTCGTCACGGTCGAGTCGGAGTTCTATCCGCAACTGGAGGAATACTACCGCCAGAAGATCGAAGAGCGGGTGCGCCGCATCGAGATGGGACTGTCACCGGGCGCACTCGACGGCCCGGCGCTGTGGCTGAAGGAAGCTGCCGACAGCGCGCCGGCTGAGGAGCCGGACGTTCTGTTCGGGTGGGAGGGCCGCCAGGTTCTGGTGCTGTGCCGCACCGAGAGGGCACGGGAATGGGCCCGGCGGCGGTTTGGAACTGGCTCGGAAAACTACCTGCTGCGGGACGGGGTGGCGCCCGACCGGCTGAATGAACTCAAGGAAGATCTCTCAGCCGGCGGGTTGACCTTTCTCACGCGAGATCTTTGTCGGCGGCATCGGCACTGGCACGAAGAGCAGATGAAGGGGTACCTGGAAAAAGCCACCGGCCATGCGCTCGAGGCGATCGCCGAGGTCCGCCAGGCTCAGGAATGGGTCGCCACTTCGGACCAACTCCGCAAGATGAACCCCTTCGCAGTCCCCCTCAAGGAAGCGGCCCGGCAGCTCGCTGTCTGGTGTGCGGAAAGCACCGCGGACCGGGTACGCGATGTATTGGCAGACTGGCGGTTCGAGCAGATGAGCGAGGGGAACCGGGTCCTCAGAGAAGATCTTCTGGGGGAAGTGCGCATATCTCACTTCTGCGGCAGGTACCGGGATCGAACAGCGTACGACAAGAAGGTAAAGGAGCATCTGGACAACGCCTTCAGCCGCTTATGGGAGGCGATTCAGGACGCCCGCCGGGCCCAGGCCTGGCTCCCGAGCCCGGTCGAGTTCTGCAGGATGAACGCGTTCGTCATCCCGCTGAAAGAAGCGGCCCGGCAGCTCACAGCGTACTCCGGCGAGGAGAGGTCGTACGACCTGCGCCAACTACACGCCCTTCGGGAGTTCACGGAACCCGCGCAGGAGGAACGGTCCTAGAGCGCGGTTGGGGCGGGCCGGGCTTGCCGAGCTCTGCCCGCCCACTTTCCGAAACCGTCCGGAAGCGTTCACCGCCGGCGCAAGAGAAAGCTGCTCTTGAACGGGCCCGGAGGCTGGAGGAGCACCGCAGGGTTAAAGACGTGGTAAAAGACACCGAAACCGCGCTTCAGGCCCTTGCGCTAACTGATAGAAAACACGGGAGAGGATTGGTCGGGCCGGCCGGATTTGAACCGGCGACCTCTTGCACCCCAAGCAAGCGCGCTAACCAGGCTGCGCCACGGCCCGATGACCTCTCCTATTCTAACGCACCCCAGGCCGTTGTCTGGGCGCGGTAAGCAACGCCGGTCAGATATGGCTCTCCTGGTGCTCTGCCTCCGCCAGCCACTCCTGGCGGATTTTCACTCCCCAGCCGGGGCCGGAAGGGATTGCCACCCGGCCGTCCTTCACCACCAGGCGCGGGCTGTAAAGCCGCCGCGCCTCCTGGTTGATTCCAGCCTCGGTTTCAATGGAAAACTCCACGTACGGGGCCGCGTTGGGAATCGCGCCCAGCACGTGCAGGCTGAAGACGGTCACCAGCGACAGGTTCGCCGAATGCGGCACGCAGGGCAGCCCGGCCTCTTGCGCCATTTGCGCCACCCGCAAGGTCCGGGTCAGTCCCCCCAGGTAACACACATCGGGTTGCACTACGTCCACCGCCCTCATGCGGATCATGCGCCGCCACTGGGCCAGATCATTGTCCTGCTCACCGCCGGATACCGGTATCTCGAGCTTCCGCGCCACCTCGGCTGTCCACTCCAGTTCCCAGTACGGGCACGGCTCTTCGTACTGATAGTAGCCGTGATCTTCCAGCAGGCGGCCGATCTCGACTGCTTTGTCCGGGGTGTAGCAGCTATTGGCGTCCGCCAGCAATTTGACCTCGTCGCCCACGGCCTTGCGAACCGCCGGAATCAATTCCTCGGTTCGTCCGGGCCACTGATCCCGGTTGTGCCCGTTCACCCGGCCGAGACGCACCTTGAAAGCCTGGAATCCTTTCTCCTCTTTGAGCTTCTTGAGCCGGGCGGCTTCCTGTTCCGGCTGAATCGTCCGGCTCATGCTCGACCCGTAGGCGCCGTGCGATTGGTGTTTGCCGCCGAGCAAGGCCACCACGGGCTCCTTCCTGATCCGGCCGTACAAGTCCCAGACGGCAGTATCGGCGCCCGCCAGCGCGCGGCAGACATAGGACCACGGGTACTTGTAATTGGCTTCCACCGCGCGGTCGGCAATTTCGTCGATCGCGGCCGGATCCCGACCCAGAAAATGGCGCGCAATCTTGCGGTGCAGGACCGTGGCCGAGATGTCGGCGTCGTAGGTGGAGATCTGCCCCCAGCCTTCGGCTCCATCGGCGGTCTCGATGCGAACGATGCTGATGGACTTGCTGGTGAACGTCTCGATCCGGGTGATCTTGCGGCCCGGCTCAATGATGCGGTGCGGGCGGTATCCGGAGGTACGGCCCAGGTACAGGTAGGATTCGCCGGCGGCTCCGCCAGCCTGCGTGAGCCCGGCGGCGGGCCCGGCCAGTACGCTTTTAAGGAACCCTCGTCGCTGCATGAATCATCATCGCTCCGTGGAAAATGTTCCTCAGGCTCCTTCGAAAATAGCCGCAGGCCGTTGAAACTACGGGAGCCGCCCCCGGCTATTTTCCTCACTCGCTGTGACCCGTCGGGTCGTGGGCGGCTCCTTTCTCCACCGGAAACAGTAACACACGCGGCCGCCGGCGTGCACGGGGCCCGGGTGGCCCCAGGTCGCGTGAATGCGCCACAGCGGGGCAGGGGTTCCGCAGGCAGCCGTGGCTCAAGCGGACGGGGGCGGCTATTGCACCAGTTTCTCGAAGGTTGCCGCCAGTGGATCGCCTGTGTCCCACATCCAGTCGAGCAGCCGGCGCTTCAGGGTCCTGATTTCCCCCTGGCGGGCCGCATCGTCAATCAAGTTATGCAACGCGTCCGGATCGGCGGCCAGATCGTAGAACTCTTCGGGCACGCGGTGCACGAACAGTTCCACCCGCCGGGCGATGCGGGGATTGGTCTTGGCTGCACGAACCATGGCGTTAAACGTCAGCCCGTTTTGCGATTCGTTTTTGAACACCGTCTCGCCGTCCGACCAGGCGTTGAAAATGTAGCCGGCCTTGGGCGTCTGGATGCAGCGCATCTCGTACCGCCGTTTCGCGGAGGTTTCGTGGAACACCGTAAACACCAGGCCGCGGCCGGGCTGGCGCTCCCCCCGAAGGAGCGGCAGGAAAGAACGGCCGTCAGCCCCGTCGAGCGGCGGCAGGCCGGCGGCGTCGAGGACGGTGGGCGTGAAATCAATGCCGGAGATCATGTTCGTCGTCTCCACCGTGCCGGGCTTCA
>CAZXVW010000236.1:0-6039 GCA_964644025.1 uncultured Solibacteraceae bacterium | reverse complement strand
GGCCCAACTTCCGCTGCAAACCTGGCTGCTCGATGCGATGGCCGGTCCCACCCCGGTCAGCGCCCTGATTCACGCGGCCACGTTGGTCACCGCCGGCGTCTATCTGATCGCGCGCACCCATCCGATCTTCGCTCTCTCCCCGCTGGCGATGACGATCGTGGGGGTGGTAGGGGCGATCACGCTGCTGCTGGCCGGTGCCATCGCGCTGGTGCAGAACGACATCAAGCGCGTGCTGGCCTACTCGACGATCAGCCAGCTCGGCTACATGTTCCTGGCCGCCGGGGTGGGCGCTTACTGGGTAGCCATCTTCCACCTGTATACGCACGCTTTCTTCAAGGCGCTGCTATTCCTCGGCGCCGGATCGGTGATGCACGCCATGGGCGGCGAGCTGGACATGCGCTTTATGGGCGGGCTGAAGGACAAGATCCCGAAAACCCACTGGACGATGCTGGTGGCTACGCTGGCTATCGCCGGCATCCCCGGCTTCGCCGGCTTCTTCTCCAAGGACGAGATCCTCTGGCAGGCCTGGAGTTCGCCGCTCGGCTCGAAACTGCTGTGGGCCATCGGGACGGTGACGGCCTTCATGACCGCCTTTTACATGTGGCGGCTGATGTCGATGACCTTTTACGGCAAGTCGCGCGTCAAGCCCGAGGTGGAAAGACACATTCACGAATCGCCCCCGGTGATGACCATTCCGTTGACCGTACTGGCCGTGGGCAGCGCCATCGGCGGCTTCGTCGCCGTGCCAAAACTGTGGACCTGGTTCGGCGAAGGTTTCCGTGTCTTCGAGCACTGGCTGGAACCGGTGTGGGGCTCCGGCGCGGTGCACGCGGTAGCGGAAGCCGAAGCCCACGGCGCCGGCGAAGCCTCAACCGAGTGGCTGCTGATGGGGCTGTCCGTGCTGCTGGCCATCGGCGGTATCCTGGTGGCCCGCTACTTTTATGTGGTGCGGCCGGAGGCGGCGGACCGTCTCCAGCAAGCCAGCGGGCCGCTGTACCGGACCTTGCTGAACAAGTGGTACGTGGATGAGATCTACGATTTTCTGTTCGTCAACGGCCTGGGCAAGGGCGGCGGCAGTGCGATGGCGGAGTTCGACCGGCGGGTGGTGGACGGCGGCGTCAACGGCGCCGGCTGGTTGACGCGCCTGACGTCGAGCATTTCCGGCTGGTGGGATACCTGGATTGTCGACGGCGCCGTGCGCCTGATCTCGTTTTCGGTGAAGATGTCCTCCTACCCGGTGCGCATCTTCCAGAGCGGCTATTTTCACCAGTACGCGCTGGTGATCCTGTTGGGAGCGGCTGTGCTGCTCGGCTATTTTCTGACGCAGTGAGCGATTGATGAGCGAACACCTTCTGAGCATCGTCCTGTTCACGCCGCTGGCCGGCATGCTGGTGCTGCTGCTGATTCCCGCCGGCAACAAGCAGCTCATCCGCATCTGGGCCAACCTGGCCGCGCTGGCCGGCTTCCTGGTCTCGCTGCCGCTGGTGTTCCGTTTCGACAAGGCCGCCGACGGCTTCCAGATGGTGGAAAAGGCGGACTGGATTCCGGCGCTCGGCGTCAAGTACTTCCTCGGCATCGACGGCATCAGCCTGCTGCTGGTGATGCTGACCACGCTCACCGGCCTGGTGGCCATCCTTTCCTCCTGGAGCGCGATTGACCGGCACGTGAAGGCCTACTACGCGATGTTCCTGCTGCTGCAGACCGGGGTCATCGGCGTCTTCCTCTCGCTGGATTTCTTCTTGTTCTATGTTTTCTGGGAAGTGATGCTGGTGCCGATGTACTTCATCATCGGCGTCTGGGGAGGCCCCAGGAAGCTTTACGCGGCCATCAAGTTCTTTCTCTACACGCTGGCGGGCAGCGTGCTGATGCTGCTCGGCATCCTGACGCTGTACTTCCAGCACTTCCAGCAGTTCGGCTACTACACGTTCGACATCTCGGAACTGATGAGGCTCGACCTGCCGCTGGGCCTGCAGCAGTGGGTTTTCTGGGCCTTTTTCATCGGCTTTGCCATCAAGGTGCCCATGTTCCCCTTCCACACCTGGCTGCCGGATGCCCACGTCGAGGCCCCGACGGCCGGCTCGGTGGTGCTGGCGGCGGTGCTGCTGAAGATGGGCACGTACGGTTTCCTGCGCTTTTCGCTGCCCCTGCTGCCGAAGGCGTCCATCGCGCCCACCATCGTGAAGACGCTGGCGGTGCTTTCGATCGTCGCCATCATTTACGGGGCGCTGGTGAGCCTGATGCAGGCCGATTGGAAGAAACTGGTGGCTTACTCCTCGGTCAGCCACCTGGGCTTTTGCACGCTGGGCATCTTCGCGCTGAACCCGAACGGCATTACCGGCAGCGTCATCCAGCAGATCAACCACGGCATCTCGACCGGCATGCTCTTCCTGATCGTCGGCGTCATTTACGAGCGGCGGCACACGCGGCTGATCTCCGAGTACGGCGGCCTGGCGCACGTGATGCCGAACTACTCGTTCGTGTTCGCTTTCGCCATGCTGAGCTCGGCCGGCCTGCCCCTGCTGAACGGATTCGTCGGCGAGTTCACCATCCTGCAGGGGGCGTTCGAAGCCAATCGCGCTTGGGCTGCGTTTGCCGTCACCGGGGTGATCCTCGGCGCGGCGTACCTGCTGTGGTTGTATCAGCGGACGATGCTCGGACAGGTAACGAACAAGAAGAACCTGCGCCTGCCGGATCTGAACCTGCGCGAGTGGGCGGTGTTCCTGCCGCTGATGCTGTGGGCGCTGTGGATCGGGGTCTACCCGAAACCGTACTTCGACGTCCTGCAAAAGCCCGTGGCCCGGCTGGTGGAAAGAGTCCGGCCGGATTACTATGAAGCCCGGTCAGCAGCCGGCGGCGGCGTTGTTCCGGGCCTTGTCAGCGTGGGCGCCGCGCGAATGGAGGCCAGCGTTCGATGAGTCCCTACTACACCAGCACCGATCATTTCGTTCTCATCCCCGCCCTGATGCTGGCGTTGTTCGGCTGCGCCATCCTGCTGTTTGATTTCTTTATCTTTCCCGAGGCAAAGCAGCGGAAGTGGCTCATCGTCTTCCTGGTGATCGGCCTGGGGTTCACCGGAGCCGGGCTGTGGCGGCAGCAGAACTTTCTGGCAGCGAATAATCTGACCGAGTTGACCGCTTTCAACGGCACCCTCACCGTGGACGGCTTCTCGCTGTTTTTCAACTGGCTCTTCCTGGCTATCTCCCTGATTGTGGCCCTGGTTTCCTACCGGTATCTGGAAATCGAAGGAGAGCACCATGGCGAGTACTACGGACTGATTCTGCTGGCCCAGTGCGGCATGTATTTCATGGCCACCGGCACGGACTTGATCACGCTCTTCCTCGGGCTGGAGTTGATGGCGTTATGCTTCTACGTCCTGGTCGGGTTTCTGCGGAACCAGAGGCGCTCCAACGAGGCCGCCATGAAGTACCTGCTGCTCGGCGCCTTCTCCAGCGGTTTACTCGTCTACGGCTTTTCGATTCTCTACGGGTTGAGCGGTTCGACCAAGCTGGCCGAGATCGGCTACGCACTGGCTGAACGCGGCGGAACCGACCCGCTGCTGTTTCTGGCCCTGGCCACCATCTCAGTGGGCGTGTTGTTCAAGGTGGCCGCCGTGCCGTTCCACATGTGGGCGCCGGACGCCTACGAAGGCGCGCCCACCACCGTTACGGCGTTTCTGGCCAGCGGTTCCAAAGCCGCTTCCTTCGCCTTCCTGATGCGCCTGTTCCTGGGGCCACTCGAGATGTCCCGCGCCGTGTGGGAACCGGTGCTGATTGTGGTGGCGGTGCTCAGCATGACGGTGGGCAACATCGGCGCCGTGACGCAAAGCAATGTGAAGCGCCTGCTGGCCTATAGCTCGATCGCCCATGCCGGCTACATCCTGCTCGGGCTGGTGGCGGGCAACGACACCGGCATCAAGGGAGTGGCCGTCTACATGGCCGTCTACGCCTTCATGACGCTCGGCGCTTTCCTGGTGCTGGTGGGGCTGCGGCGCAAGGACCTGCTCGGCGAGGACATGGAAGACCTGGCCGGGCTGATGCACAAGAGCCCCGGCTACGCCGTGCTGATGCTCATCTTCATGGCTTCGCTGGCCGGAATTCCTCCGACGGCCGGCTTCATCGGCAAGTACTACATTTTCCTTTCGATCCTGGAGACCGGGCACTACGTGCTGGCCGTGATCGCGGCGCTGTACGTGGCCGTGGCGATCTACTACTACTTCCGCGTGGTCCGCAGCATGTTCGTCAGCGAGGCGGCCGACACCGGAGCGATGTCGACCACCTTCGGCCTGCGCGTGGCGCTGGCGCTGACCGGGCTGTTGACGCTGGGCATCGGCGTTTACCCGGAGCCGTTCCTGGAGTTTGCACAGATATCGTTGATCCGTTAGCTGGTTATGGAAACCGTACTGCACCATCCATTGTTTGTGCCGCTGGTCATTTCCGTGGTCATTATCGGGGTATTTCCCCTGCTGGCGGGTTACATCGTGCTGGTGGAACGCAAAGTGCTAGCCGACCTCCAGGTGCGCCTGGGACCGATGCGGGTGGGTCCGCACGGCATTCTGCAGCCGCTGGCCGACGCGGTGAAGCTGCTGCAGAAAGAAGACATCATCCCCGAACAGGCCGACAAATGGCTGTTCTGGGCGGCCCCGGTGATTCCGGCGGTAACGGCGCTCAGCGCTTTCGCCCTGCTGCCGTTCAGCGAATTCCTCCGCGTGGTCGACGTCAACGTGGGCCTGCTGGTCATCATGGCCTTCTCGGCGCTGGGCATCGTGGGAATCATCGTCGGCGGCTGGTCCTCCAACAGCCACTACTCGCTGCTCGGCGCGCTCCGCAGCACCGCGCAACTGGTGAGTTACGAGGTAGCCATGGGCCTGGCGCTGGTGGCCGGGGTGATGTCGGCCGGCACGCTGAGCATGATCGAGATGGTTCGCGCCCAGCAGGAGCGCGGCCTCTGGCTGGTGTTTGACAACTACGGGCTGATGATCGTGCCATTCATGATCTTCCTGATCGCGGCCATTGCGGAGACCAACCGCCTGCCGTTCGATCTGCCCGAGGCCGAATCCGAGCTCGTGGCCGGCTACATGACCGAGTACAGCGGCTTCCGCTGGGCGCTCTACTTCCTGGCCGAGTACGCCAGCATTTTCGTGATGGGCGGCGTGGCCATCACCTTGTTCTGGGGCGGCTGGCTGCGGCCCTTCCCCAACGTCGCCTGGCTGGAGATCCCGCTGAATGTGGGCTTTCCGGTGCTCCTGTTCGCCGGCTCCGGCTTGCTCACGCTGCGCCTGGCGCGGCGCTTGCGGCCGAAGAGCCCGGCGCGGGCCGCGTTCCTGGCCTTGTGCGCCGTTGTTCTGATTCTGATCGCTCCGCTCTTCCTGATCCCCGCCGTCAACGGCGCGGTCATTGGCCTGTTCTGGTTCTTCCTCAAGGTGACCGTGATTGTCTACCTGATGATCTGGATCCGCGGCACCTTCCCCCGCTTCCGCTACGACCAGTTGATGAGCATCGGCTGGAAGATTCTGATTCCCGTGGCCCTCGGCGCCATCCTGGTCAACGCCGTCATCGGAATGGCCAGGGCGGGATAGCATTCCCGTGTCACAGACGAAGAGCTCCACAAAAAGGGCAGTCAGGGCGCCGCTGAGGGAAATCTCACGCGATGATGCGGACCGCGGCTGCGGCAGGTGAGGACAGCGCCGCCTGCTCGGCCAGGACTTTCAGTTCTTGCGTTCGCCAGGCGGCGCGGTGCGGCAGGAACGCGGGGGAGCGGCCGCCGGGCACCAGTGCTGCGCGGGGGCAGTTGAGCTCCTCCCCGTGGATTGGCTCGCAACGAGCGCGGCCGGATGCAACGCGGCCGGCGGCCCGCCTGGTGGGAGCCTCTTGCCGCCCGGCCACGCCATCGGGCGCATTTCGTCGCCGCAGGTGATGTGGATTCACTGTTAGCTAACCGAACTTTCCCTTGCAGACCGTTGCCTCAGAGGTTAGCATATTTGCGGGTTAGCGGAGTGTTAATATCAGGATGCAAAGGAGATCCTTGTGACTGCTCATGCAT
>CAZXVW010000235.1:0-6063 GCA_964644025.1 uncultured Solibacteraceae bacterium | reverse complement strand
GCCAGCGGCTTCCGACTGTTCGACGCCCGGGCCAGGAGAAATTACGGCTACGGACGGTATCTCAATGTCATCGACGGAATGCAGATGGACCGCATCCTGGCGCCGACCAGCCCGTACAACGCTGTCGTCCGGCCCTCCGATGGCAAGGTTCCCGATAACATCGCTTACGTTCTGTGCACCGGCTCCCGTGACTGCACCCTGAACAACCGCCTCTGCTCGCGGGTCTGCTGCATGTACTCGCTCAAGCAAGCGCAACTCATCATGGGCGCCGTACCCCTGGCCGACATTACGATTTACTACATCGACATTCGAGCCTTCGGGAAAGGATACGAGGAGTTCTTCCAGGAGGCCCGCGAGATGGGGGTGATGTTTGTGAAAGGCAAGGTGGCCGAAATCCGCGAAGAGCGCGATGGTAACCTTACGCTGTTCTACGAGGATATCGAAGGCGGTGGCGGGCGCCGGCAGGCGAACCACGACCTGGTGGTCCTCTCGGTGGGCCTGCTCGCCAATCCAGAGCCGGCCAGCCTGTTTGCCGGCGGAGAGCTCCAGATGGATCCTTTCTCTTACGTGCGGGAACCCGACGAAGACCTCGACCCCGGCAGAACCACGGTCCCCGGTGTTTTCGTGGCCGGAACTGCGGCCGGCGTTCGCGACATTCCCGACACCATTTTGCATGCCGGCGCAGCAGCGGCTCAGGCTGCAGCCTATCTCCAGCGGGAAGGAGCCCATCGGTGAGCGGCGAGAACAGAAAGATTGGAGTTTTCATCTGCCACTGCGGCGGAAATATTTCTGACTACGTTGACGTGGAAGAAGTTCGCCGCCAAGTGGAACACGAGCCCGGCGTTGCCCTGGCGGAGACAACCATGTTCGCCTGCTCCGACGCCGCTCAACAAGAGATGATTGACGCGGTAGAGAAGGAGGGGCTGGACGGTATTGTCATTGCTTCCTGCTCACCGAAACTCCATCTGTACACATTCCGGTCGATGGCCGAGCGGGCAGGGTTGAATCCCTACCGCTACGTCCAAGTGAATTTGCGCGAACAGTGCTCCTGGTGCCACCGGGACGATAAGGAAGGGGCGACGGCGAAGGGTGTGGCCCTGGTGCGCGGGGGCATAGCCAAGGCGAGGCTCAGCGAATCGCTGGAAAACCTCCGGGTGGAGACGCTTCCCGCCGTCCTGGTCCTCGGCGCGGGCGTTGCCGGCATGCGCGCCGCGCTGGCGCTTGCCGACCTGGGCCTAGCCGTCCACGTAGTCGAGAAAGCCGAACAACCGGGTGGATGGACCTCAACTCTGGGCGCAACTTTCCCCAACAACCGTCCCGGATCCGAACTGATCGAAACACTCCGGCAAGACCTGGAAAAACGGGAGACGATCAGCTTGTATACAGGTGCGGAACTGATCGAGCGAAGCGGCAGTGTCGGAAGCTTCAGCGTCAAAGTGCGCCTCTCGACAGGGGACACAGTCAGTCTGCAGGTCGGCGCCATAATCGTTGCGACGGGATTTGATTCTTACCGTCCTGCGGACGGTGAATTCGGTTACGGTTTGCCGGGCGTAGTCACCCTGCCCGATTTCCGGCGTCTCCTGCAAGAGACCGACGGGCCACTGAACATCGCCGGCCGCCGCGTCAAAACAATAGCCTACGTTTACTGTGTTGGCAGCCGCCAGGAAGCGGACGCGGATCACCCGGACGCGCATACTTATTGCAGCCGCTACTGCTGCACTGCCGCGGTGCATACCGCGGTCCTGGTCAACAATCTGGATCCTTCCATTAACCAATACCACCTCTACCGTGACATGCGGACTTACGGTAAGTATGAGTTGCTTTATGACGAAGCACTGGCGAAAGGTTCCCTCTTCGTCAAATTTGAAAAGGAGGAGCCACCATCCGTATTGAGTAACAATGGCAATCTGAGAGTGCGGGTTAAAGACCAGTTGCTGGGCGGTGAAGATCTCGAGATCCCGGTCGACCTTGTGGTCCTGGTCACCGGCATGGTGCCCCGCCCCAGTGAAACCTTGGTAAACACCTTAAAGCTGCCATTGGGCCGAGACGGCTTCTTCAACGAAATCCATCCAAAGCTCCGTCCGGTCGAGACCGTTGTCAATGGTGTCTTCATCGCCGGCGCGGCGCAGGGACCGAAGACGATCGCGGAAAGTGTGGCCTCTTCATTGGCGGCGGTCACCAAGAGCGCCACCCTGTTGCTCAAAGGCTACGTGGATCTCGAACCGTTTGTCGCTACTGTGGACGCCGCCCGCTGCACCGGTTGCAACGAGTGCCTGGCCGCCTGCCCTTATGAGGCGCTCGAGAAAACCGTGGTCGAGGGGCGGCAAGTAGTGCGCGTGGCGCCGTCCCTCTGCAAGGGAGGCGGAGCCTGCGTGCCGGTCTGCCCCGAGGGCGCCATTGACATTATCGGCTATAGCGATCGTGAGGTAATTGACATGATCGATGCTCTCGCCAAAGAGGTGGTTCATGCCTGAAATCGCCCGCAACCGCAGAGAAGTCCTCCGTGACTCGTTCCGCGTGCAGGACCGCATTGCTGCTTTGCTTCGCGAAGCCCCGCAAACGATCCCCAGTCTCGCCTCCGCGCTGGGGGCACCGACCGAGAGCGTAACCCTCTGGGTCATGGCAATGTGCCGGTACGGCCGGGCCACGCAGTCGAGTAAAGCCAACAAGGACGGATACTACGAGTACAAACTCAGCCCCCAGAACCGCGTCGAGGAATAAATCATGCTAACAGCGAGTCCAGAGCTTGCCAAATCGATGAGGCTATCCGACAGGTTTAACGCGAATGCCTGCATCAACTGTGGCACCTGCACGGCCATCTGTCCCATCGGTCTTGGCGCGCTGCCGAGAACTATATTCCGGTATGCTCTGATGGGGCTGAAGGAAAACGTCATAGAGAGCACGGATACGGTCTTCACCTGTCTTCTCTGCAAAACGTGCGAAGACAAATGTCCGGCGGAGGTGACCATATCGGAGAACATTCGCACGTTGAGGGTGTATTTCAACCGCGAAGTCTTCGAAGCGAAACAGCCACCAGCCGGATCGCCGGCGATTCGCAGCACGCTTGGCATCCTGAATGACAACATCGCCAAGCGGCACAGTGCACTGCCGCTGCCGGCGAAAACTTACACCCGCTGGGCCAGAGGACTGAATATTCCCCGGGGGGGCGAAACGGTCCTCTACACCGGCCAAATGTACCAACTCATACCGTCAATCCAGGCCATGGCCGCCTCCCTGGCCAGGTTCGAGGACTCATGGGTCACGAAGTTCTTTGGGTTGGGCCGAGCGATCAACAAAGTATTCAACGTCTCCCGGTTTCTGGCGCGCCCACCCCGGAGGGAGCAAGACAAGTATGACAACATGATTCGCAACATTGCTCTCCTGCTCCAGGCCAGCTCGGTGGAATTCGGGTATCTGTATGAGGAGGATCTCTACGCGGGCGCGTTGGCCTATGATGAGGGGCTCGACGAAGTGTTCGCCAAGCAAGCCCGGCTGGTCGCGGGCATCCTGAAGCAGAGAGGCGTCAAGCGAGTAATCACAGTGGACCCCCATACGACCGATATGCTCCGGACTGCGTACCCGAAAGTCGTGGACAACTTTGACGTACAGGTGAAAAGCTACCTGGAGGTTGTCGCCGAACAAGCACCGGAGGTGCTCCAAAAGGCGAATGGCGAGGTCGTCATTCATGATTCGTGCGTCTATGCGCGGTACGAGGATGTGATCGACCAACCCCGGGAGCTACTGGAGAAAGCCGGCTATTCGATAAAAGAAATCGAGGCTTCTGGAAAAGACACTCATTGTTGCGGCGGGCCCATTGAATCTCTGTTTCCGAGCAAGGCCCACGAGATAGCGGTAGAGCGGGTCCAGCAGCTAGCGGCCGCGGGCTGTCCAGTCGTAACGATGTGCCCGCTTTGTCTGGTCAACCTGAAATCCGCCTCGGGAAAAGATGGCCCTGAAATCCGGGATATTTCGGAGCACCTCGCTCCGGTGTACTGCGGGTCAGGTACGCCTCCGGCTTGAAGCGCCTTGCGACGCCGTCGCTACCTGCGCACCGCAGAGCATTCGGTGACGACGGTGTAGATGGAAACGGACAATGGGAAGGTTTCAAACAGCTCAGATTCATGAGAGCAGGATACACCTGCGATCGAGAGGACGCGGGCATCGGGCAGCGGCTGACAGATTCCGTTGTGCCGGGGTTGCTGGAAACATTATTTACGGGAGAGTTTAAATGCCGGGACCGGAGTTTGAAGAACAACAACACGCGGAAAAGATAGTAATCATAGCCACGCATGGCGGTGAGGACCCCGAGAGAGCGTCCCTGCCTTTCGTCGTCGCTAATGCCGCGCTGGCTATGGACGTTGAAGTCGTCGTGATCCTTCAGGGCACGGCGGTTACCCTGGCCAAGAAAGGATGCTACGAGCATGTGTTCGCAGCGGGACTGCCACCGTTGAAGAGCTTGGTGGATTCGTTCATCGACCTGGGGGGCAAGCTGCTGGTATGCGCGCCTTGCATCGAGGAGCGCAAGATTACCAAGGACATGCTGGTCGAATCGACTCACCCGATCAAGGCCGCCCGGGTAGTGACCGAAGTTCTCGAGGCCAAAGCCACGCTGAATTATTGAGGCAGGGAGGAAAAACTCATGTCGGTGATTGCAATTTCAAGGGGTTCGTTGAGCGCTGCCAGGAAACTGGCGGAGGGTCTCAGCTCCCGGCTGGGAAGCACCGTGATTACACGGGAACAGGTTCTGGAGGCTGCGGAACGTTACGGAATCGGCGAGACCGGTCTGCAAATGAAGCACATCGTGGCGCAACACCCCCCGGGGTTCTGGGAAAGCTACGCCGAGGCGCGCCGGCACTACCTGGCGTGCTTCAAGGCGGCGCTGTTCGACTTCGTGCTGCGGGGACCGGTCATCTATCACGGCAACCTTGCCCATTTCCTTCTGAACGAGGTGCCCTTCGTAATGAGGGTGCGCGTGAACGCGCCATTGGAGAACCGGATCGAGACGATGATGGCCGAGCTGGGCGTGTCCCGGGAAGATGCCGTGCACAGAATTCAAGCGATCGACCGGGAACGGAGACAATGGACGCAGTTCCTCTACGACGTGGACGTGAGAAGCCCGGTTTACTTCGACGTGGTTCTGAACCTCAGCCGGATGACGATCGACGATGGCATCAACATGATCCTCGCCGCCCTGGAAGACAAGCGCTTTCACCGCACCGAGGAAGCGCTCAAGGTCACCCGGGACATCCACCTGGCCACGATCGCCGAAATCGCGCTGATGAGGAATCCCGACACTTACGGCCTGGAGCTGGCGGTGACGGCCGATTCCGCCACGGGGAAGGTTACGGTGAGCGGGCGCCTGCCGGCCGGCGACGCCAAGGCGATTGAGAACCAGGTGCGCTCGGCGCTGTCGGGGGTGGAATTGATCAAGGAAACTGAAGCGCACGTTCAGGTAGGATAGGGCTTGCGTTGTTTGCGATGGGGCAAGCCCCCTAGCAAGGCGGGTTATGTCTGAAGAGCAAAAGCTTGTTTACATTTTCACCGCTGCCGGAGACCGGGCCGAGGACGTGGTCACTGGATTCACCCTGGCCACGGTGGGCCTCTCCATGGGCCACAAAATCACGATCATTCTGCTCGGCTACGCCACTGTGCTGGTCAAGAAGGGCTATGCGGAGACCGTGCACGCACCGGAACGGCAGCCCCTCAAGAGGCTGCTGACCGAGTTCCTCGACAGCGGCGGGAAGCTGATGTGCTGCGTCCCGTGCATCAAGGGACGAAAGATGGATACCAGCGACCTTGTCGAGGGAGTCCTGCCGGCGACGGCGCTGAGCGTCAGCGAGGAGATTGCGGAAGCCGACAAAGTGATCTCGTTCTGACGGCGCTCCTCCAGGCGGCGGCCGTGCGGGACAGGCGCCGTGGCGGCGGTGCTGTTCGCGCGGGGAGGCGATGCGGCGGGAATTCGCGGCGAGCGAGGCGGCTCCGCTCCCCCCGCCGGTGATCATGCCGGGCGCAGGGCGAAATTCTCAAACGTGACAGTAAACCCGTCGCCTTGCGGCGCCGCCG
>CAZXVW010000234.1:0-6096 GCA_964644025.1 uncultured Solibacteraceae bacterium | reverse complement strand
GAAGATTACCGCAATCCAGGAAACCTATGTCCGGCGGGTGGTGGATACGGTCAATGATCTGGACAACGTGCTTTACGAGATTTCCAATGAGAACCACCCTGCATCCAGCGCCTGGCAGTACCACATGATCCGGTTCGTTCACGCCTACGAGAAGACGAAACCGAAGCAGCACCCGGTGGGTATGACCTTCCAGTTCAAGGGTGGGTCGAACCAGACGCTGTTCGCCAGCCCGGCCGAGTGGATCTCGCCCAACTCGGAAGGCGGCTACCGCGAAGACCCGCCGGCGGCCGACGGGCGCAAGGTGATTCTAGCCGATACGGACCATCTCTGGGGCATCGGCGGCAACAGCGACTGGGTGTGGAAGAGTTTCACGCGGGGGCTGAATCCCATCTTCATGGATCCTTACGACGGCCTGATCCTGGGCGAGCGGTTCGATGCGCGCTGGGAGCCGGTGCGCAAGGGCATGGGCTACGCGCTGGCTTACGCCCGGCGGATGAAGCTGACCAGGATGACGCCCCACGGCGAGTTAAGCTCCTCGCACTACTGCCTGGCCGACCCGGGACACGAATACCTGGTCTTCGCGCCCGGCGGCGGCGAGGTAACCGTGGATCTGGGCGCCGCCAGGGGCCGCCTGAAGGTCGAGTGGTTCAACCCGGCCACCGGGCGGAAACGGTCCGGCCGGAGCGTGAGGGGCGGCGGTGAGCGGCGCTTCTCCGCCCCGTTTTCCGGCAGCGCGGTACTCTACCTCCGCGCCCGGTGAACTTCGAAAGTGTCTGGGGCGGGCCCATGCGGGGCCGGCTGCATTTGACACCCCAATTTTCGCTGTATTATTGTGGGGTTCTTGCCTCAATACGTCCATGGCTGACGAGAAGCGACCCACGGCCCCCGGCGGCGACGACAATTCCACCGGCGACACGCCTGAATCTGACGCCCCCGGCTCGAAGTCCGAGCCAGGTGGGCAAACCAAGGGTCCGGCGCCCGGAAAACCCGCACCGAAGGCGGCTGGGGCGGTAAAACGTCCGGCCGCGGCGCGCAAGCCCGCCGCCAAAAAACCCGCAGTGATGGAAACCACGCCGTGGGAGGACAATCTCACCCGGCAACTCCGGGAGCAGTTCGGCGACCGCATCATCGAGTTCTGCTCCTATCGCGACCAGAAGTTTCTCGTCGCGA
Source organism: uncultured Solibacteraceae bacterium (assembly GCA_964644025.1). Lineage (GTDB taxonomy): Bacteria > Acidobacteriota > Terriglobia > Bryobacterales > Bryobacteraceae > CAZXVW01. The sequence goes on along the minus strand of CAZXVW010000234.1, from coordinate 4,926 downwards.
AGCCGGACGCAGTGGTTCCGATCCTCGAGTTTCTCAAGCTGGAGGCTGACTTCGACTACCTGGTCGACGTCACGGCGGTGGACTATCCCAAGAAGGAAGAACGATTCGAGCTCGTTTACATCGTCTACAGCTTCGCGCGCAACGAACGCATTCGCATCAAGACCCGGATCCGGGAGAACGATCGGCCGGAAAGCGCCACCGGCGTCCACCTGACCGCGAACTGGCTGGAGCGTGAAGTCTACGACATGTTCGGGATCGAGTTCGCCCGCCATCCGGATCTGAGGCGGATTCTGCTGCCGGAGGATTGGGAAGGCTTCCCGTTACGCAAGGATTCCAGCATCGGCAAACCGGACGAGAAGTGGGTGAAGGAGCATATCGGCGGCTATCGCGGGCAGTGAGCCATATGGCGGAGACCACATTTTTAAACGCCAACGAACTGGTCCTCAACATGGGCCCGCAGCACCCGTCCACGCACGGCGTGCTGCGCGTCATCCTCAAGCTGGACGGCGAGAAGGTCCTCGGCGCCGATTGCGTGATCGGCTACCTGCACCGGGGCGTCGAGAAAATCGGCGAAAACCGCACCTACCAGATGTTCGCCCCGTACGTGGACCGCATGGACTACGTGGCGGCGGTCTCCAACGGTCTGGGCTATTGCCTGGCGGTCGAGAAGCTGCTCGGCGTTGAGGCTCCGCCGCGCGCCCAGGTGGTGCGGGTGATTCTCACCGAGTTGAACCGGATCGCCAGCCACCTGCTGTGGCTGGGCACGCACGCCCTGGATATCGGCGCGGTGACCCCGCTGTTTTACGTGATGCGGGAGCGCGAGGAGATCCTCAATATTTACGAGGCCTATTGCGGGGCGCGGCTGACCACCCACGCCTTCCGTGTGGGCGGGCTCCAGTACGAGGTCTACGAGGGCATGGAACAGCAGGTCAAGGCGTTCTGCAAGATGTTCCTGCCCCGGGTGGACGAGTACGAGGAGCTGCTTACGGAAAACCGCATCTGGAAAGACCGGCTGGTGAGGGTCGGCGTGCTGACCGCCGAGGATTGTAAGCAATACGGAGTCACCGGGCCGATGCTGCGGGCCGCCGGCGCGAAGTGGGACCTGCGGAAAGCGCAACCGTACTCGGGTTACGAGAAGTATGATTTCGAGATTCCGACCGGGCAGAACGCCGACACCTATGACCGGTACCTGGTGCGGATCCAGGAGATGCGCCAGTCGGTGCGCATCATCGAGCAGGCGGTAGAAGACATTCCCGAGGGCCCGATCCTGGCCAAGGGCTTGAAGATCGTCAAGCCTCCGGTGGGCGAGGTTTACGTTTCGATCGAGGCGCCGAAGGGGGAATTGGGTTACTTTATTGTCAGCGACGGCTCGACACAGCCGTACCGCGTGCGGGTACGGCCGCCGTCGTTCGTGAATTTACAGGCGCTGGACCGGATGGTGCGCGGGGCCCTGGTGGCCGACGTGGTCGCCGTCATCGGTACGATAGATATTGTGCTCGGCGAGGTCGACCGGTAACGGCCGGGGCCGGCGCGGGCTTTGACACGGGAGATTGCGAATGCGGAAATTGCTGCGGACCATCTTTCTGGTGGACTTGATCGAGGGTCTTTGGGTCACTTTCCGCAGCCAGCCGCCCCGCAAGATCGTCACCGAGCAATACCCGGCCCAGCGGCCGAAAATCGCCGAGCGCTACCGGGGCGCGCCGCGGCTCAACAGGAACCCGGAAACCGGCGAGACGCTGTGCATCGCGTGTAATCTTTGCGCCCTGGCCTGCCCGGAGCACTTGATCGTGGTGAGCAGCGAGCGCAACGAGCAGACGCGCCGCAAGGAACTGACCACGTATACGTATGATATCTCCCGCTGCATGTTTTGCGGGCTTTGTGAGGACGCCTGTCCCACCGATTGCCTGGAGCTGACCCAGGACTTCGAACTGGCCGGCTACACGCGCGAAGGCCAGATCTGGGACCGGCAAATGCTGGAACAGGGGCCGAAGCCGGTCCGCTACAGTTATTGAACGGCGGCATGAGGCCGTGGTTCGGCCACTGAGGCGGCCCGGGAGCCGCCAGAGAAGATGGTAGATACGGTATTTTTTTACGTTTTCGCGCTGATGGTGCTCGGCGGCGGAATTCTGACCATTACGCGCCGCAACGCGGTCCACGCCGCCCTCTCGCTCATCGTGGCGCTGCTGGGCGTCGCCGGTATCTATCTTTTGCAACAAGCGGAATTCCTGTTCGCGGTGCAGATCATTCTCTACATCGGCGGCGTCGTCCTGCTGATGTTGTTCGTGATCATGCTGATCAACCTCGACCAAACGGTCAAGATGAAGCAGTTTCACGGGCAGTGGTGGCTGGCGCTGGCCTGCGTGCTGGCCGTCGGCGCCGAAGTGTCTTACGTGCTCTGGAAAGGGATCGAGGTATTCCATCTGCCCGAGGCGGTCGCCGCGCCGCCGGTGGCCGAGGGCAATACCGAGCGGCTGGCCGACGTGCTTTTCTCCCAGTACCTGCTGCCGTTCGAGATCGCTTCGATTCTGTTGCTGGTAGCCATTGTCGGCTCGGTGGTCATGGCCAAAAAGAGGATTTAAATGCTTTACCCCGTCACGACCGTTCATTACGTCTTGCTCAGCGCGGCGCTGCTGCTGATCGGAACCATCGGCGTGCTCACCCGGCGGAATATCATGATCATCCTGATGTCGCTGGAGCTGATCTTGAACGCCGTGAACATCAACCTGGTGGTCTTCTCCCATCACTTCCAGGCGGTGAGCGGGCAGATCTTCGCCATTTTCGTGATCACGGTGGCGGTGGCCGAGGTGACGGTCGCGCTGGGGATCCTGATCGCACTGTTCCGGAACAAGGAGACGGTATGGGCCGACGAGATCGACTTGCTGAAATGGTGAGGAGAGCGGGATGAATTTTCTCGACGCGATCTGGCTGATCCCGCTGTTCCCGCTGTTTGGCGCCGTGGTGATGCTGCTGGTGGGACGGCGGCTCGATCCGCAGCCGGCCTCGCCGGTGGCGCTGGCGCCCGAGCTGGCCGCCGAAGCCGGGGAAAGCGAAGCGCCCGCCGAACACGGCCACGGGGGACACGGGCACACCGCGGCAGCCACGCCGCCCTCCCGCAGGCTGATCAGCGTCTTCTGCCCGGGAATGGTGCTGCTGTCGCTGATCTTCTCGATCGGCGCGGTCATCCAGCTCGCAGGCACGGCGGGGAAACTTCACCAGGTCATCCTGTACACCTGGCTGGCCGGAGGGCCCTTCCACATGCAAAGTGGAGCGGTAGCCCGATTCGCCGCCGACATGGGCTTCCTGCTGGATCCGCTCAGCGGCGTGATGATCCTGGTGGTCAGCTTCGTCGCCTTCTTTATTCACGTTTATTCGATCGGCTACATGGGACCGGACACCGGCTATTACCGGTTTTTCGGCTATCTGAACCTGTTCGTCTTCTTCATGCTGATGCTGGTGCTGGCTAACAACTACGCGCTGCTGTTCATCGGCTGGGAAGGCGTGGGGCTGTGCAGCTATCTTTTGATCGGCTTCTACTTTCATAAGAAGTCGGCCGCCGACGCCGGCAAGAAAGCCTTCATCGCCAACCGCGTCGGCGACGCCGGCTTCATCCTCGGCATGCTGCTGATGTTCAGCGTGCTGGGCACGGTGCGGTTCGTGGATGTCAACCAGGCGCTGGGCGGCTTCCCGGCGGAAACGGCCGGCTTCGGCGTGCTGAGCGCCATGGCCTTGCTGCTGTTCATCGGCGCCACCGGCAAATCGGCCCAGATTCCGCTGTACGTCTGGCTACCCGACGCGATGGAAGGCCCGACGCCGGTCTCGGCGCTGATCCATGCCGCCACCATGGTCACCGCCGGCGTCTACATGGTGGCCCGTTCGCACGCTCTGTACGCGCTGGCGCCGCACACCTCGGCAATCGTCGCGACGATCGGCGCGGTAACGGCCATCTTCGCCGCCTCCATCGCTCTCGTGCAAAACGACATCAAGCGCGTGCTGGCCTACTCGACTATCAGCCAGCTCGGTTACATGATCTTCGGCCTTGGCGTGGGGGCCTACTCGGCGGGACTGTTCCACCTGATGACGCACGCCTTCTTCAAGGCACTGCTCTTCCTTGCCTCCGGTAGCGTCATCCACGCCATGCAACACGCGCTGGAGCATGCCGGATTAAAGTGGAACCCGGAAACCGGCGAGAACGACCCGCAGGATATGCGCAATATGGGCGGCCTGTGGAGAACCATGCCGATCACTTTCGCCACGATGACCATCGCGACGCTGGCGATCTCCGGTGTGCCTTTCACAAGTGGATTCTTAAGCAAGGACATGATCCTCGGCGGCGCGTTCGCCTTCGGCTTCATCGAGCACCCACAGCACTTCCTCATTCCACTTTTAGGCTTTCTTGCGGCAGGGCTGACGGCGTTCTACATGTTCCGTCTTTTGTTCATGACCTTCTTCGGCGAGTTTGCCAAGGGCGAAGAGGTCAAACGCCACATCCATGAGTCGCCATGGAACATGACCGTGCCGCTTATTGGTCTTGCGACGTTCTGCGTGTGGTTCTGGTACAACCTCGACCCAACGACAGCCTTTTCCGAGGGCTGGGTCAGGCACTTTCTTGCCAAGCCGGAGGCAGCAGCGGGCATGACCGCAGGGGCGGAGGCGCTGGAGCACGCGGTGCACGTGGCGCACATCCCCGGCGTGGCGCTCTCGCTTGCCTTCGCCACCGCTGGTATTGCGCTTGCATGGTGGAAGTACCGCGCGGGCACGATCTCGCTGGAAAGCTGGCGCGCCTCCGGCTCGTGGCTCTACCGCCTCCTGGCGAACAAGTACTACGTGGATGAGGCATATCAGGCGACCGTCATCGCCGCGACGTATCTGATCTCCCGCATCTCCGGCTGGTTTGACAAGGTCGTCGTGGACGGGATCGTAAACGCG
>CAZXVW010000233.1:0-6121 GCA_964644025.1 uncultured Solibacteraceae bacterium | reverse complement strand
CTATCTCCTGCGGCATTTCAACGGGCTCGACGGCGGGCGCTGCGTCGCCGTCTGCGACATTCGTGACGAGGCCCTGCAAGGCGCCATGGAGACATCCAAGGACAAGCCGGAAGGCTATAAGGATTACCGCGAAGTCCTCGCCCGCAAGGACGTCGACGGGGTCGTGATTGCCGTACCTCTTTATTTGCATTACCAGATCACCCGCGATGCTTTGCTCGCCGGCAAGCATGTCTTCTGCGAGAAGGTCCTTGTCTTCAAGCCCGAGGAAGTTCACGGATTGCGCGCGCTGTGTGAGGAGCGGCCCAAGCAGATCCTGCAGGTCGGCCTCCAGCGCCGTTACAGCCGCTTCTACCAGACGGCGAAGGAGATGATCGACAAGGGCCTGCTCGGGGAAGTCACCCACGTTTATGCGCAGTGGAACCGGAATCCCGGCTGGCGAATGAAGCAGTACCCGGATCACCAGCGGGAACGCAACTGGCGCCTGTTCCGGGAGTATTCCGGCGGGCTCACCGCGGAGCTGGCCTCGCACCAGATTGACGTCGCTTCCTGGATGTTCGGAATGGATCCGGAGTTTGTGACCGGTATCGGCGGCCTGGACTTCATGCACGACGGCCGCGATGTCTACGACAACATCCAGCTCGTCTACCAGTACCCGAAAGGCCGCAAGCTGGTCTACATGTCCATCTGCACCAACAAGCATCTCCCGTTGTTCTACAGTCAGCGGACCGAATTCGGAGAGATGATCATGGGCACCGAGGGAACCATTCACATCACCGTGGGAGCAGACAAGGAGCCGGCCCTGGGGTTGTGGTTCTATGAGCCGCGGCCCGAGGAACTGAAGAAAACGCAGGAACAAGCCGCCGAGAAACCGGCCGTGGCCGGCGCTACCCTGGAAAGCACCGGCAAAGGGACCCGCGGCTGGCCGCTGCTGTTTGACGAAAACGCCGTCACCGGCCAGGAGTCCTTCCTGTCCCGCGAACTCAAGTACGCCAAGATGTGGTTGTACAAGAAAGGCATCATGGTTCCGGAGGAGCGCAACCCGGTGGATACTGAGCTGCTCGGGTTCTTTGACTCGATCCGAACAGGTAAGCGGCCGCTGGCCGATCTCGAGGTGGGCCTGGCGGACTCGGTCGCGGTCATGCTCTCCAATCTGGCCATGGACGAAGGCCGGCGCGTCTACTTCAACGAAATCGAAAAGATGGGGCGAGAGGAGTCGGCGGCCAAGAAGGCCTGAGCCTTTAGAGCTCGAGTTTGCCCCGATAGTACAGATCCTTCACTCCGAAGACCAGTCGCCGGAAAGGCTTCGGTACTCCGGGGACGTACAGTTCGAAGAAGAACATCTTGTCGGATGGCTTTACCACCCGGGGGAAGACCAGCCGCAAATAGGGGTCTGCCGCCGTCGGCGGAAAATGGCCCACCATCTTGTACTTGCGCTTGCCGACCTCGAGCACGCACTTGTTCTCCATGGACCGGATCTCCCTCGGGTCCTCCAGGAAGAGCGGGCGCCTTACCTGAACCGCCAGAACGATATAGGCCCCGGGATTGTCCCTCATGAACTCAGCGTACTCGTCTGCGGTGGGATCCTCGGCCGCCGCACCGGTGGGAGGGTTCCTCCTCCTGAGTTCCGCCTCCGCCTCCCGCATCGGCCGCGCGCTGGCCAGGTACATTTGGGCGTATCCTTTCTCGTCCGTGCGGGCCCAGGGAGAGTTGTGGAGAAGTTGTTGGAGCTCGGCATCACTCCATTCCCGCGGGCCGGTGGTCTCCCAGAACGGGGCCGCGAACAATGCCAGCATGAAAAGGATAACCCGCACGGCAACGTCTCCCCACCATGTTACCGTTTCGCCCGGTTTGAATCCTTTCACCCAGATCCTTCATCATTATGATTAGGGGAGATATTGCATGGCATCTGAATATACTTTCACTGACGCCGGATTTGACCAAGAGGTACTGAAATCTGATATCCCGGTTCTCGTGGATTTCTGGGCCCAGTGGTGTGCCCCTTGTTTGTACATGGCTCCGACGATAGAGGCCGTCGCTGAGGCTTACAACGGTAAGCTCAAGGTGGGAAAGCTGAACGTGGACGAGAACGGGGCAACGGCGATGCGTTACAACATTCGCGCCATTCCCACGCTGTTGCTGTTCAAGGGAGGCCAGGTTGTCGAACAGCGCGTTGGCGTAGTCGGAAAATCCGACGTGGAGAAGATGATCGAGCCTCACTTGTAAGAGTTCTTCCGGGTGCATCAGTCTCGCATCCCATCTCACGCGGCGTTAATCCCCAGGTCATGATGGTTCGCCCTTGTTGGCAACCGTGACGTCCTCGGACTACACCCGGCCTCAGCCGCGTCCTTCACCGGGGAATCACCGGCAGGACCAGCGCCGAGGGATGCGCGGCATCATGGTAGATGGTCTGCGAGGCCTTTACCATGCCGGTCGAACCCAGGAGCGGCTCGCCCGTATTGAGATTCCGGTTGAACCGCGGAAAATTGCTCGAGGAAACATAGAGCCGGATGCGGTGGCCGGGGCGGAAATAGTTGCCGGTAGCCCAGAGGTCGATGTCGTAGCGGTAGATCTTGCCCGGCGTAATCGGGTCGGCTTTCTCCAGCGAATCGCGGTACCGGGCTCGGACAATCCCGTCGGTCAGGAAACGGGCATAGCCGGACGGGTCTACGTCGACGAGCATCGCCGTAAAGTCCGTGTCGGCCGCGCTGGTGGCGGCGTATAACTCGAGACGAACGAACCCGGTAACTTCCACTCCTTGCTTCAATGGCAGAGTGGAATAAACAAGCACATCGGAACGCGATTCATTCGGGCTTTGATCAAACGGTCCGGGCGGGAGGGCGTCGTTGGCGCAGCATAGTCGGCCCCCGATTGTGGGCACGGGGTCGGCCGGGTCATACACGAATCGGTCGGGCTTCTCCCGCTCGGCTTTGACCGTTGACAAGGACCCATCCCCGCGAACGCTGTTGGCGCCCCCGGCCGAGTGCAGGTAGTATCTCCTAAGCCGCTGCCGCTTCAGCGGAAACTCCTGCTCGTCACGCCAAACATTCTCCCCCATGATGAACAGTCGGACCGGCGCGCCGGTGGCGTACTGGTTGCGGACTCCCTTCAATGAATAATCGGACCAAGCGCGAATGGTCTGCGCCATGTCGAGGACCGCCTGCTTGCCGAACGTCACATCCCCGACCTTGCCCTCCGGCGAGGTCCGGGCGTGCGCCCAGGGGCCGATGAGGAGGCGCTGGGCCTCGCGTGCCTGCTGTGTCCTCGCCTTCGCGTGCAGCCCCATGTAGTTGGTCAGCGTGCCTTTGAGAAAGATGTCGTGCCAGCCGCCCCCGTGCAGGGCCCTCAGATCCAGCTCGGAGTAATGCGAGGAGATCCTCCACCGTTTCCAGTACGGGTCATCAGTCTCGTGGGCCACCCAGTCGCGGAAATACGGCGCCAGGTCCGCAGGCCGGGGAAGCTTCAATAACCGGTACTCGTCGACGGGCAAACGCCAGGCCCAGTCCTTGGGACGTGTCGCAGAACTCACTGTGCGCCGCAACGTGTCTTGCACGAGCCCCGTCGTCCAGGACTCGGCGAACCACTGCATGAAAGCTCCGCTCTGGTAAGTCCAGCCGTCGTAATACTCCGACGCCGTTACGTAGGGAAAGATCGCGACCAGGTGGGGCGGCTTCCCGATGGTGGCGAGCATTTGGGTGGCGCCGACATAGGAGCCGCCATACATCCCGACTTTTCCTGTGGAACCGGGCAGCGCGGCCGCCCACTCGATGGTGTCGTAGCCGTCGTTGGTTTCGTTCCGGAACGGGTAAAACTCCCCTTCCGACTCATAGCGGCCGCGCGTATCTTGCACGACGACAATGTAGCCGTAGGAAGCAATCTCCCGGGCTTGCCGGGCTCCGCCCTTGCGGTTGTACGGAGTCCGCTCCACCAAGACAGGAAACTCGCCTTTAGCCACCGGCCGGTAAATATCGGCCACCAGCGAAACCCCGTCGCGCATCTTCGCCTTCATCCCCGTTTCAATCTTGACTTGATACTGGCCGGAAGCGGCCAGCACGACGGGCAAGGCCAGCAGGAGCAATGCGCGTAACGGCGCGCGATATCGATTACGGTTCATCCTGACGCCTCCAAAAAAATCGTGGGGTCAGCCACTTCATCTCTGGGTGACCCTGACCGGAGATGACCGGGTCATCTCGGCGGGGATGCGGTTGTCCTTCTCGTTCTTGTACTTCGCGGGGACTCCTGGGGAGAAGTTCACTACGAAGTTGGTATTCAGAATCGCTTCGCCGGTCCAAGTGCCTGGATCCCGCCGGCGGGCCATGACACGAGACAGGAAGACCACCCCTGCCAGGCCGGCAACGGTTCCCGCCTCGGCCGGTTTCCGCTTTATCATGAGGTAGTCTCCATTTCTGAACTCCTCTTCCCGCGGTGCGGGAAGAATAGTAGTATAGTGCACGCGTTGATACCACGGCCGGCAAAGGCTGTGTGGTCAACGAAACAGGATGCGGAAGTCTTTGCCATGTCCAGCCACGGCCCCCAGCCAGTCAATCTGAGCGAGATCGCCCAGCAGGCACGGCGCGCCTACGTGGATCGGGTCGCGCGACCCTCACCAGCGGGTTGTTGGTGGACCGCTGTCATCGTCACTGCTAGCTCCGCCAGGCAGGCCGAGAGGTACCGGGCCGAGATCCAGCGCCGCCGCGAGGCGGGCAAGCTGCCTCTGGAGACCGTTTACCACGTGGTTCCCGATCCGGACGACGCCAGAGTCGGTAGCGGAGGCGCCACACTCAATGCCTTGCGCGTTCTAGCCCGGAACGCGCTCGCCGGCAAGGCCGGGGGCAGCCTTGAGGATTGGTGGAGGACGCAGCGCGTGCTGATGATTCATTCCGGCGGCGACTCCCGGCGCCTTCCCGAGTACTCCCTGGCCGGCAAGCTGTTCAGCGCCCTGCCGGTGAAGACGCCCTGGGGCGACGTGAGCACGGTGTTTGATGAAACGCTGGCTCTGTCGACCCTGTGGGTCGAGAAGCTTTCCTCCGGGTTGCTCATCTCTTCCGGAGACGTGATCCTCACCTTCCCGGCTGAGCAGTTGGACTGGGACCGGCCCGGCGCTTGCGGCGTGGCCATGCGGCAGCCAGTGGAGGTCGGCAGCCAGCATGGCGTCTACGTCATCGGCGACGAAGGGCGCGTCTATTCCTTCCTGCAGAAACCCTCTCTGGCGCTGATCAAGGCCGCCGGCGGACTGCTTCCCGGTGACCAGGTGGCCCTGGACATCGGCCTGCTCCGCTTTGACGCGGCGATTTCGGCCCGGCTCACCGCGCTGGCCGGAGCACGCCTGGCCGGCGGGCGCTGGGAGGTCGGGGCGGGGGTGCTGGACGCGGAGCCGGCGCGGCGGCCGGTGATTGACCTTTATCGTCACGTAACCCTGGCGCTGACTGGCGAATGGTGGCCCACAGCCCAGGACCCGCCGGCGTTGCACGAACTTGCCGGCGCGCTCCGGGGAGTTCCTTTCTGGTGTTCCCTGGTGGACGGGGAGTTCACCCACGTCGGAACCACCTCCCACTTTCAGCGATTGATGACCGGGGAGAGCAGTTTCAGCCGCCTGTACACCGCGCAGCAGCGTCTGGGTGTGGTGAATCCCCCCGGCATCCAGTCCGCTGGCGTCATGGTGGACGCCGTGCTCGCCGCCGGCGGAGAACTGGCGCCGGGTTCGCTGGTCATTGAATGTGACCTGAAAACCCCGGTCCGGGCCGGCCGCGGGGCCATCCTCCATGGGCTCGCCGAGTTGCCCGCACCGGTGGACATCCCCGAGGAAACCGTGATCCACCAGGCGCCGGTCCGCCTCCAGGACGGACGGAGAGGAGTTGTCATCCGCGTCTACGGCGTGCGGGACGACCCCAAGCTGACGGATGACAGCGGAAAATGCACTTGGTTCGGCCGGCCGATGCTCTCGGTACTCACTGAACTCGGGCTGGAACCCGACCAGGTCTGGCCGGAAATTCCCGCCGCCGAGCGGTGTTTGTGGAACGCGCGCCTTTATGCCTTCGGCGCCGTGGAGAAGGCCTGGGCTTGCGCCCAGTGGCTGATGGGGCTGGAGGCGCCTTACAGCCGCGGGCAGTGGCTCCAGTCCGAG
>CAZXVW010000232.1:0-6137 GCA_964644025.1 uncultured Solibacteraceae bacterium | reverse complement strand
AAGGAAGGATTCAGAACGTCAGGCGCAAGCCCAATTGCACAACTCGCGCTCCCCGCGTTGCCCGGTACCGGCCGAAGCTCGACCGGGTGATGCGGCTCTCCAGCGAGGAGAGGTTCGTGTGGTTGAAACTGTTCAGCATGTCGGCGGTGAATTTCAGCTTCATCGACTCGGTCAGCAGCAAAGCCTTGGAAAGCGACAGATCCAGGTTCCACATTCCCAGGGCCCGCAGTGCGTTCCGGCCGACGTTGCCGGGCCGGATGGGCACCCCGCTCACCTCGCCGATCGGCACCAGCGCGAACGCCGCCTTGTTGATGCCCACCAGCGTTTCGGTGGCGTTGTCGAAGGTGGGCTTGCCGCCGATGTAATCCGGCCGGCTGCTCACCAGCGCCGACGGCTGCGTCACATTCACTGGGCTGCCGGTCTGGGCGGTCAATACGCCGCCAATCTGCCAGCCTCGCAGCAGCAGCCGCGAGGCTCCGGAATCGGAAGCCGAAAGCTTGGCGAAAGGCAGTTCGTAGATGAAGTCGGTGACAAACCGGTGACGGATGTCGCTGTCAACCGGGCCCTTGTCCGCCTTGACGTTGTAGATATCCTGCACCGAAGCCGGCAGCAGAAGATCACCCTGGTTGGTGTAGCTCATCGAGTTGGCGAACGTGTAGTTGACGTTGAAGGAAAAGCCCTGGGAGAAGCGCTTCCGCAAGGTGGTTTGCCAGGAGTTGTAGTGCGTGGATTCACCGGGGTCGCGGTAGCGGAACTCCGTGCAGCAAGGATACGGCCGGATGCCCGTCACCCGGTCCGGTTGGTTCCAGTAGCGGACCATCGTCAGGTTCACCCCGCGGTTGCCCACGTAAGCCGTCTCGAGCACCAGATCCCGGGCCAATTGCCGCTGCAGGCTGAGCGTCCATTGATAGCTGAACGGGGCAGGATAGTTCGTGTCGATCGCGGTGTCGCTTTGCAGTCCGCCAGGCCGCTTCATGAAGGCGGCCACCTTCTCGTTGCTGATCGGGAAACGGAACACGTCGCCACCCGGGGCGAGGACATCCGCGCGGTTGAAACTCACCCGGAACGGTTCATCGACCGCGTTGCGGACGATGTCCACCGGGCCGCCAAACAAGGTATGCGGATTGGTGTAGACGCCGAACCCACCGCGGATGACGGTCTTGGCTTCATCGTCCACGCTGTATGCAAAGCCCAGGCGCGGAGCAAAGTTGTTGTAGTCGGCCTTCCAGATCTGATCCGGCGGCAGGTACGGGCCGGTGCCGAACGGCTGGTCGCGATTGAAGAAACGGCCGTCCCGCTCATCGGGCACCTCGTAGTAATCCCACCGCAGGCCAAGGTTCAGCGTCAGTCTCCGGCTTACCTTAAAGTCGTCCTGAAAGAATACACCCACCGTTGAGGTGCTCATTAGGTACTCGCTGACGCCCATGGTCACCCGCCGTCCGCTCGGGATATTGTTGAAGAAATCCTCCAGGGTCGAATAATGCACCTGGGGGGTCTCGATGTTGGCGCGCGAGCCGTGGGTGTTCATGAACAGTCCGCCATACTTAATCGAGTGGCGGCCGCGGGTGATGGCGATGATTTCTTCGAGCGACCAGGTGCTCCCCGCCTTGTAATAGGTTTCGCCGTCGGTGCCGAAGCCCAAGGCGCCTCCGCCGATGCCGGCGTAGGAGGCGTCCTTCTCATAGAGGCTGTATAGGTGATCCAGACGGTTCACGTTGTTGACGTTGGCGCCGAACCTGCTCTCGGAGGTCCAGGTCGGTTTGACGTACAACACGTTCAGCGTACCCTGCTCGGCCAGCCCCTGATACGTCCGGTTGTTGGCCGAAACCACCCTGGGATTGAGTTTGAAGGGCCGGCTCCTGGTGTAGCGGGCGCTGAGGATGAGGTCGTCTCTCATGTGCCAGTCACCGCGGGCGTCGACGTGGTTGTCGCTGCCCTGTTCGGAGCCAGACCCGACCCATTGGCCGGTAATGGCGCCCGGCTCGTAAGGCTGGTTCGGGAGAGGGAAAACAGAGAGAATGTTGTCATAGATTGGGTTCTTCGAATGAGCCAGCTCGCGGAATTCCTTGGTCGGAACATCGTCGTGAAGGGCTTTGAATCCTCGTTGCCGGTACCCTTCGTAATCGCCGAAGAAGAACAGCTTGTTGCGGATGATGGGCCCCCCGAGCGAGCCGCCGAACTGGTTGTAGACCATCGGCGTCTTGCTCGACAGAAACTGGTTCCTGGCGTTCAGGTTCTCGGTCTGGTTCAGCTCAAACAGACTTCCGTGAAACTCGTTCGTGCCGCTCTTGGTGATGATGTTCACGTTGCCCGACATCGTGTTGGCGATCTCGGCCGAGGCCACGCCCTTGGCCACGTTGATCTGGTCGATCGCTTCCGTGCTGACACCCTTGATGAAGTTGAAATTCCCGTACATGGAAAGTGCCGGCATCTCGCTGTCCATGGTGGCGTCCGTGCCATCCACGGTCAGCCGGAATCCGGCCGAAGCCAGCCCGTTGAGCCGCACCTGCCCGCCGGAGGTGCTGATGCCCGTACCCAGGTTCAGCAGGCTGCTCCAATCGCGTCGGACAATCGGCAGATCCTGGACCTGGACGGCTTCGAGGTTCGAACGCTGCTCGGCGTTCACGGCGTTCACCAGCGGGGCCGCGCCGGTCACTTCCACGCTCTCGGTCACCGCGCCGATCTGCAACTGGAAGCTCATGCGCGCCCGTTGGCCCGCCGCCAGCTCCAGGCCGGTTTGTCTCTGCGCCTTGAAGCCGTCCGCCTCGATCGTCAGTTCATAGGTTCCCGGCTGCAGGCTGGATAAGGTGAATTCCCCCACCTCGTTCGTGGTCGTGGTCGCCGCCGCGCCGGTGCCGGTGTTCGTCGCCGTCACCTTGGCGCCCGGAATCACCGCGCCCGCCGGGTCCGTTACGCTGCCGTAGATCGTAGCGGTGATGACCTGCCCCTGGGCCATCGCGGCCAGCAGGAGCACGCACATCACACCACTGAAAACAAATAGGACTCGTCGCATCACGTTTCTCCTTACTCCTGAAGTCGGAAAACGCCCCGAGGGATTCTTGCCGCCCGGCTCTGCCGCAGTGTCGAAGAGATGTGGCCGCCGGGCCGTGGGCAGAAGTTCTTGCTCAAGGATTGCTCGTTCCAACATCCCACCTCACAGATGCGCTGATACTGCTATGGCTCGCCAAAGCGTTGCGATCACCGGCATATCGGCATCAATGATACTTCTACCTGGAAGTATATGGCAGAGTTCGGAAGCTGTCAAGACTTTTCGGGTCCTTGCACCCATAATTACGCCATATCTGGAAACTACTCGGTCGATCTGAACGAATTCGGCGCTATACGGGCCCCCTGTCGGCGCTCCCGGCCCGGTTCAATCTGTCCCGCAGGCCGACTCTCGCTCCTGGCCGGGGTTGCCGCGTCCGGAGGACTCGAACCCGGAAATCGCTATGCCGGCTTTGCCAAACGGCCCACCGCCGCCTCGGTAGGACTCGTAACATATTGAACTATCAATCGGTTAACAAATCAACTCGGGCCGGAGCCGGGTCCGTTGTGGCAAAATCCGGAAGCAGTCTACTCTTGACGGACTGCCCGAACTACTGTAATATGCTAACGATAGCCGACGAAAGTGAAAGTAGAGATACATTTTGGAAGTTATAATCTTGCCGGGCGGCCCCGGCGCCAGCGGCCTACACGGATATCGCATCCGAGGGCGTTCTTGGCATTGAAGCCCAGTGTCTTGATAAGGTCGGTGAGGAGACGCATGTGACAACCGGAACGGTATCGCCAAAGAGTCCTCGTCGGAGACGCCCGAAGACACAGCGCCGGCAGCAAGCCGGTGGGGCGGTGGGTGCTGCGAGCTATTCCAAAGCTGCCGCCCGAGTCCTGGATGTGCTGGAATGTTTCCCGGACGGGGAAACGGCTCTCAGCATGACCGAAATCAGCCGGCTGGGAAACTTCCCGGAATCCTCTCTGTTCCGCATCCTGTGTACGCTGACCGCGCGCGGGTACCTGCTGCACAACGAGGATGGTTCCTACCATCTGGCCCCGCGCCTGGTGCGGGGGAAGCTGCGGGAGCGGGCCGAGGTCATCGCCGCCGCAATTCACCCGTTGCTGCGGCAACTCAGCAACCGGTTCAACGAAACGGCCAGTACCGCGTTCCTGTTCGAGGACAAGATCGAGGTCATCGACACGATCCAGACCTTCCATGAGATCGGCATCACCAACACGGTGGGCCGGGTGCTGCAACCATACGCCAGTTCGCTGGGAAAGGCGATCACTGCGTTTCAGACACGGGAGAAGATCAATCATATTCTTCACGTGAACGGATTGTATCAGCGGACGGAAAACACCGTGGTGGACCGCCTGAAGATTCTCGCCGAATACGAGCGCATCCGGCGCCAGGGCTACGCCGAGGACAGAGCCGAATCAGTATTGGGAGCTTACTGTTGCGGAGCGCCGCTGCGGGATGAAAAGGGCCGGGTAACGGCCGCGTTGAGCCTTTCCACGCCCTCCATCCGCATGACGCCGGGAAAGAAGGAGGAAATCATCCGCGCCGTCTTGGACGCGGTCCAAGAGGGGGAACGGCGCATTCAGGCTAGTCCTTTGCCGGCTCCGGGCCGCGGCGGCGGAGGCTGACGCGAGCTGGATGATCGATGAAACACAATGACGGCAAAGCGCAAATACCCCCTCCGCGGCGTGGTGGTCAGCCTCAACACGCCGTTTGATGATGACGGCCGCATTGATTTTCCCTGCCTGAGCCGGCTGGTGGAACGTCACCTGGCCGAGGGTGCGGCCGGTTTCCTGACGCCGGCCTACGCGGCGGAAGTCTACGACTTGAGCCTGGCCGAACGCATCGAGCTGATCCGCTTCGTGCGTGCTCATACCCGGGGCCGGGCGGAGCTGATCGCCGGTTGCACGGCCGCCGAGGAACAGGTAAGCTTCCAGGCCGCCGAGGCGGCGCTGGCCGCCGGTTGCGAGGGCGTGCTCGCCGAAACGCCCCGCACCCGCCGGGGCGACGACAACGCCATCAGAGAGTTTTTCCGGTCGCTCGCGTCGGTTGGCATGCCAATGCTGATGATTCAGGACTGGGAATGGCAGGGGTATGGGCTCTCAGTCGGCCTGATCCAGGATCTGTTCGAGACCATTCCCGCCTTCCGCTGCCTCAAGGTGGAGGTGGCGCCGGCCGGCCCGAAGTACTCGGCCGTGCTCGCGGCCACCGGCGGCCGGCTGCATGTTTCCGGCGGCTGGGCCGCCGAGCAGATGATCGAAGCGCTGGACCGCGGGGTCGATGTCTTCATGCCCACCGCGATGACCGGGCTGTACGTCCGCATCTTCAAGGCTCATGAGCGGGGCGATCTGGACGAGGCCAGGAAGTGGTTTCACAAGATCCTTCCGGTGCTCGCGTTCACGCACCAGCACCTGGACATCTCGATTCATTTTTACAAGCGGCTGTTCCATCACCGCGGCCTGTTCAACACCGTGAAGGTTCGAAGCCCAACAATTGCCTACGATCCCTACCACGAGCGGTACGGCAACTGGCTGATCGCGTACCTGGACGAAGTGGAGCGGGAGGCGGGGCTGCCGCCGCCTGAGGCGGCCGCCGGTTGAGTGGGCGTGCGAGGCTCGTGCCGGCTGGGCCACCGCCCATGGAGATTGAACTGATGAAGCAGAGCAACCGACACCATCGGCATCCTGCCGAATACACAATCGCAGCAGTGGCGCTTCTCACTGCCGCGCTGCTCACCTCGTGCGGGCGCGCGCCAACGGGCCAACAATTCACCAATTCGCTCGGGATGAAGATGATCCGGATCGAGCCCGGCTCGTTCACCATGGGAAGACTGAACCCGACTCCGCCGGCCGGGCTCCACGGCCCGGAGTTGCTGCTCCATGGCGACTGGGATGAGGAACCGGCGCACCGGGTGGCCATCTCACACGCCTTCTACCTGTCCGAGCAGGAGGTCAGCGCGGAACAGTACCGTCAGTTCGATCCGGACTACCAGCCCGGCGGCCCGTTTGCAGACTACGCCAGCGGCGTAAGCTGGGATGACGCCGTTGCGTTCTGCCGGTGGCTGAGCAAGAAGGAGGGGCGCCGCTACCGGCTCCCCACTGAGGCCGAGTGGGAATACGCGTGCCGC
>CAZXVW010000231.1:0-6203 GCA_964644025.1 uncultured Solibacteraceae bacterium | reverse complement strand
ACGTGGCGCGCGGATGGGACAGGTTGGCGGCGCTGGGATACAATGACGATCAACTCGCCGGGCGGTACCTGGACTATCTGTTGCAACGTCATTTGTATGACAAAGCGATTCAAATGTGGCGACAGTTGGACGAACGGGCTGGCGATTAGCGCCGAAACGCTTATTTGGTCCGCGGCGGCACCTTATGAGCGGATTACGGCCCGCGCCGCCCGCGTTGGTTCGCCTCAGGGTATTCGCGGAACAGGTACAATCAACCCGAAGACCAGAATGACGCCATGTCCTCCAGCCAACTCCTTTGTCTTGTTCCCATCATGACCCTCGCCACCATGTCTTCGGCGCTCGCCAGCGGCCGCACCCAGGCGCGCTCGATGGTGATTACGACGAGAGGAATCGTCGCTACCAGCCAGACGCTCGCCTCCCAGGCCGGCGCCCAGATCCTGGCCCGCGGCGGTTCGGCCATCGACGCCGCGATCGCCGCCAACGCCGTGATGGGCGTGGTGGAACCGATGAGCAACGGTATCGGCGGCGATCTGTTCGCCATCCGCCGCGACGCCGCCACCGGCAAGATCACCGGGATCAATGCCAGTGGCTGGGCCCCCCAGGCGCTCACTCGCGAACTCCTGCTCGACAAAGGATATGACCAGATGCCGGAACAGGGAATCCTGTCAGTCACCGTGCCGGGTTGCGTCGAAGGCTGGAAGCAGTTGCACCGGCGCTACGGCCGCCTGCCGTGGCCGGAATTGTTCCAGCCCGCCGTCTACTACGCTGAGCACGGTTTTCCTGTGACCGAGTGGATCCACGCCTACTGGCGATCCGCCGTCAAGAAGCTCTCGGCCAGCGAGGAAGCACGGCGCATTTTCCTTCCCGGGGGGAAGGCGCCGGCGGTCGGCGAAGTTTTTCGCAACCCCCTGCTGGCGGACACGCTGCGCCAGATAGCCCTACATGGGGCCGAGCCCTTTTACCGCGGGGCGATCGCCCGCGCGATCCTGGCGACCTCGAAGCGGCTCGGGGGCGTTCTCGCCCCCGCTGACCTGGCTGACTATGAAGCCGAGTGGGTGGAGCCGATCACCGCCACCTACCGCGGGTGGAAGGTCTACGAGTTGCCTCCCAACGGCCAGGGCATGGCGGCGCTCGAGATGCTCAACATCATGGAACGCTTTCCGCTCGCCGGGATGCCGCCGGATAGCGCGGAAACTTTGCACTTGAAAATCGAAGCCCAGAAGCTCGCCTACCAGGACCTGCAGCGCTACCTGGGCGACCCGCGATTCTCCCGGATCCCCGTCGGCGGCCTGCTGTCGAAAGAGTACGCCGCCCGCCGCGCCGACCTCATCAGCAAAACGAAGGCCGCTTGCCAGGTCAAACCCGGCAATCCCCCGCGCGGCGCCGGAGATACGATCTATCTGACCGTGGTCGACCGCGAGGGCAACATCGTTTCGCTGATACAGAGCCTGTACCAGGGTTTCGGCTCCGGCGTGATCGTGGATGGTTGCGGGTTCCACCTTCAGAACCGCGGGGCGCTGTTCACCCTGGAAGAAGGGCACCCGAACGCCGTCGCGCCGCGCAAGCGTCCTTTCCATACCATCATTCCCGCGCTGATGGAAAAGGGGGACGTTCACATCGGCTTCGGCATCATGGGCGGCCTGAACCAGGCGCAGGCCCACGCGCAGTTTGTCTCCAACATCGTGGATCACGGGATGAACATACAGGCGGCGCTCGAAGCCCCGCGCTTCACCAGGCTGGATTTCGGCGGGTGCGAGGTCGAAATCGAGAATCGCTTTCCTGCCGCCACCCTTCAGGCGCTCCGGAAAATGGGACACGAGTTGAAGATGCTGGGGGCTTTCGATTCGCCTACCGGGGGTGGCCAGGCCGTCTTGTACAACACCGCGACCGGGGTCAAGTTCGGTGCCTCCTCGCCGCGCAAGGACGGCGAGGCCGTGCCCGAACCGGACCCTTACTTCACGGCGCCGCTGCAAGAACAATGACTAGGTAGGCCGGCCCTGACGATCGCCGGCTCCGCGGCCGCAGTTGCGCACCCGCCACCGATCTCGGTAAGATCGAAGTTACCTACCGACGTTCGTACCATTCGGTCAAGACTGGTACCAGGAACCGTGTTCCCCAGACGCCGGAATCCTATTCCCAAGCTGGTATGCCGAAACGCTACAAGAAAAAGGTGGTGGCGGCGGTTGGCGACCTGATGTTCACCGTCAAGATCAACGACGCCGCCAAGCGCGCGGGCCTGAGCGTGGACTTCGTTAAGTCGGAACAGGATGTGCTGGAGAGGGCCGCCGATCATCCGGCTGTTATCATTCTGGACCTGAACTGCCAGACCCTGGACCCGCTGAAGGTGATTACTCAGATCAAACAGGATTCGGAGCTGAAGAGGATCAGCCTGATCGGGTACCTCTCACACGTGCAGGGCGAACTGAAACGGCAAGCGCATGACGCCGGCTGCGATATCGTCATGACGCGATCGGCCTTTTCGCAGAACCTTCCGCAGATCCTGAAACGCCACGCCGGCTCCCATTAACCGGGCGCCGCAGCCCCCGGCATCGGGGGCGGCCGTCACTCCTGCCGGGTAAAGGCGGCCAGCTCAGCCAGCTTCCGGCGCGCCGCGCCGGAGTCGATCGCCGCGGCCGCCAGTTCCGCGCCTTCCTGGAAGTCCTTCGCCTTGCCCGCCGCCACTAGCGCTACAGCGGCGTTCATCACCACGATGTCCCGCCGGGGCCCTTTTTCCCCGTCCAGAACCGCCCGGGTGATCGCCGCGTTCTCGGCATGGTCGCCGCCGCGCAGCTCCTCGAGCGTGGCCAGCGGCACACCGAACTCCGCCGGCTGCAACGAGTGCCGGATGATGCTCCCGCCGCGGATTTCCAGGGCCAGCGTCGGTCCGGTCGTGGTAATCTCGTCCATCCCGTCGGCTCCGTGTACCACGAAGCCCCGCACCAGCCCCAGGGTCGCCAGCGCCGCCGCCATCAGTGAAGCCGCCTCGGGTGAGGGCGCCCCCACCACCTGGCAGGTGGCCCCGGCCGGGTTTGTAAGCGGCCCCAGCAGGTTGAACACCGTCCGCATTTTCAGCTCCCGCCGGGCCGGCTGGGCATACTTCATGGCCGGATGCAGCGCCGGCGCGAACAGAAAGCTGATGCCTACCCGGCGCACCGCCTCCCCCATCCGGACCGGATCGGAAATCAGCCGCACGCCGAGACTCTCGAGCACGTCCGCCGCCCCGCACCGGCTCGAGATCGAGCGGTTGCCGTGCTTGGCCACCTTGACGCCCGCGCCCGCCGCCACGAAGGCCGCCGTGGTCGAGATGTTGAAAGTCGCGTGACCGTCGCCGCCGGTGCCGACCACGTCCAGCAACGGCTCGCCGGCCAGCCCCACCTCCACCGGCGTCGCCTTCGCCCGCATGGCCCGGGCGAAGCCCAGAACCTCTTCGCCGGTCTCCCCTTTCATGCGGAGCGCCACCAGGAACGCCCCGATCTGGGCCGTCGTCGCCTCACCCGCCAGGATGACATTCATCGCCTGTTCGGCCTCGGCGGCGCTCAGGTTTTCGCGCTCGGCGACCCGATGAAGGAAGGGTAACAGCGACATGATATAGTAGTGATCTTGCTTTCAACTGCAATCCTAGCACAGGGACAAATCCATGAAGATTCACGAATATCAGGCCAAGAAAATTTTGGCCGCTCATGACGTCCCCGTGCCGAGAGGCGAGGTGGTCTTCTCGGCCGGGGAAGCCCGCGCCGCCGCGGAGAGAATCGGCGGCAGCGTCGTCGTGAAGGCGCAGATCCACGCCGGCGGCCGCGGCAAGGGCGGTGGCGTGAAGGTCGCCGCCAATGCCGCCGAGGCCGCCGAAATTGCCGCGAAGATGCTCGGCATGACCCTGGTCACGCACCAGACCGGTCCCGAGGGCAGGCTCGTCCGGCGGGTGCTGATCGAGGAAACGTTGCCCATCGAGCGGGAACTTTACCTCGGCATCGTGCTCGACCGCGCCCAGGGAAAGAACGTGTTCATGGCGTCTTCAGCCGGCGGCGTCGAGATCGAGGAGGTGGCCCGGAAAACACCCGAGCTGCTGTTGAAGGAATTGCTGGAGCCGGGGATCGGGCTGGCCCCGTTCCAGGCCCGCAAGCTCGCCTTCGGCATGGGACTGCCCAAAAAGGCCATCCGCCCGGCGGCCCAGGCGATGGCCGCGCTCGCCAGGGCGTTCGACGCGGTCGATGCTTCGCTGGCCGAGATCAACCCCTTCGTCCTCACTACCGAGGGGAAGGTCTACGCCCTCGACGCCAAGATCAACCTCGACGACAACGCGCTGTTCCGCCACCAGGATCTGCTCGAGTTGCGCGATCTCAATGAGGAGGACCCGCTCGAGGTGGAGGCGTCCAAGTACAACCTCAACTACATCAAGCTGGACGGCAACGTCGGCTGCATGGTCAACGGCGCCGGCCTCGCCATGGCCACGATGGACATCATCAAGTACGCCGGCGGCAACCCGGCCAATTTCCTCGACGTCGGCGGCGGCGCCAGCGCCGAGCAGATCAAGAACGCCTTCCGCATCCTGACCTCCGATGAGAACGTGAAGGGAGTGCTGATCAACATCTTCGGCGGCATCCTCCGCTGCGACCGTCTGGCCACCGGCGTGGTCGCCGCCGCCAAGGACCTGGATCTCAACATCCCGGTCGTCGTCCGGATGGAAGGCACCAACGTGGAAGAAGGCCGCCGCATCCTGGCCGATTCCGGCTTCCGCTTCACGGTGGCCGAGGGGATGAAAGACGCAGCGGAGAAAATCGTGAGGTTGGCACAATGAGCATACTCGTCGACGAGAACACCCGGCTCCTGGTACAGGGCTTCACCGGAAAGGAGGCGACTTTCCACTCCGAGCAGATGATCGCCTATGGGACCAACATCGTCGGTGGCGCCGTTCCCGGCAAAGGCGGCCAGACGCACCTGGACCGTCCTGTCTTCAACACCGTCGCCGAGGCGGTGCGCGAGACCGGCGCCAACGCGTCGGTCATTTTCGTGCCGCCGCCGTTCGCCGCTGACGCCATCATGGAAGCGGCCGACGCCGGCCTCGCCCTAGTGGTCTGCATCACCGAGGGCATTCCCACCGCGGACATGATCCAGGTGTGGCACTTCCTCAAGGACCGCCATACCCGGCTCATCGGGCCGAACTGCCCCGGCATCATTTCCCCCGGAAAGTGCAAAGTGGGCATCATGCCGGGCCAGGTGCACCACCCCGGTCATGTTGGCGTCATCTCGCGCTCCGGGACGCTGACCTACGAAGCCGTCGGACAGTTGACCGCTCTCGGCATCGGCCAGTCCACCTGCATCGGCATCGGCGGCGATCCGATCATCGGCACCAACTTCGTGGACGCCATCAAGCTATTCAACGACGACCCCGACACCCACGCCATCGTCATGATCGGCGAGATCGGCGGCAACGCCGAGGAGACGGCGGCGGCCTTCATCGCCGCAAACGTGAAAAAGCCCGTGATCGGCTTCGTCGCCGGGCAGACCGCGCCCCCGGGACGCCGCATGGGCCACGCCGGGGCCATCATTTCCGGCGGTTCCGGCAAGGCCGCCGACAAGATGGCCGCCATGAAGGCCGCCGGCATCACCGTCTGCGAAACACCGGCCGAAATCGGGGAAAGGGTGCAAGGCAGGCTGTCCAACTGATATTTCCTGCAGGGCTGCGAAACCGGGAAGGGGCCTTCGCGTGCTCTGTATCGTTACGAGAGACGTTATGGAACGCACTTTCGCCATCATCAAACCGGACGCCGTGGCCGCCGGCCACACTGGCGACATCATCCGCATCATCGAGAAGAAGGGCTTTCGCATCGTAGCCATGAAGAAGCTTCGCATGAGCAAAGCGGAAGCCCAGGCCTTTTACGCGGTTCACCGGAAACAGAAGTTCTACCGCAGCCTGGTCAAGTTTATGACCGAAGGGCCTTGCGTGGTCATGGTCCTGGAGGGCGAGAACGCCATTGCGAAGTGGCGCGCGCTGATGGGCCCCACCGAACCGGCCCACGCCGGGCGCGGCACCATTCGAAAGAGTTACGGAACCGACATCGAGCGCAACGCCGTTCACGGCTCGGACTCGCCAGCAACGGCGGCCACCGAAGTCCCGTTCTTCTTCAGCACGGCGGAGTTGCTTTAGGGCCAATACTGTTCACTTAGTGACATTTTTGTGCTATTCTGTTGAGGGCTGGAGGTCC
>CAZXVW010000230.1:0-6213 GCA_964644025.1 uncultured Solibacteraceae bacterium | reverse complement strand
AGACGTTCAATCTGATCCCGGTGCTAACTGCTCTGGAGAACGTCGAACTGCCGCTGAAGCTGACCAGGCTCGGGAAGAGGGAACGGCTGGACCACGCCCGCCATGCCCTGGAACTGGTTGGTCTCGGTGACCGGCTCGATCACGCCCCCCGGCAGCTCTCCGGCGGCCAGGAACAGCGGGTGGCGATCGCCCGGGCCATCGTAACCGACCCGGACGTGGTCCCCGCCGACGAGCCAACCGGCAACCTCGACGCGCTTCTGCCCAGGAGGTTTTGACATTGTTGCTCCGCCTGAACCGGGAATTCGGCAAGACCATCGTGCTGGTGACTCATGACCCTCGTGCGGCCCGCACGGCTTCCCGGATCCGTTATCTCGACAAGGGAGAACTGCTGCCGGAGGGAGAGGCGCCGGAGGAGTGGCGCGAGCGGCCGCCCTGATTGTTCGTTTCCGGCGGCGCTGCGTTTCCCGTGCGGTCTCGCTTTGGTAAACAGCGTGCAACATAATAAGGGGGAGTTGCGTGATTTCCCCCAAATCAGGGAGCGTGAAAAATGGCAAAGGGTACGGTGACAATCATCGCGGAACGCTGCAAAGGTTGCGGCTTCTGCGTCGAGTTCTGTCCCACCGACGTCTTGGCTCTTTCCTCGGCCTTCAATACGAAGGGGTATCACCCGCCGGAGATCGTGAACGCAGAGAAGTGCAGCGGCTGCGACCTGTGCGGGATGTACTGCCCGGATTTTGCAATCTATGGAACGAAGAATAGCGGGCCTACCGCGGGGAAGGCAGATAAGAAATGACCGCTGATCCAAAAGGAGTTCTCACCGGAGCGCACTTCATCGATGGTGACCAGGCATGTACAGAAGGGTGCCTAGCCGCAGGTGCGCGATTTGCCGCAGGATATCCGATCACGCCGTCCACCGAGGTCGTGGAAAGATTCGCCAAGCGAATCCCGCAAGTGGGCGGTCGATTCATCCAGATGGAAGATGAAATGGCCTCTTCCATCGCCATTCAAGGCGCGGTGTGGGGAGGGGCCAAGGCCTTCACGGTCACTTCCGGGCCGGGCTTCTCGCTGATGATGGAGCACATCGGGCTGGCGGTGATGACCGAGACGCCGTGCGTGTTTGTGAACGTGCAGCGTGGCGGGCCCTCGACCGGCTTGCCCACCTTGCCGGGGCAGGCGGACATGATGCAGGCCCGCTGGGGGTCCCACGGCGATTACGAGATCATCGCGCTGGCGCCCTCCTCGCCGCAGGAATGCTTCGATTTCAGCATTAAGGCGTTCAACCTGGCTGAGGAATACCGCGTGCCGGTAATGTTCATGATGGACGAGGTGGTCGGGCACATGACCGAGAAGGTCATTATCCCGCCCGCCGACCAGATTGAGATTTACCCCCGCCGCATGACCAAGCTTCCCCCGGAGCAGTACCTTCCCTTCCAGGCGGGCGAGGACCTGATACCGGAGATGGTTCGGGCCGGTGAAGGCTACCGGTTTCACATCACCGGGCTGACGCATGACGAACGCGGCTACCCGGCCATGAACGCGGAGGCCCAGGACAAGCTGATCCGCCGCCTGCGGGACAAGATTCTTCGGGCGGTGGACCGGATCACCATGCTGGAAGAAGAGGGGCTGGAAGATGCCGACGTGGTGGTGCTCTCCTACGGCATCACCTCGCGGGTGGCCCAGCGCGCCGTTGAGCTGGCGCGGGCCAAGGGCCTCAAGGTGGGCAAACTGCGGATGATCACTGTCTGGCCGTTCCCGGAAGATCATATCCGGAAGGTGGCCGCACGAGTGAAGGCCTTCGTGGTACCGGAAATCAACATGGGGCAAATCGTGCGCGAGGTGGAACGCGTGGCAGCGGGCCGGGCCAAGGCGATTCCGGTTCCCCATGCGGGCGGCTCGGTTCATCGCCCCGAAGACATTCTCCAAGCGATCGAGGAGGCAGCCAAGTAATGGCAACCCAAGTAGTCGCAGGCAATCCTGTCGAACCTTTCTTGCGGATGGATCGGATTCCGCATATCTGGTGCCCCGGATGTGGAATCGGGACGTCGGTGAATTCCTTCGTGCGCGCCCTGATCGAGTCCAAGGCGGACCTGGACAAGGTGGCGGTGGTTTCGGGAATCGGTTGCTCGGGCCGTGTGGCCGGTTACCTGAAGCTGGATTCCTTCCACACGACCCACGGGCGGGCGATCCCGTTCGCCACCGGACTGAAGCTGGCCAACCCGAAGATGACGGTGGTCGTGTACGCAGGCGACGGAGACCTGTTCGCCATCGGCGGCAACCACTTCATTCACGCCGCCCGGCGGAACATGGACCTCAAGGTAATTTGCATCAACAATTTCCTTTACGGGATGACCGGCGGGCAGATGGCGCCCACCACGCCGCGGCACGCCATCACGACCACGGCCCCCTATGGCTGCTACGAGCCGTCGTTCAACCTGCCCTACCTCGCCGAGGCGGCCGGAGCGACGTATGTCGCGCGCTGGACCACCTTTCACGTCCGCCAGCTCACCCGCTCGATGAAGGAGGTGTTGAAGCGAAGCGGGTTCAGCTTCATTGAGGTCCTCTCACCCTGCCCCACCTTGTTCCAGCGGCGGAACAAGCAGGGCGACGGGCTGGCGGCCATGAAGATGTACAAGGCCCGCAGCAAGGTGAGGAACGGCGCTTCCACTGCTGAGGTGGGCCTGGACATGAGCCACGAGATCATCGTGGGCAAGTTCGTAGAACGCGATCGCCCGAGCTATCTCGCAACCATGGACCAGGAGTTGTCCGAGCGGCTGGGAGATCGTTACGTTCGCGCCGAGGAGTTGACATGTCAATAACGGAAATTCGCGTCGCCGGTTTTGGCGGGCAGGGCGTAATCCTGGCAGGGATGATTATTGGCAAGGCTGCGTCGATCTTCGAGGACGGTTACGCGACGCTGACGCAGAGCTTCGGCCCGGAGGCCAGAGGCAGCGCTTGCAGCGCCCAGGTGATTCTTTCCAAGCAGCCGATTCTTTACCCTTACCTCACCCGGCCACACGTGCTGATCGCGATGTCGCAGGATGCTTGTGCGAAGTTCGCGCCGGACTTGAGAGACGGCGGAACGCTGCTGCTCGAACAGGACCTGGTCAGTGTCCCCGATCTGGGACGCGGCATCCAGGCTCACGGCGTGCCGGCTACGAGGCTGGCCGAAGAAATCGGCCGGCGGCTGGTGCTGAACATCGTGATGATGGGTTTCTTCAGCGCCGTCACCAAGTTGATCGGCCCGGAAGCCATGCGGAAGGCGGTGCTGGATTCCGTGCCCCCCGGAACCGAGGACATGAACCTGCGGGCGTTCGACAAGGGGTTCGAATACGGCCTTTCCCATCTGCGCTCCGAATCAGCCGAAGCACAGCGCTGCTAGCGAGGCGTCGAAGGCCGGGCACGCCCGGCTGTCAGTGGCGGAAGTGGCGGAAGCCGGTGAACACCATGGCGAGACCCAGCCGGTTGGCCGCCGCAATGACCTCCTGGTCACGCACGGATCCGCCGGGCTGAATCACCGCCGTCACCCCGTGTTTAGCCGCCTCTTCTACGCCGTCCGGGAACGGGAAGAACGCGTCGGAGGCCAGCACGGTTCCTTTCAGCGGCAGCACGGCTTTCATCGCGCCTACCTTCACTGAGTCCACGCGGCTCATTTGCCCGGCGCCGGCGCTGACCAGCCTTCCTGGCTCGGCGTAGACGATCGCGTTGGACTTGACGTGCTTCACCACCGTCCAGCCGAACTCGAGCGCCGCCCACTCTGTCTCAGTAGGCTGACGCTCGGTGGCCACCTTCGCCTGGCTCCGCACCAGTTTCTTGACGTCCGGGGTTTGAGCGAGCAGGCCGCCACTGATGGATTTGATGACCAGGGGCTCGGCCGCCGGCTTGCTCAGCTGAACCAGCCGCAGGTTCTTCTTTCGCGTGAGAACGGCCAGCGCTGCGGGCGTGAACTCGGGCGCCGCGATCGCTTCAACGAAGGTCTTCACGATCTCCTGCGCGGTTTCCTCGTCCAGCGGACGGTTGAAGGCCAGCACACTGCCGAATGCGGAAATGGGATCGGCCGCGTAGGCGCGGCGGTAACTGGCCGCGAGCGTCTCATCGATGGCGCATCCGCACGGGTTGGTGTGCTTGATGATGGCCGAGGCCGGGGCCTCGAATTCCCAGACCAGGTGGTACGCCGCGTCGAGATCCACCAGGTTATTGAAGGAAAGCTCCTTGCCGTGGAGCTTCTTCCCGCCGGCGATCCCTTCCGCGGACTCTGAATACAGCGCCGCTGCCTGGTGCGGGTTCTCGCCGTAACGAAGACTCAGCCGCCGTCCGGCCCGGATGTCGAGCACGGCCGGCAGTGGTTCGATGCGGTCGGTGAAGCGGGAGTCCTCGATGCTGATGCGCCCGAGGCGCGCGGCGATGGCGTGGTCATAGCCGGCGGTGAGCGAGAAGGCTTTTTTCGCCAGCTCCCATCGGGTGGCGAGAGAAAGTGAACCGTTCGCTCTCAACTCGTCGAGAATGGCGGAGTAGTCGTCCGGAGAGACGACCACCGCGACGTCCTGGTAGTTCTTGGCCGCGGCCCGGATCAGCGTAGGCCCGCCGATGTCGATGTTCTCGATCAGTTCGGCCACCGGGGCGTCTTCCCGGGCGGCCACCTTCTCGAAAGCGTACAGGTTGACCACGACCATGTCCACCGGCGCGATGCCGTGCGCGGCGAGCGCGTCCATGTGCTCCTTGCGGGAGCGTACCGCCAGAATCCCGGCGGCAATCCGCGGATCGATGGTCTTCACCCGCCCGTCCAGCATTTCCGGGAAGCCGGTAACCTCGGAGACCTCCTTCACGGCGACGCCGTGCTCGCTGAGCAGGCGCGCCGTGCCGCCGGTGGAGAGAATCTCGACGCCCAGCTCCGCCAGGCCGCGAGCGAAATCGCCGACCCCCGTTTTGTCCGTAACGCTGATGAGAGCCCGTTTGATGCTAGCCATGAGTTTTCATTTTCCCACGCCGATTCGCGTGGCGGGACGCAAGACCCCCAAACTCACACTGCGAACAACAGCACCGGGAGTTTGGGGGTCGGGTGTCCGGCCACCAGGAGGCGCGCCGGCGTTTACAGGCCCTTGTTGGCCACGAACTCGATCAAATCGACCACGCGGCAGGAATAACCCCACTCGTTGTCGTACCAGGAGACAGCTTTCACCAGCGTGCCGTCGATGACCTTCGTCAGGGTGGCGTCCACGATTGAGCTGTTGGAGTTGTGCATCATATCCGTGGACACAACCGGCTCCTCCGTATAGGCGAGGATGCCCTTGAGTTCGTTCTCCGACGCGGCCTTCAGCGCAGCATTAACCTCTTCCACGGTGGTCGGCGTCTTCACTACGGCCACCAGGTCGACCAGGGAGACATTCGGCGTGGGAACCCGCACAGAATAACCATCCAGCTTGCCTTTCAACTCGGGCACCACCAGCCCGATCGCCTTAGCGGCGCCGGTAGTGGTGGGGATGATGTTGACGGCCGCGGCGCGGGCGCGTCGGAGATCCTTGTGCGGAAAATCGAGGATCCGCTGGTCGTTGGTATAGCTGTGGATGGTGACCATCAACCCACGGATGATCTCGAACTTGTCATGGATTGCCTTTACCAGCGGGGCCAGACAGTTGGTTGTGCAGGAGGCGTTCGAAATCACGTGATGGTTGGCCGGGTCGTAGGTTCCCTCGTTCACGCCCAGCACCAGCGTGATGTCCTCGTTCTTGGCCGGGGCGGAGATGATGACCTTCTTCACGCCGTCCCGAAGATGCTTGGAAGCGTCTTCCTTGGTCCGAAACCGGCCCGTGGATTCGACGACGACCTGCGCGCCGACCGAAGCCCAGTCGATCTCGGCCGGGTCCTTGGTCGAGAACACGCGGATCCTCTTACCGTCGACGACAATCGCATCGCCATCCGCTTTCACTTCCGCATCGACGGGGCCAAGAACCGAGTCGTACTTGAACAGGTGGGCCAGCGTCTTGGTGTCGGTCAGATCATTGGCCGCCACGAACTCGATCTCGGGGTGCTTCAAACCAGCGCGAACCACGTTCCGCCCGATGCGGCCGAAGCCATTGATACCTACTTTAATTGCCATTTAGGGTAGACTCCTTCTGTTTACTGCTGTGCGAGTTTCCTCCCCATGATACCAGCCCGGTTTTGGCGCCGGCAACCGGTTCCGGCTCAACCAATTGCTGCTCTTGCTGGACTCCGAGT
>CAZXVW010000229.1:0-6226 GCA_964644025.1 uncultured Solibacteraceae bacterium | reverse complement strand
TCCACAATCTCTTCCTCAAAGTGTATCTGGATGTTGGTGGAAAGTCAAGGACGCCGTTGAACAGACAGGGACGATAAACCCTTTGATATGAATACAGGTTACGGATGAGCGCGGAATTCCATGGACGTTAGTTCGACGGACTCCCTCTCCGCCAGACACGCCTTTTCCCGTTAATCGGAAGCCATCTTGATAAGCTGTTCGGCCTGCCGCACGGCTTCCTCGGTGAGCCGGCGGCCGGAGAGCATGCGCCCGATTTCCCGGGTGCGGGCCTCGCCGGTGAGTTCCTTGATCGCGGCCACGGACCGGCCCCGGACTTCCCGCTTGCTGACCAGATAATGATGATCGGCGAAGCCGGCGATCTGCGGCAGGTGGGTGACGCACAGGACCTGGCTGCCCGCCGCAAGTCGTTTGAGGCGGCGGCCGAGAGTCTCGGCGGCACGCCCGCCGACGCCGGAATCGATTTCATCGAAGACCAGGGTGCGGGGCCCGCGCCCCCGCGCGGCGGCCGAGCGGGATGAGACCGTGGTGCAGGTCTTCAACGCCAGCGCGATCCGGGAAAGTTCGCCGCCGGAGGCGACCTTTTCCAGCGGCCGCGGCTCCTCGCCCGGGTTGGGCGATACCAAGTAAACGACCCGGTCGGCGCCCCGGGCCGACCACGGCGCCGGCTCCAGCCGGATGCGGAACCTCGTGCCCTCCATGGCCAGCGAGCGCAGCTCTTCCTCCAGGCGCTTCTCCAGCCTCCGGGCCGCCTCCTGCCGGCGGCCGGTGAGCCGCGCGGCCTGGGCCCGGAAGGCTTCCGCCAGCCGCTCGCGCTCCTGCTGGAGGGCGGCGCGCCGCTGCTCGGCCGATTCGCTGGAGGCCAGGTTCGCTCGTACCTGTTCCAGGTAGCGGAGGATCTCCTCGATGGTGGAGCCGTACTTGCGCTTGAGCTTTTCGAGCGTTGCCAGCCGCGATTCGATCTCCTCGAGGCGGGCCGGGTCGGCCTCCAGGCGGCCCAGGTAATGACGGAGTTCGTGGGCGGTTTCCTCGACGGTGATCTCCGCCGGCGGCAGGCTGTCGCGCAGCGGCGCCAGGCTTTCGTCGATGGCGCAAATCTCTTCCAGCGCCCGGCGGGCCTGCCGGATTCGCGCCAGCGCTGAGTCGGCCGCCTCGTACAGCGCCTGGTAGGCGGCGCTGATGTTGGCTTCCAGCCGGGCCACGTTTTGCAGCACGCGCCGCTCGTTCTCCAGCGCCGTGTCCTCGCCGGGCTGCAGCGCCGCGCTGTCGATCTCCTTAAGCTGGAAAGCCCACAGGTCGGCCAGGCGGAGCCGCTCCTTCTCGGAGGTCTCCAGCCGCTCGAGTTCCTCGCCGGCCGCCTTCCATTGCCGGTACACGGAAGCGGTTCGCGCCAGCAGCTCCTGATTTCCGGCGAAGGCGTCCAGCATTTCCAGTTGGGCCTCGGGAGAGAACAGGCGCTGCTGTTCGTGCTGGCCGTGGATGTCGCCGAGCAGCGGGGCGAATTTCCGAAGCAGGGCGGCGGTCGCCGGGCGGCTGCCGGCGAAGGCGCGCGACTTGCCGCCGGCGAGAATCTCACGTTCGATCAGCAGTTCGCCGTCCTCGGTTTCGATGCCGGCGCCGGCGAGAATCGCACTGAATTCCTCCTCGTCCGGCACTTCGAAGATGCCGGAAATTCGGGCCCGGTCAGCGCCGGTCCGGATCATGTCGGCCGACGCCCGGCCACCGAACAGCAGGGCCAGCGCGTCCACCACGATGGACTTGCCCGAGCCGGTTTCCCCGGTGAGCAGATTCAGACCGCGATGGAAGCGCACGCGGAGATGCTCGATGACGGCGTAGTTGTTCACCACGAGCTCGACCAGCATCTGAGGTGATTATACGAAGTTTCCCTTCCGTGGACGTGGGAGCCGGCCGGAGAGGCGCTGGCGAGGAAAACATTTCCGCCGGTTCGTGTTCAGGGCGGAACGGCGGCCGGACCGCCTCTCCATGTATGATAGTGTCTTTGAGAAAGGAGTTCGGTTGCCGTTTTATTCATCCCCGGCCCTCTTGCTGCAGGTAAGCCTGTGGGAACTGGTCAGCAGGGCCAAGCCACTTCCCATTGCGGTGATGATCTTGCTGCTGATCTTCTCCGTGCTTTCCTGGGCCATTGTCTTCTCCAAGTGGAACGTGTTCCGCAAGGCCCGGCTGACCAACCGCCAGTTCCTGCGGGCGTTTCGCAAGGCGAACGGCCTGGAAGCGGTGGCGCTGGCGGTGGAGCAGTATCGCCTGTCGCCGTTGGTAACCGTATTTGAATTCGGCTACGAGGAGATTGAGCGCCAGGTCAGCGCGCGCGGCACGTTGACCAACAAGCTGGCCCTGGAGAGAAGCCTGCAACTGGCGATCAGCGAGGAGGTGGCCAAGCTGGAACACAATATGAACTGGCTGGCCACCGTCGCCAGCGTGAGTCCTTTCATCGGCCTGTTCGGCACGGTCTGGGGCATCATTGACGCGTTCTCGGCCCTGGGACTGGCTGGCAGCGCGAGCTTGCGGGCGGTGGCGCCGGGCATCTCCGAGGCCCTCATCGCCACGGCGCTCGGCCTCGGCGCGGCGATCCCGGCCGCCATCTTCTACAACTACTTCGGCAACGTGATCCGGGAGATGGGCGCGCGGATGGAAGACTTCGCGCTCGAGTTCATGAACTTCGCCGAACGAAGTTTTGGAGACTGACCGGGCATGGCCTTTTCACCAGGTAACGGCGGGCTGCTGGGGCGCAGCCGCTTCCGCGGTGTCCCCACCATGTCGGAGATGAACGTGGTGCCGCTGGTCGACGTGGTGCTGGTGCTGCTGATCATCTTCATGCTGACCGCTCACGTGATGGAGTTCGGCCTCGAAATCGAGGTTCCGCGAGTCAAGCAGGTGAAGGATACCACCGAAGAATTGCCGGTCATCAGCATCACGCAGAACGGCGAGCTTTACCTGAACGAAACCCCGGTCAACATCAACGAGCTGGCGGCGGCCATCCGGAAGCGGTTCGGGGAAACGCGGGCGGTTTACGTGCGCGCCGACAAGGCCACCATCTACGACCCGATCGCCCAGGTGATCTCGGTGCTCGCCGAGGCGAAGATCGAACCGCGGCTGGTCACCCAACCGATGGATGAGGCCGGGAGACGGCGATAATAGAAGTGATGGCGGCCCGTCACGACATTCTGGACCGGCCGGAATCGCTCCGGAATCCCTTCCTCGGTTCCATGCTGCTTCACGCGACGGTACTCGCCGCGGCGGTCGTTTACAACTGGCTGCCGGTTTCGCAGGTGGTGCCGTGGGGCGACCCCAATTCGCTCGGCGGCGCCGCGGTCACGATCACCCCGGTGAGCAAGATCCCGCTGCCGCGCCGCGGCGGGCGGGTGAACCCGGTGGCGAATGACACCCAGTCCCGCGTGCCCGCTCCACCGCCGCAGGTCAAACAGCAGAGCCGGGCCGCCGCCGAGGAACCCGACGCCATTCCGATCAAGAGCCGCAAGCCGGTACGAAGAACGCCGGCCCGGCGTCCGCGGCGCCAGGTGGCGAGCAACGCGACCGTGCCCCGGGAAAACCAGCTTTACAGTTCCGGCGGGGCGGCGGCCAACACGCCGATGTATGGGAGCACGTCGGGCGGGGGAGGCGTCGGGGTCGGCACGGGCAACCCGTTCGGGACCCGTTTCGGCTACTACGTTCAGATCTTGCGCCAGAAGGTGGCCGCGGCCTGGAACACCACCCAGGTGGATCCGAGGCTGAGAAGCGCGCCGGTGGTCATCATCACGTTCGAGATTCTTCGTGACGGGAGCGTGCGGAATCTTCGCTTCCTTCAACGCAGCGGCCACAGCACGCTGGATTATTCCGCGCAGCGCGCGATTCTCGACGCCAGCCCGTTTCCGCCGTTGCCGGCGGGCTTCGAGCGGAACGCGGCGCGCATCGAATTCTGGTTTGAATTGAAACGATGAAAACAACAACCCGATTGGCCTGGCTGGCCCTCCTGGGCGCGGCGCTTACGCTGACTGCCCAGCAGAGCGACGTGCTCATCAAGCTCACCCAAGGCGAGCGGGCGGCGATCGCCGTTCCCGATCTCCGCGGAGCCGGCGGCGCTGCCGGGTTGATGGGCGACCTCAATGAAACTTTGTTCCGCGACCTGCAGGAATCCGGGCTCTTCCGGATGGTACCGAAGAGCCTTTATCCGCTGGAAGTTCCGCAGCGGCCGCAGGATTTCGTCCCCCCGCGGCCGCCCCGCCGAAAGGGAGGCCAGCCGACTCGCCAGGGGCCGTGGCTGACCGACTGGTCCGATCCGCCGGTCAGCGCCAACTACCTGACCATCGGCTACGGGGCCGAGCAGAACGGCCGGATCGTTCTGTTCGGCTGGCTGTTCAACGTGACCCAGCAGGACATCGCCAACGCCCAGGTCTTCGGCAAGCTCTATTTCGGGGATCTCAATGAGAACGGTGCGCGGAAGGTAGCGCATGAATTCGCCGCCGACATTCTCGGCCAGTTCGGCTTCCAGAGTCTGCTCGGATCCAAGATCTATTTCGTCTCCGACCGCACCGGCGCCAAGGAGATCTGGGAGATGGATTACGACGGCTCCCACCAGCGGCAGATTACGCGCTACGGATCGGTATCGACGTTCCCGGCCGTCTCTCCCGACGGCACCAAGATCATTTTCACGACTTACGCCACCGGCCTTCCCATGCTGTACGTGCACTCGCTGGAGACGGGCCGGCGGCTGCCGTTTTACAACCAGGAAGCCTCGATGAACGCCACGGCGGAATTCACCCCGGACGGCAAGAAGATCGTTTTTTCCTCGACAGCGGCCGGCAGATATGCTCAGATATACATTTGCAACGTCGATGGCAGCGGGCTGGAGCGGATCACCCACTCCGGCTCTATTGACGTCGAGCCGACCGTGAATCCAAAGACGGGAACCGAGCTGGTTTTCGTCTCCGGAAGGTCCGGGCTGCCGCAAATCTACAAGATGAATCTCAACGGCACCAACGTGGTGAGACTGACCGACGGGGAAGGCGAGGCGGTGAATCCGTCCTGGCATCCCGACGGACAGCACATTGCATTCAGTTGGACAAAGGGATATGATCCCGGTAACTACAATGTATTTATAATGGACGTTGCGACGAGAGAGTACGTGCAGCTCACACATGGCGCCGGGCGGAATGAGAATCCCGGCTGGGCGCCGGACGGGCGGCATCTCGTGTTCTCATCGAACCGCAGCGGCTCGACGCAGATATGGACGATGCTGGGAGATGGAACCCAGTTGCGCCAGCTTACCACGAGAGGCAATAATGAAAAGCCTGTGTGGAGCAGATGACCAAACAAGAATGTGATCTAGATTCCAGGAGGCAAGTTCAGGATGAACAAGCGTAACATCAGCGCCATACTGTTGGCGTTTTCCCTGTTTCTGATTGCGGCGGGATGTAAGAAGAAGGCTCCACCGCCGCCGCCGCCGCCACCGCCGCCGAAGCCGAAGCCGGCACCGCCGAAACCGGTGATCACGACTTTTGTCGCCGAACCGTCCAGCATCCAGCGCGGACAGTCCTCGACGCTGCGCTGGAGCGTACGGAACGCGACCGATATCTCGATCAACCAGGGCATCGGCACGGTCCAGAGCAGTGGGAGCCGGAAGGTGTTCCCGAGCAGCACGACGACCTACACGCTGCGGGCGAAAGGGCCCGGAGGCAGCACCAGCGCAACCGCGCGGGTGAATGTGACGCAGCCACCGCCCCCACCACCGCCGCCACCGCCACCGCCGAAGAAGACATTGAGCCAGCGGCTGGCCGAAGAGGTGCAGGATGCCTACTTCGACTTCGATAAGTACAACATCCGTTCGGCGCCAGAGAAACCGGTCTGCGCCACCGCGGCCTGCGCTTCCGACGCCCGCGCGACGATGACCCGCAACGCGAGCGCGTTGAAGTCCATTCTGGCGGATTTCCCGAACGCGGTGATCACCATCGAAGGGCACTGCGACGAGCGCGGCTCGGCCGAATACAACCTCGGGCTCGGTGACCGGCGCGCCACCTCGGCCAGGGAGTTCCTGGTGGAGATGGGTGTCTCGCCTTCCCGCTTGCGGACTATCAGCTACGGCAAGGAGCGTCCGCAGTGCACCGAGCACAACGAGGAGTGCTGGCAGCAGAACCGGCGGGTTCACTTCAGCCCCGGACGCTAGCCGCCGCAGCGGAAGGGAAACGTAACTACCGGGAGCGCCGTCTCACGCGAC
>CAZXVW010000228.1:0-6232 GCA_964644025.1 uncultured Solibacteraceae bacterium | reverse complement strand
GATGGCAACAGCGCGCGAACCGCCTTAATGTACGCGCTCTGGAAAACGCAGGGAATTGCAGCCACCCCGTGGCGCTGGGACCTCGAGCTGGGTGCGGTGCGCGACGCCGGCGGGTCTGTCAAGGTCTTCTTGCGTTGTGCCCGGCCCTGGAGAGGCACCTTGCGGTTCGACCGCCCGCGCCACCGGGACTACTTTCACCTGCCCTTCGACTATGCGCGGATCAACCAGTTCCCGGAATGGTTCACCGCCGAAGCGGGAAAGCGGTACCGTGTGCAGCGGGATGGCGAAGCTGCGCAAGAGATGGACGGCGAGAAGCTCTGGCGCTATGAACTCGCCCTGAAGCCGGACCAGCCCGTGCGGCTGACCGTGGAACCAGAGTGAAACCGGGGCGGCTGAACGCCGGCGCGATGCTATCATAATTAGATCATTTTTTGGAGCTCCCGCCGCCTTATGCCCGGGAAAACAAAACCGAAACGCCCGAAGACAGCTCGGGAACGCAAGCAGCGCGTGGAGAAGATCCTCACCACGCTGGAGGAAATGTTCCCGAACGCCACCACCGCTCTGCATCACCGGAACGCCTGGGAACTGCTGGTGGCGACCATCCTTTCGGCGCAGTGCACCGATGAGCGGGTCAATAAGGTGACTCCCGGCTTGTTCCGGAAATACCCCACCGTGGCCGACTTCGCCGCGGTTTCGCAGGAGGAGCTCGCCGCGGACATCCGGTCCACCGGGTTTTTCAACAACAAGGCCAAGGCGCTCCGCGGGGCCGCCCGCAAGATCCTCAGCGATTTCGGGGGGGAGGTTCCGCGCACCATGGAGGAGATGCTGACGATCCCCGGCGTTGCCCGGAAAACAGCCAACGTAGTGCTGGGAACCGCTTACGGGATACCGGCGGGCATCGTCGTCGATACGCACGTGCGGCGTATCGCCAACCGATTGGATCTGAGCCGGAACTCGGATCCGGCAAGGATCGAACAGGACCTCATGAAAATCATTCCCCGCGACCGCTGGATCGTTTTTCCCCACCAGTTGATTCTCCACGGCCGCGGGCTGTGCAAGGCGCGGCGGCCCCGGTGCGCCGAGTGTCCGCTGAACGAACTCTGTTACGCCAAGGACAAGACGACGTGAGCCGGCGGGTGGCGGGGGCCAGTGTTCTGGTGGCGGTGATGGTGGCGGGAATGTCCTCCTGCCAGCGATATCCGGAAAGCTACCCGCCGCCGGAGCAGCGCCAGCCGCTCACGGCCGCCGAAGCCGGGGAAGAAAAGAGCTTCGTGGAAATGAACGCGGCGGACGCCGCTTCGTATTTTGTCCGCGACGTGCGGGGGCTCGAGGCGAACCAGTGGCGCTGGACCGGCCAGCGGCCGACGCTGCATTTCGTGCTCGACCAGGTCGAGAACCTGAAGTTCGTCATGGATTTCGCCGTCGCCGGCGCGGTGCTTGAACAGACCGGCCCGCTCACGGTCTCCTTCCGGATCAACGGGAGACTGCTGGCGCGGGAAACCTACGCCACGCACGGGGAGAAGCACTTCGAGAAGCCGGTACAGGCTTCGTGGCTGGAAGCCGGGGGCGATACGATCGTCAGCGCGGAACTGGACAAGGTCTGGGTTTCCCCCACCGACGGCGTGAAGCTGGGCATCATACTGAAGCGGGCGGGCTTCGTGAAGCGATGACCGAGGTTCTCTCGATCCTGTTCGGAGCGGCGTTCACGGCGGTGGCCAGCCTCGCGCTGGGCCGGATGCTGTTACGGCGTCTTGCTCCGGGCCTGCTCCGCCAGGAGGAGACGCCGCTGGCCTTCGTTACCGGCGCGGCGTGTCTCAGCCTGCTCGTCTTTGTCCTCTGCGCCGTGAAGCTGGCTTACCCGGGCGTGTTCCTGGCCGCCGGGATTCTGATCAGCGCCGGCGCAGTTTGGAAGGGTGCCTGGCGGCCGCGGGGTGAGCGTTTTCCGCCGCTGCCCCGGTTCTGGAAAATCCTTTTCGCCGCGGTTTTCGCGGCGTTCGCGGTTCTTTACTTTTCCTACGCGATGGCCCCGGAGATGAGTCCGGACGGCAGCGCGTACCACTTGGGCCTGGTGGGACGATACTGGCGCGCTCATGGTTTCGTACGGATCACCACGAACATGTACGCGAACCTTTCCCAGGGCGTGGAGATGCTCTATCTGTTCGCCTACGCCTTCGGGCGGCACTCGGCGGCGGCGCTGGTGCATTTCCTCTTCCTGATTTCGCTGCCGCTGGCCATGCTGGCCTACGCGCGGCGGTTCGGGATGGCGAAGGCGGGCGTCGTCGGGGCGCTGCTGGTGTTCGTGAGTCCGGTTGTCGGTATCGACGGCAGCACGGCTTACATCGACGTGGCTACCACGGCGGTGCTGTTTGCACTGTTCCACCTGCTGGAGATCTGGGCCGAGAGCCGACGGAGCAGCCTGCTGATACCGATCGGGCTGCTGGCCGGGTTTGGTTACGCGGCCAAGTACACGGCCGGGGTGAGCGTCCCGTTCGCGCTCGGATACGTCGCGTGGAAACTGTGGCGGGCGCGCCGGCCGGCCTGGAAGCCGTTGCTGGTCACCGGCGCCTGCGCGCTGGTGATGGTGGCGCCGTGGATGGCGAAAAACTGGATCTGGCTGAACAATCCGGTTTCCCCATTCTTCAACTCGCTGTTTCCGAACCCTTACGTTCACGTATCGTTCGAGAAGACGTACGGGCGCATGATGCGCAACTACCCGGGGCTTGAAAGCCACCGCGATATTCCGCTCGAGGTGACGGTTCGCGGCAACGTTCTGTGCGGCCTGCTGGGGCCCGTGTTCCTGCTCGCGCCGCTGGCGCTGCTGGCGTTGGAGGACCGGCGAGGCAGACGGCTGCTGCTGGCGGCGCTGGTGTTCGGCGCGCCGTATGCGGCCAACATCGGCACCCGGTTCCTGATTCCCCCGCTGCCGTTTCTTTCGCTGGCGCTCGGGCTGGTCCTCACGCGGTGGCGCGCCGTTGCGCCGGCGGTGGTGATCGTGCACGCCGTGCTTTCCTGGCCCGCAGTGATGCCACTGTACTCGGATCCCCACGCCTGGCGCGTGGACAAGATCCGCTGGAAACAAGCGTTGCGCATGGAAAGCGAGGATGGATTCCTGCGACGGCAGTTCCCCGACTACGCGCTGGCGCGGATGGTGGAGGAGAAGGTGCCGCCGGGCGGGAAGGTGCTGATGTTCAGCGGGATCCCGGAAGCTTACACCACGCGCGAGATCCTGGTGGTTTACCAGGCCGCGTTCAACGAAGTGCTGGGCGATATGTTATGGACGCCGATCAACCCTGCCGCCCAGCCGACCCGGCGGATCCGGTTCTCATTTCCGGCCGCGAAGTTGCAGAAGCTCCGGGTGCGCCAGACCGCTTCCGGCCCGGAGGACTGGAGCATCGCCGAGTTCCGCGTCTATCACGGCGGGCGCGAATTGCCCCGGGAATCCCAGTGGCGGTTGCGGGCCAGGCCGAACCCGTGGGACGTGCAACGCGCCTTCGACAACAGCCCGGCAACGCGGTGGCGGAGCTGGCAGGCATTGTTTGACGGCATGTACATCGAGGTGGACTTCGGCCGCCCGGAAACCGCGGGCGCGGTGGTGATCGAGTGTTCTCCCGACCAGCCGGACATTCGCCTTCGCCTGGAAGGAATGGCGCCGGGAGGCGATTGGAAGACGCTGAGCGAGACGTACGCCATCGAGAACGTTCCCGTCCCGGCGGGCCTCCGGCGGATGGTCACCAGCGAACTGAAACGGGCCGGCGTGCGTTATTTCCTGGTCCATGCCGATGAATTCGGGCGCGAGGATTACCGGCAGCGGCCGCGGGCCTGGGGAATTACCCAGGTCGGCGAAGTGCACGGCGTCAGGCTTTACCGGATCGATTGAGAGGAAGCGATGAGCGAGTATTTCCTCGGGATCGACGGCGGGCAGTCCTCGACAACGGCGCTGATCGGCGACGCGTCGGGCCGCATCCTGGGTACCGGCCGTGCCGGTCCTTGCAACCACGTCGAGGGGCCCGGCGGACGGGAGAAGTTCGCGGCGGCCGTTACCGGTTCGGTGACGACGGCCTGCCGGCAAGCAGGGCTCGAAGCGGACCGCATCCGTTTCCGGGCCGCCTGCCTGGGCTTCAGCGGCGGAGCCGAAGACAAGGAAGCGCTGGCGCGGGAGATTATCCGCGCTGAGCGTGTGCTGGTCACGCACGACGCCCTGATCGCGCTCGCCGGCGCCACCGCTGGAGCGCCCGGCGTTATCGTCATTGCCGGAACAGGCTCCATTGCCTTCGGGCGCAATGGCGAAGGCAAAACGGCCCGTGCCGGCGGCTGGGGCTACGTCTTCGGCGACGAGGGCGGCGCTTTCGATCTGGTCCGGCAGGCGCTGCGCGCCGCGCTGCGGTTCGAGGAAGGATGGGGCCCGCCCACCTTGCTGCGCGCAATGCTGCTCGAAGCTACCGCTACGGCCAGTGCGAACGAACTCCTGCACCGCTTCTACACCACCGAATTTCCGCGCCCGCGCATCGCGGGCTACGCCGGCCTGGTGGACGAAGCGGCACGCCGGGGTGACGCGATCGCCCGGCAGATTCTCCACAACGCCGCCCGGCAGCTCGCGGCGCTGGCTGGCGCCGTCCGGGGCCAACTCTTCCACGACAGCGAATCAGTCACGATCTCTTTCACCGGGGGCATGTTCTCGAGCGGGATGCTGCGGGAACGGTTCCGGGCCCTGGTGGAGTTGGAAGAAGGCAACCGCTGCGCGCCGCCGGCACATCCACCGGCCGCCGGGGCGCTGCTCGAAGCCTACCGCCTGGCCGGCTTGCGGCCGGAAATCAGCGGAGCGCCGCACCCGGACTCTATTCGCCACCAAGCGCCGGGCAGGAGCTTCCCATAACAGCGGCTACTCCTCCAAATTGTCAGCGCGAACGACGTGTTCTGCGTCAGGCAACCGGAACGCCGGCACGCGGCCGCCGAGCTTGCGGCCGAGGTCGGTGGCCAGGTTGCCGGTCAGCACGATCCGCTTCGCCCCGCCGGTCGAGCGGACGGCTTCTTCGATCAGCCCGGAGAAGACGTTGCCGGAAAGGACGACGTCGGTGGCTCCATCGAGCAGCACGCCGGCCGCGTAGCCTTTCTTCGGCCAGGCGACGGTGTAGTCTTCCTCGCGCCGGGTCTTGCCGCCGATGAAGCTGTTGCTGAAGTTGTTGCCGGTGACCGTGATGCGGCCGCTTTTCGGCCCGATGCGGAGGCTCCAGCCGGGGTTGATGGTGAACGTGTTGGCGCTGACCGTCGATCCCCAGGCGTCGCGGAGGTCCACGCCGCCCCCGTTATTATGGGCCAGCACGTTGGCGCTGAGGGTGATGCCGTAATCATCGCGGTCGAGCACGATGCCGACGCCGGCGCACTCTTCAATCATGTTGCCGGAGACAACGGAGCCGTAGGTGTTTTCGATGACCACGCCGTGGCGCAGGTGGTCGTCGATGTTGTTGCCGTTCATGCAAAGGTTGAAGCTGTCGATGGCGCGCACCGCATCCCGGTTTTCTTCGAGCTGGTTGGCGTTGACGACGATGTCATGGCTGGCTTCGATGTTGATGCCCGCGCCGCCGTTATAAGTGATGATGGAATCGGAAATTCGCGGGTCCTCGTAGCAATCGGTCAGGTGAATGCCGTCACCCCCGTTGTGATCGACGGCGAGGTTGTGGACCAGGAGCTCGTCGACGCCGGCGAACAGAACGCCGTCACCGCTGGCCCGATTGCCGCTGACGCGGAAATTGGCGAGTTGCACGCGCCAGAGGCGCATCTTGCGGCGCTCGGAGGCGGACCGGGCCGTTTCATAACCGTCCGGGCGGACGATGATCGCCGACCGCCCGCCGCCGTTCCTGTTCACGATGTGGGTGGCTGTTCCCGCCCCTTCCACGCGAATGTCGCCGCGCCGGATCAGGAGCGGTTCGCGGATCTCGAAGCGGCCGGGCGGCAATTTGACGAGGCCGCCCCCGGCGGGAACCGCGTCCAGCGCCTCCTGGATTGAGGGGTAGCGCGAAGCATCGATCACCTTGGCTGGGCGGCTGGTCGTCGCTTGCCCCAGCCAGAGCCCGCCCGCGAGCGCCGCCAGGGCGGCCGCCGTCAGTCGAATCCTGCCGTATTCCATGATGTTCCTCCCCGGGCGCGCCGGCGCGCCCGTGCTAATATCGTAGTTTTCAGGGTAGCCATGTCCAAACTATCAATTCGTGATCTCGACTTGAAGGGGAAACGCGTT
>CAZXVW010000227.1:0-6249 GCA_964644025.1 uncultured Solibacteraceae bacterium | reverse complement strand
GCTGCCGGCCATCCCGGCAGCGGCCGTTTTGCGTAGGGGGAAGGAGGGCGCGAGGAAGCTCAGTACGGCGACACCCGCACGTGGATTCTCAGGCGGAGGCTTTCCGCCATCGGGCCGCGCAAGAGGAATTCGAGGACCGTGCCGGAGGCTACTCCGGCAGGGATTCGGAGGGAAACGGACTCCCATTGCTCGACCACTCCCGCCCCGGAACACTCCGAGCAGAGAAACAGCCAGTCCTCGCCGCTGCCACCGCAGGCGGGGCACGTTTGGAACACGGGAACACGAACCGGCAACTCGCCGCCCTGACGGGCTTCGGCAGGCGTCAGGATAAGTTCCAGATCCAGCGCGCGGGCCGGTTCGGTAGACAGGGGTTCGGCTCCGCCCCAGTGGCGTGGCCCGCGGCCACGCATTGGTTCCGGGACCGGTCTGAGAGGGCTGGAGCGCCAGCGCAGAGGAATTGTCCCGCTGCCGGTTTCCCCAACCGGACGCCGCAACCCAGACGCCGAGACCGCCCCGCGGGACTGGGCCAGTTGCTCATTGTAGAGCCGCCTGCGGTCGGGATCGGATAAGACTTCGTAGGCTTCGGTGATCTCCTGGAACCGCCCGGTCTCCCCGGCGCCGGCCACGTCGGGATGATGGCGCTTCACCAGGTTGCGATAGGCGGTGCGGATGCCACTGGAGCTCTCATCGGGCGGGACACCGAGGATCGAGTAGTAGTCCTTGATCGGCATGGGCGGGATTCCTGGCGTGCCGGCTCCGGCTGGATCCGCCCGGCCAGGCCGCCGTGGCGAGCCGGGCCTCGGTCACCGACCGGAGCCCGGCTCCGGGCGATGATGCTTCGCTCAGGCGGCCGCGAGTTGCTTGCGCTCTTCGCCGGTTTGGATCTCGATCCGGCGCGGCTTCACCTCGGCTGCCAGCGGCACGTGGATGTCCAGGACGCCATCGTGCAGCCGGGCTTCCAGCTTCTCCAGGTTCAGTCCGTTCGGCAGGTCGAGCACCCGCTCGAATTTCCCGTAAGGGATGGCGTGCCAGACCGAGTCGTCACGGCCGAAGTTCTCCGGCTGCTTCCGCTCACCGCGGATGACGAGCTGGTTGCCCTGAACCGTCAGGTTGAAATCCTTCTCCTTGACACCGGGCAGGATGACCCGCAAGTTGAGGTAGTCATCCGTCCAGCCGGTTTCCACGGGAAGCGTGAAGGTCCACTCGCCGGTGGTTTCCGGCGCACTCCAGCGCGAGCCGAAGTGGCGTTCAAAGAGACGATCCATGTCGCGACGAATTCTGTCCATCTCTTCAAACATCCTCGTGAACATGCTCATACCTCCTCAGTTCATGATGTTGACAAGTTGAAGGATCCGGTGAGATCACCCAGGTCTCACCGCTTTCTACATTTCATTCTACATAAAATCTGATCGCTGTCAAGTAAGATTTTCGTAAAATTTGGCACTAATCGGAGCCGGACGGCAGGATCGGGCGCTCGTCCGCGAGTTGGTTGGCGGGAAAGCGGAATGGAATCAGTGCCACAGGCCGGTCCAGCGCCACCGAGGCAACTGGGTCAGCGGTAGCGCGGGCAAATCGTGATCGGGCCAGGAGCTGACAACGGCGGCGGGCGTGGTGGCGGCCTCCAGTTCCTCTTCCAGCTCGAGCAGGCGGCGGACCCGCTCCCCGGTGTCCGGATGAGTCCGGAGCAAGGAGGGCTCGGGAATGCGCCGGCCGGGCAGCAGGACCCGCTCCAGAAAACCCACCTGCAGGGCTTCGATCTTGCGGAGCGCGGCGGCCAGGCCCCGGGGATCGCCGGTGAGCTGGACAGCGCCGAGGTCGGCGTCGTACTCCCGGGAACGCGACAGAGCGAGCTGCAGCATCCCGCTCAGAGAAGGAGCGAACAAGAGCAGGAGAACCGGCAGCCAGGGCATGCGGTATCCGGCGGCCAACCACAGGGGCAGGTTCACGATCAGCAGCAACTGGCCGATCCAGGAGAAGAAGAAGGTCACCCGGCTTACCAGATCCGCCAACGTCAGCACGGCCAGGTCGTTATGGCGAATGTGGGCCACCTCGTGCGCCAGCACGCCGAGAATCTCGCGACCGTTCAGATGACGCAGCAGGCCGTCGGTCACGGTGACGGCGGCCTCCTCCGGCGAGCCTACCGAGAAGGCGTTGGCGACGGGACTGGCGACATACCAGAGCCGGGGCGGGGCGGGCAGTCCGGCGCGGGCGCTCAGCTCCTCCACCATTTGAAATAACGAAGGGGCCTCGAGCGGCGACAGCGG
The DNA here is from genome assembly GCA_964644025.1 of uncultured Solibacteraceae bacterium. Taxonomy (GTDB): domain Bacteria; phylum Acidobacteriota; class Terriglobia; order Bryobacterales; family Bryobacteraceae; genus CAZXVW01. The sequence goes on along the minus strand of CAZXVW010000227.1, from coordinate 3,985 downwards.
CCGCGCGCCGAACATGCGGAGCAGGAAAACCGGGGTCACGCGGGGCGCGGCCACCAGCAGCCCGGCGCCCATCACCGCCAGCACGATCAGGCCCGCCGCGCCGGCCAGTAACCAGCCGACGGCGGCCAGCAGCAGGATCATGCCCGCCATCAGCACCAGGCTGTGCAGAAGGTTCCGCGCTTGCTGCCGCCAGATGCGTTCCCCGGTCATTGGCGCCTTCTCCCTGCCTCTATTTCACCACAGCCGGAGCATCGCCAACCTACCCCCGCTCGCAAAAGCGGCGGCGAAGCCGGCGCCGCCGCCAATGGAGGCGGGCTGAGCGAGCCATTTTGGGCTCCGGCCGACAGGACAGATATGCTAATAGGTCTATAATATCTTCTGCCTCTCATCATATCATGATCTGAGCTCGGCAGTGCGTGCGCTACGCTGGTTGGAAGAAGGAGCCGGCCTGGAGTTTCCGCCGGATCGTCTGCCTGGGTGTGACGGCCGGGGGAGGCTCAGGAGCGCGGCCCGGGGACCGGCGCGGGCTTCCAGCACCCCAGGAAGCGGGCCGTGGCGCGGGGCCGGCCGGAGAGTTCCATCCACTGGAGCAGCGCCGGCAGGCGATAGCCGGAAACCGAGACGGTAACCGTGCGGGGAGCGCCGGCGGCGTCGCGGCTCCAGGAAACCCGGACGTTGCCTGGCTGAAGTCCGGGCGCCAGGGGAGCCGCCGCAGGGCCGGGCGCGGGCTGGCCGTACACGACCACGTTCTTTACCCGGCCGGCGAACCGGTGGCCCGGTTCGTCGAAGGAGGTGGCGGCGGCATAACGCGCCCCGTCCCGGACAGCCGAGGCCAGGCGGTTGTAGACCCAAACGGAATAGGTCAGTTGGCTCAGCCCGGCCACCAACAGGACCAATGCCGGAAGGCCCAGGGCGAATTCCAGCAGTCCGCTGCCGCGGCGCCCGTAACCCGGTTTCCTGGTGCAGTGCGTCATGATTCCCCCTTACCGGACCAGCCCCACCTGGTAAAGCCCCGGCCCACCGGCGCCGGCTCTCTTGCCCTGCAGTACGGGCGACGAATTGATGTAGGTTGCCTGACAAGGGCCCTCCGGACCGCGGCAGGAACGAGCCGGCAACAGGAAGGCGGCGAAGCCGACGATGACCGGGGGCCGGGAGCCATCATTAACGGGAACTACCAGGATTCTCCGGCCATTACCTGCGTAGCCGGGGAAGGAGACCGCGGCAGTATCGGTGTCCTGAAGAAAACGTCTTCGCAGCGCCCTGGCCAGTCCCACCGGCTGCTTGACGCGCTGCAGCTTCTTGCCAACGCCGAGCGGTTCCGGCAGGTAATAACTGCCGTTGACCACCGTATCCTCGGCGCCGGCTTCATCCAGGCTCTGGCCGACATCAACGTAGCCGGATGCCGACTGAGGGGAGGCAGCCTCGAGCAGGTAGCTTTGTCCGGCCACAAAACCGAAATCCGGCGCGCCGGGGTCAGGCGCCGCCGGGGACAACGGCGCCAGTCCTTCGCCGGCGGCCTGGATCATCCGCTGGCCGGCGACCGCGGCGGCGCTGACCCGCCGGGAGACGCCGACGCCCGGAATCATCGGCATGAAGAACAACCGCGCCTCGGCGGTGGCGGTGACACGCACGAAGCGGCAGCCGGCGGCGCTTGCGGGCGTCGCGGCGTAGGGTGCTTCCGGGCCGGTGGCGAACTCGGCGCGCAGCGCGACAATGGGAAACGAACCGAACAGCTCCGGTCGGCTGCTGGTCTGGCGCCAGTCTGCCGCAGCCTGCCGCGCTCTCCAGATGCCGTCCCAGGTGCCGTCCAGCTCATAAGCAGCAGCGAGGGCGGCGTTACCGGCCAGAGTTCCGAGCGTGTTTCGAACCAGGTATAGATGGCTGAGATCAATCACCAGGCCGAGGCTGAGCACGGCCACGCCCATCGCTGCCAGTACGACCAGCAATCCAAAACCGTGCCGTCGTGCCCCCACACTTCCGCTTTCGTTCCGCATGGATCGCGGTCTCACTCCATCTTGATCGTCAGCCCGCGGGCGGATCTTTACCGGCAGCCCCAGAAGCCACCGCGCCGGGTGTCGGAATCTGCAAGGGAATATCCCGTCCGGCGAGCAACCGGACCAAACCATGCGGCGCCAGGACGGAGGGCGTCCACGTTGCCGGAGCACGCCGAAACGGGAAGCCCCGGGACCGCCAGGATGGGCTTTTTTCGTGCGGCTTGACAGAATTTGAACAATTAACCGAAAATGCTCGATGTCGGCTCGCGTACGCGTCCGGCCGGTTTCGGTGAGGCGAGGCCGCCGGCCGGTCCCCCGGCGATTGGTGGTGAGGCAGGGGCCACCCGTATCAGGTGAACGAGCGGAATCGCTGATTCGGCGAGCACAAAGGAGGAAACAGCGGCAGAATGCGGCGTAGAACCTCTCCGGACGACCTGGGTATCGAGGCGGTGCACCGCACCTACGAGATCTGTATGGTGGATCGCAAATGGGCGGTATGGGAGGAGCGGGGGTTCTCCTGGTGGGCGCACCGCCACCGCCAGACAATATGGTCCGAACCTGGCTTCGTGGATGAAGGTTTCGAGCTGTTCCGAATTTCGGCCCGGACGGACTTTTTGAGCGACGTGCCGTTCTCAGTTGCAGTCGCAGAGAAACTGGCGGCCCTGGGACGGTTCGCTACGGTTGCCACGCCGGTCTGCGACGTCCCGCACCGGAAGATCCAGCTTTACACCAGCGTGTTCGTCCACCAGGAGACGTTCGACTGGATCATTGAGAAACTCTTCGCTCCCAGCGCCATCATCCAGGTGATCGAGGCGGAGACGATGGCGGAGGTCCTCGGAAATCGCCTGGGCGCGGTCGCCGACCAGTCTGTCCATCCCTCCAGCGGCGCCCGCGTCGAACCGGATGACATGTTGAACCTGGTCCGCGACATCGTCGCTCCTCGCGGAGCCAGGCGATCACCCTGGGCCGATACCGATGAATTTGCTCGCATCGCGGAGATGCTCAACCACACAAACTGTTACGCCAACGCCGGCAGAGACGGGCTCACGGCGGAGTTTCCGTTCGGCTCGGATACTTGCCTGCTCCAGGCGGTGGGCGACACCGAGCACCCGAGGCTCGGCAGTGGGCTGCTGCTTCTGTTGAAGCTGCCCATGACGCTGGCGCGCGCCGATGCCGCCCGCACCACCACTGCGTTAAACCGGTTGGAAGCGGAGTCGCGCACCCGGGCCCACCTTCTTGGCACCTGGACCTGGGACTCACTCGGGTCCGGTTACGTACCCACGTTCGTCTCCTTCATCCCTACGGTTCTGTACCGGGAAAACGTGGCGACGAATCTAGTGCTCACTCACCGGGTGCGGGCGCGGTGGCTGGCGGAGCTGCTGGGCGTGGGCGAGGGAGATGTGAGGGACACGATCCTGAAGCATTTGCTGGCGATCCTGCCCCCCGAGGGGCGTGCGTGAGGGCTCGGCCCACCGGAGCCTGTTTCCCGGAGGCTTCTCCGGAAGGGGTGGCGGGATGGTGAGGGGTTCGGCCCGGCCCGGGCACCGGCCGAAGGAACCGGATGACACAGAATAGAGCGGCATTCGAAAGCCTGCTCTCAGGCGGCCTGCTCAGGGTAAGACGCGGAGTCATTTTCGACGAGAGGCCCGCGCCGCTTCCGGATTCGTTCTCTTACGCGAAGGTCGAAGGCATGATGAACGGCCTGGCCATTGCCAATGCGCTGGGCAGCCCGACAGAAGGGCTCTGGCCTTCGGGTCGCCGCGGCCGCCGGTGAACGTTTTGCTTTCTTCGGCGGGACCATCACCAGACCGGTAGCAATTTTGCACCCATCCGGTGAAACGCACCACCGGCACCGGACGCCGGTCTTTTCGCACTCTCACCTGTACTCGGAAATTCCTTACGGGCGGACTACGGCCTCCCGCGTTTCGGTTACTTTTTCATTTGGCACCACCAAGCGCTTGTTGGTCACATTCCCGGTGGCGCAACTCGGC
>CAZXVW010000226.1:0-6267 GCA_964644025.1 uncultured Solibacteraceae bacterium | reverse complement strand
GTATCTGGCGAAGGTCGCGGCGGCGTATGTGTGATCCACGTCGCACAACGCCACGATGTTCTGGCTTTCAAGACTCTTGAGATAGTTCGCTCCCATTCCCCCAATTCCGACACCGGCCAGATTCAGCGTATCGCTCGGGGCCTGATAGGCGGCGCCGCCGAGCACGCGGCGGGGCACGATCGTCAAACCGGCGGCCGGCAGCAGCTCCCGGCGCGAGACTGTCTTCATTGGTGATGTCCTCCTCTTTACACGAAAAGAGGACGAAGCCTGCTCTTCCGCGACGGGATGATATTCCCCGCCGGGAAGAGAGAAGCTCCGTCCCCTCTTTCAAGCTTTCTTTCTCTTGCGGGGCTTCGGCCCGGCAGCCCTACGAATGAGCGTAGCCACCTTTCTGGCGTCTGCTTCGCTCTCGAGGCCGATGATGGCCGAGTAGCGCTTCCCGACCACCTGCGCCATCAGGAAACCGAGATTGATCCCCGCATCGGCGATGCTCTGGGCGATCGTGTGTCCCAGTCCCGGGCTGTTGTTGCCCTCCACCAGCAGCGCGGGGATCGAGGAAGCGCTCATGCCGGCCGCCTCGGCGGCCTGCACGGCGGCTTTCCGGGTGACCGGCGCCACCTCGATCGCCGCCTTGTTTTCCTCGCCGGGGTAACGGTAGCCCATCACCACCTGCAGGTCCACGCCGGCGCCGGCCAGCGGTTCCAGGGTTTGCGCGAGCACGCCGGGCTTGTTTTCCACCTCGGCCCGCCACAGCGTAATCTTGCGAACGTTGACTGGCATGTCCAGATCCTCCTTTCACGAACCAACAATTTCCCCGTCCCTCCGCAAGAGAAATGTACCCCGACAGCGCCGCTAAATCAAGAGAAAAATCAGCACGTTGCCGGGCAAGAGCTGACGGTGATGCCGTCGCAGAGCGTCCGCGCGGTGTCCTTCCGGGCGGAGTTTCCTCCGGCTTGCCGGGGACCCTACCACGGCGGGCGGTCTTCGGGCCTCAGCAGGCGCATTTGGTTCTCGTTCCACATGCGGCCGCTGCGGAGGTTCACGTCGACGCTGGTGGCGCGCTGCAGGCGTCCGCCGGGCTTGTCAAAATAGGCCGGCTTGTAGGTCCACATTTGCAGCAGCGACAGCGGGTCGTTGAAGCGGTTCTCGCGAGGGGCGACCGGCGGAGCCGGCGGGAGCGGGGGCGCCTCGGCCTGTTTCTCTCCGGCAACCACGCGGGCCATCAGGCAGAGGAACTCGGCGGCGTTCGCCTGTTGGCCGGCCACTTCGACGCGGGCCGGGATCGAGTTCCCCGCCGGCAGCGCCCGGGCGGCAGCGCGAATCCGGGCGGCAGTGGCGCGGACGGGCTGCGAGGCCTTCGGCTCCATTCGCGTGGGACCGTAGAGGTCCTTGACGTCGAGCTTGCTTCCGGTGAGCGACGCCCTGAGCACCTGCCAGGCTTCCACCAGCGAATGGCCGCTGCGCGCGGAGCGCACGTAGAGCGGGAGGGTTTTCTCCTTGTCCACTGATTCGATGATCTGGGCGGCGAAGATCCTGGCGTCCGCCAGCGTGGGAAGAATAAAGTTCGCCTTCGCCATATTGTAGACCTGGCGCAGCGATATGGGCTGGAAGCCTTTCTCGCGGATGATCCACTTGAGAAACTCATCCATCTTTTCCAGGAAAAACTTCCGGTAGGCGGGATCGAACCGCTTCCTGGTGGCGTAATTGTAACCGAACAGGTCGTTGTTATGGAAACCGAAAACCAGGAATCCGGTGATGTTCGGATCCAGTTGTTTCAGCCGCTGCTCGATCTTGACGCGGATATCCCAAGGCTCATCGGGCCGGGCGCGCTGGACCGTTTTCGGGTCCTCCCCGTGCTGGATCGCCCACTCGACGCGCACCCACTCCATGAAGTCCCAGTTGGGGTGCACGAAGGCGTCGTCCGGCCGGTTGAGCGTTCCCATGTACCAGAGCCAGGAAGAGGGGATGCCGAACCAGTCGTGCGTGCCGATCCCCATCCGCACGTGGTAGCGGTCCTTGATAGCCGCCAGGATGGGGGCCCTGACGAAACGCCCTGTCGCCAGCGGCGGGCGTCCGAAGTACTCGAAGATTTCCTTGAGTCCGCCGACACGGGTGGGATCGAGCTTGCCGGTGCGAATGTCGAGCGACTGGCTTTCGTAGGCATCGACCACACGAATGGCCTCATCCCACGGCTTGCGGCCCACGCGCTGGATGAGTTGCGGCTTGGGGGGCCGGTTGGCTCCGTGGTGATTCCAGTCGCGGCCGCTGTTCTTCAGCTCTTCCATCAGTTCCGGCGCATTGCGCAGGTACATCTCGAAGGAGAGGCCGGTGAAGAAGGGCTCGAGCGGGACCCCATTCCGTTTCGCCACGGCCTCGATGCCCTTGTAAGCTTCCACCGCCAGGTCCTGATCGGACTGGGCGATGAAGCTGTTGATGTTGTGGAACATGTAAATGTACCGCGGCGCCCCGGCAGCGGCGCTGAGCGGCATCGCCAGCAGGGCAATCCCACCTACGATTCGTCGATAGCTCATATCTGGACCTCGTAAATCTCCAGCTCATTACTGTGCATCATGATGTGCCGGACCGCGTAGACGCGCTTCCGGCGCAGGTCCACACTGTAAAGCGTACGGACCTCCGAGGGCCCTCTTCCTGGTTCCGCCTCCAGGGGAAGGAACGCGAGCGGGGCGAATTTCTCCGCATCGACGACGCTCAGCCCGCGCACGCCATGCACGTAGAGGCGATCCCGCGCCTCGTCCACGGCGGTGACACCGGTGCCGATCTCGCGGGGGATGCATCCCGTTACCCGGTATGTCTCCGCCGAGATGATCCAATTGTAAGCGTAGACACGCTTGCGGGAAGCATGCGCGGCCAGCACCGAGAACGGGCTGAACCGCCGCTCGAGCGGCAGGTCCAGATTGGCGAGATCGATCGTGGCCACGATCTTCCCCGCCTCGGGATCCACCGCGGCGAGGCGTTTCCGATGCGGGTTCATCACCCAGACCAGACCGCTGGCGGGGTCCACGCAGACCGGAAATTCGAAGGCCCGCACGTAGGCGGACTGGATATCCGGATTCTCTTCGCCGAGCCGCACGCGCCGTTCGACCCGGCCGGTTTCCCCGTCGATCACCGCCAGGCCGTTGAATCGCGTCAGCGTGACGTAAGCCCTCCCCCGCTCCTCATCCACCGCCACCCGGGACCAGAGCCGGTGGATTTTGTTCGTGCCCGCGCCCAGGTCGATTTCAGCGACGCGGCGGTGATCGCTGTCGCGCAGCACGGTGACGGTCCCGTTGTCCATGTTGGTCACGTAAACGAGCCCGCGGCGGGAGTCGATACCCACGCCCGAGGGCCAACTGCCGACCTTGGCCCGGGCGACGGCTTTCCGCGCCACCGGGCCGGCCACGATCAATTCATCGGTCAGGTGGGAAGGGATATAGATGCGCCCCGTGCGCGGGTGGATCGTCATGCCGTCCACCGTCTGCCCCAGCCGGGAAACGCGGGCGATTTCTTCCATCCGCTCGCGGTCGAGCACCGAAACGTCGAGCGAGTCTTCATTGGTAACGTAGGCGTGGTGTTCATCGAGCGCCAGATAGTGCGAGATCTTGCCCACCTCGACGTGCCGCACCGTCCGCATCCGCTCCGCGTCGATGACGCTGACGGTGGCCGGCTGCCCGATTTCCTCTTCCAGCCGGCCCATGCGATTGACGACGTAAATCTTCCGGTACCGAAAGTCCACGGTGACGCCGATCGAATCCCACTCGGTTTCGGCCGCAGCAATGGCGTCGCCTCCGCCGGGCTCGAACGCCAGCAAGCGGCGTTCCCGGCGATGGGTCACGAAAATCCTCCCGGTCGCCGGATCGACGGCGGCACAACGCGGCATCTTGCCCAACGGTGCCGGCGGCGCGACCGGCTCGAGGCGGTCCAGGTGGAGGCGCCACAGCGTGCGGTCACCCTGGCAGGCCACGTAAAGCGCCCGCCGTCTCGAGTCCACGGCAATGCCCCAGGGCTCTTTGCCCACCGGGATGCTCTTGCGCTTCCGGTGGTCCGGGGAGAACATCATGACCGAATTCTCGGCGCCGCAACTGACGAAGATGCGCCCGCTCCGCTCGTCGAAATCCACGTAGTGCGGCTCGCCGCCGGTTTGGATCTTTTCCTCCCGGCGGCCGGTGGCGGGGTTGACGACATAGAGGCAATGGTTCAATTCGCTGGCCACGTAGATATGGCCGCTGGCCGGGTGCCGCGCGATTTCCATCAAGCCGCGCAGCTCGTAGTCCTCCAGCGGCACGACGCCGATGAACTTGCGGGCCTGGGTGTCGATGATGGTCAGCCAGGGGGTGTGGAGGTTCGAGCAGTAGAGCCGGCGGCGCTCCGGAACCGCCACAATGCCGTAGATGCCGACCGTGTTGGCGATCTCGGGGCCGAGAGCAATCTTTCCGAGAAATCGCACGGTGCGATATTATCATTGGCGTTAATTACTGGTCAACGGGAGCTCACCATGGCATCCGATCTGATCCGACGGGATTTCCTCCGGGCGGGGCTGCCGCTGCTGGCCGGGCGCCAGGCCGCGGCCGTTCCCCCATTCCGACAAGTGCGTGTCGACGCCGGCGAACGAGCGGGCACGATCCGCAGCCTCCAGCAGGTCAACTGCGGTCCGGCGCATTCGCGGCCGGGCGTTCCGGACATCAGCCGGCAGTACCGCGACCTGCGGATCGACTCGGTCCGGACGCACGATTTCTACGGCCCCACCGACATCGACGCTTTCCGGCCCGGCCGGCCGTGGGACCGGATCATTTTCCCCCGCTGGGAGGCCGACGCCACGGCGGAGGCCAGTTACAACTTCGGCCCCTCGGATCCCTTGATCCGGGCCATCGTGGATTGCGGCGCCAGTGTCTACTATCGTCTCGGCCGGAGCTGGAACGCCGTGGCGGATCCACCGCGCGATTTCGGCAAGTTCGCCAGGATTTGCGAGCGCGTCGTGAGGCACTACAACGAGGGCTGGGCGAACGGCTACCGGTACAACATCCGCTACTGGGAAGTATGGAACGAGCCGGATGGGCGGTTTTGGAACGGCACGCCGGAACAGTTCTGGAAATTGTACGAAGCGACGGCCCGGGTTCTGAAGCGTCACGACCCCAACCTGAAGGTGGGCGCCTGCGGGGTCACGGGCCGCGGGTCCACCCGGCCCGGTCCTTACCGGGAAGGGCTGATCCGGTACTGCGCCGACCGCCGGGTGCCGCTCGATTTCTACTCCTGGCATTACTACGCTGCGCGCACCCACGATCCCTACCCGCCGGTCCGGATGGCGCGAGAAATTCGCCGGATCCTGGATGGCAACGGCTTCGAAAAAGCCGAGAGCCACATGAATGAATGGAACATCAATCCAGGCATTGGCGGGAGAAACATTCTTGACACGATGGTGAACGGTGCATTTACCGCTTCGGTGCTCATCTACCTGCAGGATGCTCCGGTGGAGATGGCCCATTACTACCGCGGCGACGCGGGCCATCCGATGGGCCTGTTCCGGCGGGACGGCAGCTACAAGAAAAGGGCGTACGCTTATAAGGCAATGGCCCGGATGCTCGATGCGCCCCAGAGAGTGGCCGCCGCGGGCGGCGACACCAGTGGCTTCGGTGTGCTGGCGGGCCGCTCGGCGGACGGCAGGAAGGTGCAGGTGCTCATCAGCAATTATGAGATTCGCCCGCCGGGAGCCGGCGCCCCGCTTCAGCGCTACCGGAATAACCGGGGTTACGCGCTGGAGGTGCGGAACTTGCCCTGGGGCAAGGCGCCCTTCAGCGTGAAACGATACCGGGTAACAGAAGATGAAGACTTCCGCCTGGTGTCAGAGGCCCCGGCGAAAGACGGGGTCCTGAAACTGGCCCAGCAACTGCCGCCGCCGGCGTTTGAACTGATCGTGCTGGAGGCAAACCGGTAATCGGGAGAGTAGCAATGAAGAACTTTCGACGACGCGATTTCTTGAACGGACTGCTTCTGGCGCCGGCCGGGCTCCCGGCCAAGACGCTCCCTAGCCGTGTGATTGAGCCGGCCCGGGAAGTCTCGCCCGGTCTGCTCCAGGAGCGGCTCTACCTGAAAACGGTTGGTGAAAAGGAAATGAACGTCATTTTTCGCTACCCGCGCGTAGGGCCGGGAAAGAAGTTTCCGGCGATCATTGGCGTCACCCCGTGGGGTGGAACCATCGGCGGTCTGCGGGGCATTGGCATCCGCGACCCGGCCGTCCTCGTTCGCCAGGGCATCGCCGTGGCCTACTTCGAT
>CAZXVW010000225.1:0-6297 GCA_964644025.1 uncultured Solibacteraceae bacterium | reverse complement strand
TTGCCGGCCCGGGGAGTTGTGGAACCGGGACGGCAGCGCCGGTCCACGCCGGTATGCCGGAGTGTTGGCTTTCCGGGCGGCCGCCTCCATCAGTCTCCATCATCTATGGGATAATCGCCGTTGGACGGAGCTGGCCGTCCGGCAAGTCATGTCCAGCTTGACCGCGAACATCGCATTTCAGGACCCGCAGCGTGCCGAGGCCAACCTGAAAAGGATCGCCGCCGCGATTCCGGCGGGCGCGATGCACCGGCTGGTATTGCTGCTGGGGACTTCGGCTGACCCGGACGCGGCGCTGCATTACCTGACCCGGCTGTGCGAGGAACAGCCGGCCGCCTTCCAGCGCCTGGGGCGTTCCCCGGCCCAGTTGCAATACGTGATCACGGTGTGCGCCGCCAGCCGTTTCCTGGCCGAGGAGATCGTCCGCCGGCCGGAATGGATTGAGCAGTTGACGGCCAGCGGCGACTTGCACCGGGTCCTGTCCGCCGAGGAGATCACAGCGCGGCTGGAGGAGGCGCTGGCACCGGAAGGCCCGGGCATTCCAAAGCCGGTGACGCTGGCCCTGTTTCGCCGCCGCCAGATCCTGCGGATCTTGATCCGTGACCTGCTTGGTCTCGCCACCCTATCCGAGGTCACCGAGGAACTATCCGCCATCGCCGATGCCCTGCTGGAGGTTTGCTGCCGCCGCATCCGCAAAGAGCTGAAAGGCCGTTACGGAACGCCCGGCTGGCGGGACGCGGCCGGCCGACGCCACGAGTGCGATTTCAGCGTCATCGCCCTCGGCAAGCTCGGCGGTTGCGAGCTGAACTATTCTTCCGACATCGACCTGATGTTCGTCTACTCCGGCGACGGGGAGACCGACGGACCCGAGTCCATCTCGAACCGCGAATTCTTCAGCAAGGTGGCCAATTACCTGACCGATCTTCTCTCCACCTACACCGAAGAAGGAAAGTGCTACCGTGTGGACCTGCGGCTCCGGCCGGAAGGACGGCTGGGAGAAGTGGCCATTTCGGTGGACGGCGCCCGCAAATATTACCAGAATCGCGCCCGCGACTGGGAGCTGCAGATGCTGATCAAGGCGCGCGTTTGCGCCGGGGATGCAGCTCCGGGCCAACAGGTCCTGGAGTTCGTTCAGCCGCTGATCTACTCCTCCACGCTGGACTTCTCCGCCATTGAATCGGTTTCCGAGACCCGGGAGCGCATCAACGAAAAACTCATCAGCAAGAAGGGCGCCGGCGACGGCCTGAACATCAAGCTGGCTCCGGGTGGCATTCGGGACATCGAGTTCCTGGTGCAATGCTTGCAGCGCTTGCACGGCGGGCACGATTCCTGGATTCAGCACCGCGGCACCCTGCTGGCTCTTCGCCGGCTGCGCGACAAGGAATTTCTTTCCGACAGCGAGTACTCCCGGCTGGCCGCCGCCTACGAGTTCCTGCGTCATCTCGAGCACCGGCTGCAAGTTTTTGAGGATCACCAGACTCACACTCTTCCCGCGTCGCCGGCCGAGCTGGAACTGCTGGCCCGGAAGATGCCGGCCGCCCGCGCCGGCGGGGTGCCCTCCGGTGAGAAGCTGCTGCACCAGCTCCGCGAGCACTTGCGAATGGTCCAGGAGATTTACAGGCGCGTGATTCATTCCCAGCAACCGATTTATTACGGCCCCATGCCGGAGGCGCCGGCCCAACCGGCTCCCGGACAAGACTCCACAGACTCGGAGGTGCTGGAGCCGGCCACCTCGAACCTGATCCGGATCCTGGATGAGCGCGCCCCCGAACTTGCCGCGGCCCTTTCGCGGAGCAAGCTTCGGCGGGGGGCCCAGGCCTTCGAGGCGTTTCTGGATCACATCGTGGAGCACCCGCAGTGGCTTCACTGGCTCGACTCGGACCCGGTACTGGCCGGCTACGTGCTCGACCTGTTCGAGAACAGCTCGCATTTCGCCGAGCAACTGGTGCGCCAGCCCGAGCTGATCGAGGAGCTGCGCCGCATGAGAGAATCGCCCGAAAGAGTTCCCAACTACGCGGACTTGCCGGGCACGGTGAGCGACGCCAGCGACTTGCGGCGGTTCTTCGCCCGCCAGATGCTGCGGATTCAGAGTGAAAGCATCTGTCTCGGGACTCCGATCTTCGACACGCTCAAGCGCACGTCCAACCTCGCCGACGCCGTCATCGCCGCCAGCTACGAGATGGCTGTCGAACACGTGCTGAACACCCGACCGCCGTCCACTCCCGGCTATGCTCCGGGCAATCAAATGATGGTGATCGCCCTGGGCCGCCTCGGTATGTTGGAGTTCGATATCGCCTCCGACGCCGACCTGGTGTTCGTCATCGGAGACGAGGATGCCGCCGAGCGCGATTTCTGGATCCGGGTGGCCGAGAGAATGATTCAGCAGATCACCGCCTACACCGGGGAAGGCGTGATGTTCGCCGTGGACACGCGCCTGCGTCCCAACGGGCGCGACAGCCTGCTGGTGCAAACCGAGCGCAGCATCAAGGACTACTTCAGCAGGAAGGCCGAGCCGTGGGAAGGGATCACGTACATGAAGTCCCGGACGGTGGCCGGCAACATCGAGCGGGGCACCCGATTTCTCAACGAGCTGCAGGAGCTCGACTGGCGGCGCTACGGCCAAAGCGGACGGTCCAAACGCAAGCTCTGGGAGATGCGGATGCGGCTGGAGAAAGAACAAGGCCCGGGCAACCCGCTGAAAGCAGGCTACGGCGGCTATTACGATATCGATTTCGCGCTGATGTACCTCCGGCTGAAAGGCGCCGGCATTTTCTTCAAGGTGCTCACCACGCCCGAGCGTATTGATATCGTTGAGAAAATGGGACACCTGGAGCGGGCCGACGCTGCCTTTCTCCGCGATGCCGCCACTTTCTACCGGGCCGTTGACCACGGCCTGCGTGTCTACTCCGGACAGGCCGGCGGCCGGCTGCCCCGGACCCGGTACAAGCTGGAACGCCTGGACCGGCTGGTAAGCCGCTGGACCCCGGATCACTTGCACGACCAGCCGCTGGACGTCGAGCTGGCGCAGATTCAGTCCCGGACGCGCGAGTTTTTCGAGCGCCTTTTTACATGAGCCAGCCGCACCACCGCCGCGGATGTTTTATAATACTGCCGTTCCGGACGCAAGGAGGCGCACAATGAAACTCATCACATTCGGGGCGGCACTGGTTCTGGCCGCGCTGCCGGCCTTTGCCCAGCCGAGTAACCTGGAGATCAACACGGAAACCCCGGAAGGCCAGCTCTTGGAAAAGATTGGTACCGAGGAAGACGTCACTCAGAAGGTCCAACTGCTCGAGCAGTTCGTCCAACAATACCCGAATCACGCGGCCATCAAGTGGGTGCTGGCGCAGCTTCCGCCCGCTTACGCCAAGTTGAACCAGCCGGACAAATCCCTGGCCGCGTGCGAAAAGATGCTCGCGAAAGACCCTACGAACGCCGCCGGAGCTCATGCTTGTCTGAAGACCGCCGAAGCGCAAAAGGATCCCGAGCTGATCAAGAAGTGGGCCTTGCTGACCCACGACGCCGCCCGGAAGGCCGTGGCGGCGCCAAAGCCCAAGTTCGAGTATGAGGACGAGGAAGAGGAGTGGAAGCAGACGATCGACTTTGCCAAGCAGGTCGGCACTTACTCGGAATACTCCCTGTACGCGGCGGCGCTGCAGACCACGGACCCGGCCAAGAGGATTGAATTGATCGAGGCCCTCCAACAGGCGGCCCCTGAAAGCCAGTACGTCTCACAACTGACACCGATCGCTTTCCTGGCATACCGCCAGGCTGGGCAGACCGAGAAGGCGGTGGCTATCGCCGAGGAGGCCGCAGCCAACAACAAGGCCACCGATGACATGTACCTGGTGGCGGCGGACTATTACTTCAACAAGAAGGACGCCACGAAGACGCTCGACTACTGCAACAAGCTGGTGAAAATGCTCGCCACCGAGCCAGCGCCGAAGGGGGTCAGCCCGGCTGACTGGGAAAAGAAGAAAAAGATGTCGCTGGGCATGGCCTACTGGTACATGGGGGTGACTTACAGCAACCAGAGGAAGTACGTGAGCGCCGACAAGGCGCTGCGGAAGGCGTTGCCGAACATCACTGAAAACCCGGTGCTGCAGGCGGGCGCGCTGTTCCACCTGGGCGTGGCGAACTTTCAACTCGGCAACAAGAGCGGCGATGAGAAACGCATCCTGGACGCCTTCAACTTCACCAAGCGCTGCGCGGCGATGAAAAGCCCGTTCCAGGCCCAGGCCCGGAAGAACCTGGCGGCCATCCAGACCCAGTACCGGATCAAATGAACCTGCTGATTCCGAACCTCGGTTCCACGTCGCTGAAGTACCAGTTGCTGGAGATGCCCGCCGAGAGGGTGCTGGCCCGGGGCCGCCTGGAGCGGGTCACGGACTACCGGGAAGCCATCGGGCGGATCGACGCCGGTGACGCCACTATCGACGCGGTCGCTTTCAAGGCGGTGTTGGCCGGCGAGGCTTACCGCGGTACGTTCATCATCGACGACGCGCTGATTGCCGCGCTGGAAGAATACCTGCCGGCGGCGCCGGCCCACAACGCCATTTATCTGACCGGCATTCGGGCCTTCCGCGAGGCGTTGCCCGAGGCAAAGCTGGTGGCGGCCTTCGAAACGGAATTTCACGCCACGATGCCGGAGTACGCCTGCCGCTACGGTGTGCCGGCCGAATGGCGGCAACGCTACGGGGTCCGGCGGTACGGCTTCCACGGCGCCTCGCATGCCTGGGTGAGCCAGCGGGTGCCGGAAATCCTGGGGGCGCCAGCGGCCTCGCTGCGGCTGGTTAGTTGCCACCTCGGAGGAAGCTCCTCGATGTGCGCCATCGCCGGCGGCCGTTCCCTGGACACGACGATGGGGTTCTCGCCGCAGTCCGGACTGGAAAACGCCACCCGGCACGGGGATCTCGACGTTTTCGCTGTGCTGTACATGATGGAACGCCGCGGCTGGAGCATCGAGGAGGTGCGCCGTCAACTCGCCGGCAGCGGTGGGCTGGCGGGCCTCAGCGGCATCCCCGGCGGGGACGTGCGGGATATCACGGCGGCCGCCGAGGCTGGCAACCGGGATGCGGCGCTGGCGCTGGAGGTTTTCGCTTACCAGATCAAGAAAACCATCGGCGCCTATGCAGCGGCGATGGGCGGTCTGGACGCCATCGCCTTCACCGGCGGCATCGGGGAAAACGCCAGCCGGTTGCGGGCCGCCTGCTGTTCGGGTCTGGAATTCCTCGGGGTCCAGTTGGACGCGGAGCGGAATGAAAGCGGGTCCGGCGACCGCGTGATTTCCGCCGCCGGTTCTCCGGTGGCCGTGGTGGTCCTGGGAACCAACGAGGAACTCATCGTGGCGCGACGGGCCTACCGCTGCCTGACGGGCGGCCGCTGAGGGGGACGGATCTCAGCCGGAACCGGGGGCGGGCGCGCGGTCGAGCATGTTTTCCTTGCGGATGATCAGCGCCGCGGTGTTGTAATCGGCCAGCTCAAAACCGTGGCCGTGCGTGATAGCGTCGGTCGGGCAAGCCTCGACGCAGTACCCGCAGAAGATGCACCGGTTGTAATCGATGTTATAGACCCGGGCATAACGCTCGCCGCCGCTGATGCGTTGCGCTCCGGTGTTCTCGGCGGCCTCGATATAAATGCAGTGGGAGGGGCAGGCGGCCGCGCACAGGAAGCATGCCACGCACTTCTCCATCCCCTTCTCATCGCGCTGGAGTACGTGGGCGCCCCGGTAGCGCTCCTGGAACCTGGGCGGCGAATCCGGGTAGTCCTCGGTGATGGTGGGCGAGAGCATCTCCTTCAAGGTGACGCTCAGCCCCTTGGCGATGGCCGCTGCCGAATCAACAATGTTGTTACTTCTGGAAGGCATAGCTTCTCCCTGCTAGGTTATCGCAGCCGGGGCATGCGGCGTAACCAGCCGAAGCCGTCGCCCGGCGCCGCGAGCCAGGAATCGCGGGCGGCCGGCCCGTTCGCTCAGTCGAGCAGCTTGGCAAGCTGCTGGGCGGCGATGAGCAGCGGATCCCACACCGTGGCGAAGGGGGGAGAGTAGGCCAGGTCGAACTGTTCGAATTCCTCCACCCGGACGCCCGCCTGCAAAGCGGCGGCGATGACGTTGACCCGTCCGGCGACGCCCTGCTCGCCCATCACCAGGCCCCCAAGCAGGCGCCGGCTTCGGCGATCCGCCACCAATTCGACCGTGGTGCGGGCGGTGCCGAAGTAATGCGGCCGCTCCGGCGCCTCGATGGCGGCCGAGACGGCATCGAAGCCTTCGCCCCGGGCCTGTCTTTCCGACAGGCCGGTGAG
>CAZXVW010000224.1:0-6315 GCA_964644025.1 uncultured Solibacteraceae bacterium | reverse complement strand
CGACGTCGAAGCGTTGTTCGCCGACCAGGTTCGGATTGGCGTTCGGCGAGAACTGACCCACCCTTTGGTGCAGGTACCGGGCAAAAATGTTGTCCTTGGAGCCGACCGTATGGTCAAACCGCATCACGACGATGTCGCGGTCGTTCTTCTGGCTCTCCTGGCGCACGAAGTTCCGGGTGAGCCCGGCCTGGTTCGGCAGTGGCATCGTGACGTCAAGCAGATAGGTCATGGCCGGATTCATTCGCGACTTGGGGATCTGGTCGCCAGGAAACCGCTGCCGGGTGATCGATCCGTCCGGTTGCTCGACGCCGGTTAAAGGATCATAGATGTGCGCAATTCCGGAGAAATTGCCGTCCCGCATTTCCTGGGTGGGCGTGGTCAGGCGCAAGGTTTGCGCGCGGCGCCGGCGGTAACCTTCCCAGTTGACGAACCAGAAGGTCTTCTCGCGGCCGTTGTAGATCTTTGGCAGGATGACCGGCCCGCCGAGGGCAATGCCGTACTGGTTCAGCCGGAAGGGTGTTTTGGTTAGCCCCTCGCGGTTGTTGAACCACGGGTTGGCGTCCAGCTTGTCATTGCGGAAGTACTCGTACACGGAGCCGTGCAGGTCGCGCGTTCCGGACTTGATGGCGATGTTGACGTTGGCCCCGGCCGAACGTCCGTACTCGGCCGAGTTGTTCGTCGCTACGCGAAACTCCTGGATGGCGTCCATCGGCGGCGAGCCACCCGGTGAGTTCATGTGCATGAAGTTGTTGTCCGCACCGTCGATCGTGTAACTGTTGTCCTGGCTGCGTTGACCATTGACGGAGATCAATTGCGTGCCCGACTGGCCGCCGCGGGCCTGGCTGCGGCGGATGTCGCTAGTGCCGGGCATGAGAACGATCAGCCGGGTGTAGTTGCGGCCGTTCACCGGGATGCGCTCGATTTGCGAGGTAGTGATAACCCCGCCCACGGAGGCTTCCTGCGTCTGCATCATCGGTGGGGCGCCGGTAACCTCAATGCTTTCGGTGACCTCGCCCACCTCTAACTGAAAGTCCAGCTTCAGGACCGCGGCCACCTCCAGCACCACGTTCGGCTGGATCTTGGTTTTGAACCCCGCGGTGGAGGCTTTTACTTCGTAGGTACCCGGATTCAGAGGGTAGACCCGGTAGGTTCCGACCTCTGATGTTGTCACCGTGCGGCTAATTCCCGTGGCCGTGTTGGTGACCGTAATGGTTGCGCCTGGAATCGCGGCGCCAGACGGATCCGTCACGGTGCCGACAATTGAGGCATTGGACGTTTGAGCGATAGCCACGGCGGCCGAGGCGAGCAGCACCGCCGCGCCTAGGCTGAGGACTTTGAGAAACTTGAGATGACTACCCATCAGCTACTCCTCACTTACAGTTAAAGTTAACGTGGCTCAATTCTAATCCCGCCCATGCCTCAAGTCAACCCAAAAATCACCAAGAATCTCCGGGTCCCTTGCCGGAGCAGCGCTGGTTTCGGTGCGCTGTCGTTGAACCGCATCGGGTCTCAACCATCCCGTTGCGCTCCCATAAGGGGAGTCGCGGACCAGCTCTTCCAGCTTGCCGGGGCGAAGGCCGGCGGAATTGCCAGCCGCGTGCGGCGTGGGGAAATGATTTGACACCCGCCCGCGCGGACGCTACGATGAGCAGTGCATTTACGAAAACGGTTACTGCGCGGGTATAAATCACCCCGCTATTGTTTCCGCGTGCGAGGAGCGAGGAAAGAGATGAAGCACGGAACACGTCTTGGCCGGTTTTTACTGCTGGCCGGGGGCGCCATCGTCGCGCTGCTGCCGGTCGCTTGCGAGAAGCCGGCCCAGCAACAGGCGCCGGCCGGCCCCGTTTATCAGGCCAGTTGGGGGTCTTTGACCCGGCATGCGGTGCCGGAGTGGCTGCTCGACGCCAAGTTCGGGATTTACGCGCACTGGGGCGTCTACTCGGTGCCGGCTTACGGCAATGAGTGGTACGGCAAGCTGATGTACGACCCCACGAACCGGAGGAACGTCTACCAGCATCACCTGCAAACCTACGGGGGACCCGCGAAGTTCGGCTACCGCGAGTTTATTCCCCGGTTCAACGCAGAGAAATTTGATCCGGCCGCCTGGGCCGACGTCATCCGGCGTTCGGGGGCGAAGTACGCCGGCATTGCCGTGGTCCATCACGACGGCTTCTGCTTGTGGGCCTCGAAGGTCAACCGGTGGAACGCCGGCAACATGGGCCCGCACCGCGATCTTTATGGGGACTTGGTCAAAGCGCTGCGAGCCGAAGGGCTGAAGACCATCGCGACCTTCCATCACATCCGGACCTTCAACTGGTATCTGCCCACGCGGAAGGAGGACGTCGAAAAGGGCAAGAAAGAGGGATGGGACCTGTTCGATCCCGAATATGCCGATTTCTACTGGAACGAGAGCACCTCAACTTATGAGGAGTTCTTGAAGGTCTGGAAGGCGAAGGTCAACGAGGTGATCGACACGTATCACCCGGATGTAGTCTGGTTCGACGGCGGGAAGTTTCGCGAACAGGGCGCCGAGCAGGACGTGACGACACTGCTGGCTCACTATCTGAATCAGGGCGCCGCCCGCGGCCAGCAAGTCGAGGTGTTGAACAAGCTGCCCACGTCGATGAAGTTCAACTTCCCTCGCGAGTTCGGCATGCTCACCTTTGAAGCCGGCCGCGACCGGCCGGAGAAGGTGGACCGTCCCTGGACCGACGACCTGAGCATCGGCATCGGTTCCTGGGGTTACGTCACCGGGTTGAAATACCGGCAGGCGGACCGCATCGTGGACGGGCTGGTCGACCGCGTCAGCCGCGGCGGCGGGTTGCTCCTTTCGCTGGCGCCCAAGGCCGACGGGACGCTGCCCCAGGAACAGCAGGAGATCCTGCTGGGCATCGGTGACTGGCTCAAGGTCAACGGCGAGGCGATTTACGCGACGCGGCCGTGGCGGATCCACGCCGAGGGACCGCTGGACAAGCTCATGACGAAGCGGGGCGGCCATGTGCGCTGGAGCTTTGAGAACTGCTCGGCCGAAGACATCCGCTTCACGCGGAAAGGCAACACGCTCTATGCGATCACACTCGGCTGGCCCGAAGGCGGGAAGCTGACGATCAAGACATTGGGCACGAAGGAGAAGATCAGCGAGGGAGGCATCGCCGCGGTTTCGATGCTCGGCGTGCCCGGCGAGTTGAAGTGGAGCCGCGACGAGCAGGGCCTCACGATCACCCTGCCGGCCGAACCACCGTGCAAGGACGCTTACGCGTTCAAGATTGAAGTGAAGGGAACGCTGATTTGAGCCGGCCCTTGCGGGGCGCCGCCTGCATTTGCAGAGCCTGTTTCGCAGGAAGCCCGGCGGCGGTGACCGGGAGGGAACCGGGCCGGGAGTTGCGCCGCGAGCCAGCTTGGGATTTAACTGGTGAGGGAGCAATTGATCATGGTTGACGAACTCAAGAGAGCTTACATGCAAAGGTTGCTGATGGTGGCTGGCATCGTTCTGATGCTAGTGACCTTCATTCCGGTGCTGTTGGCGGCGAGCGCCGCGCGACCGAACGTTTTGCTGATCATCACCGACGATCAGGGCTATGGGGACCTGGCCTGTCACGGGAACCCGGTGATCAAAACGCCGGCGCTCGACAGGCTTCATGATGAATCGATCCGGCTGACCAACTTCCATGTCAGTCCCACCTGCGCTCCCACGCGCGCGGCCCTGATGACGGGCCGCTATACAGACTGCACGGGGAGCTGGCACACCATCATGGGGCGGAGCCTCATGAACGCGGAAGAGGTGACGCTGGCGCAGTGCTTCAAGGCGAGCGGGTACCGCACCGGCATGTTCGGCAAGTGGCACCTGGGGGACAACTACCCGTTCCGCCCGCAGGATCGTGGCTTCGACGTGGCCATCATGAACGGCGGAGGCGGCGTCCACCAGACGCCGGATTACTTCGGCAACGACTATTTCGACGACACCTATTTCCATAACGGCAAACCGGAGAAGTTCCAAGGCTTCTGCACCGACGTTTGGTTCGCCAACGCCATGAAGTTCATCGCCGAGGCCAAGCGGGAGGGGAAGCCGTTCTTCTGCTATCTGCCGACCAACGCCCCGCACGGGCCGTACTGGGCGCCGGAGAAGTACGAAGCGATGTACCGGAAATACCAGGACCGCGTGCCGCCGGGCTTCTACGGGATGATCACCAACATCGATGACAACATGGCCAAGATGCTCCGGTTCCTGAAGGAGAACGGGCTCGAGAGGAACACCATTCTGATCTTCATGAGCGATAACGGTTCGGCGGCCGGCTGGCGGATGTTCAACGCCGGCATGAAAGGCCATAAGGGCAGCGCTTACGACGGGGGGCACCGGGTGCCGTTCTTCATTCGCTGGCCCGCGGGGGGCATGCTCAGCCCGCGCGATATTGACACGCTAACCGCGCACATCGACGTGCTGCCCACGCTGGTGGATCTGTGCGGACTGAAGAAGCCGGCCGGCCCGCCCGTTTACGGAAAGTCTCTACGGCCGCTGCTGTATTCCGAGAATCCAGATTGGCCGGACCGGGTGATCGTGACTGATTCCCAGCGTCTGGAGCATCTGGTCAAATGGCGGCAGACCGCGGTGATGACCCAGCGCTGGCGCCTGGTGAACCCCAGCGGCAACGGCGACCCGAGCAAGCTCGAGTTGTACGACATTCATAAGGACCCGGGCCAGAACGACGATGTCGCCCGGCAGTACCCTTACGTCTTTCAGCAGCTCAAGGCCGAATACGAGAAGTGGTGGAAGATCGGTTCGGAGCGGGCGGAGGAATACTCGCGCATCGTGCTGGGCAACGACGCCGACAACCCGGCGCGGCTCACCTGCCACGACTGGCATGGCGACGGAGCGACGAAAACGTGGAACCAGACCGGTATCCGCAAGGCTCCGGCGGCCAACGGCTGGTGGGCCGTCGAGATCGAGCGCGCCGGCGACTACCGCATCGAGTTGCGCCGCTGGCCGAAGGAAGTGGATCTGCCGATCAACGCTCCCTATCAGGACGCCACGCCCAACCGCGACAAAACTCCGGGGCGGGCGATTCACGCCCTGAAGGCGCGGTTGAAAATCCAGGGTGTGGATCGGACCGTGGCGGTGAAAGCGGAAGACAAAGCCGCGGTGTTCACCGTGAAATTGCAGCAGGGCCCGACGAAGATTGAAACCTGGTTCTACGACCAGGACGGCTCCGAGCGCGGCGCCTACTTTGTTTACGTCGAGCGGCTATAGAGGGGCTCCGAAGCCCCTCGCGGCCTTCAAGCGGGGCCCGGAGCAGAACCTGTTTCGGGCCCGGTTCACCTCACTACGATATTGACCAGCCTGTCGGGGACCACGATCACTTTGACAATCTGCTTGCCGGCCGTGAATTGCTGCACCCGCTCGTTTTTCAGAGCTCGTTCCCGCAACCGCTCGCCGTCGGTGCCGGCCGGCACCATGATCCGGCTGCGGAGCCTGCCGTTGACTTGGACCACCACCTCGATTTCCTCTTCCCGGGCCAGATCGGGATCATAGGACGGCCACGGCTGGCGGAAGACCGGGCCCTGGCGCCCCATCTCTTGCCAAAGTTCCTCGGCCAGGTAAGGCGCGAAGGGACCGAGCAGCAGGATGAGCTTTTCGAGCGCCTCGCGCAGGGCGGCGGCCGAAAGCTGGTCCTCGAGCGCGGCCAGCTCGTTCATGAGTTCCATGATGGCGGCGATCGAGGTATTGAAGTGCCAGCGGCTTTCGAAATCCTCGGTGGCCTTTTTCACGGTCTGGTGGAGCTTGCGCAGCGCTTTCCGGTCGCCGGCGGCCGCCGGCCCCTCGCCACCGGCCCGCGCTCTTTCCGCGTTGCGAGTGACGAAACGGTAGACGCGGCCCAGGAAACGGTGCATGCCTTCGACGCCCGTGTCCAGCCAGTCGAGGTCCTTTTCCGGCGGCGCGGCGAACAGGGCGAACAGGCGGGCGGTGTCGGTGCCGTAAGTCTCGGCCATGAAGTCGGCGCTGACCACGTTGCCGCGGGACTTGGACATCTTCGCGCCGTCCTTGACCACCATGCCCTGGGTGAACAGCCGGGTGGCCGGTTCGTCGTTGCGGATGAGGCCGAGATCGCGCATCACCTTGGTCCAGAAGCGGGAATAGATCAGGTGGAGGATGGCGTGCTCGACCCCGCCGATGTACTGGTCAATGGGAAACCAGTAAGCGATCTTTTGCGAATCGAAGGGCGCCTGGTCATTGTGCGGGTCGCAGTAGCGGTAGAAGTACCACGACGAATCGATGAACGTGTCGATCGTGTCGGTCTCGCGCCGCGCGGCGCCGCCACA
>CAZXVW010000223.1:0-6339 GCA_964644025.1 uncultured Solibacteraceae bacterium | reverse complement strand
GCGCAGCCTTGTTGTTGATGGGCTTCACGGCCCAGGCGAATCTGTTCACCAATGGTAGTTTTGAAACCGGCCAGACCGGTGTCACCGGCGTATGGGGGTTCGACCAGGCAGCAATTCCGGCCGGTTCAGCAGACGTTTTCGGAACCCTTCCCGGATGGTCCGTAGCCTCGGGCGGCGTGGAAATCCAGACTCAGTTTCTGGAAGGTGGAGCCGCTTACCACGGCACGCAGTGGGTGGAACTGGACACGGATCACGACTTAACCGGAACGGGCTCCACGAACAGCTCGATCAGTTGGTCCGGCGTGCTGGACCCCGGCGGCATCTACGAGGTTTCTTTCTATTACCGGCCGCGCACTGCCACGGCTAACAGCAACGGCATCGGAGTCTATCTTGACGGGTCTGGAACTCCGCTCGTTTCAGTGAACGAGACCACCGGCACCTGGACAGGCTGGGGGCGCGTAGCCGCGACATTTAGCCTTCCTTGGAATGATCCCGGGAGCCCCCACATGCTCTCGTTTGCCGCTCTGGGCGCCGCCGATGAGTATGGGGGGCTTATCGACAACCTGGCGCTGGAGAAGATCGGCGAGATTCCAGAACCGGCAACTTACACACTGGTTGGTTTTGGGTTGCTCGGATTGTACTTCGTGCGCCGCCGCCGGAAAGCGTGATGACGTGATGGGTTGACAACGGGCCGGAAGTGAGGGCCCGTTGACAGGGTGAGAATCTGGATTGAGCCGGCACGTACGCTTGTGCGTGCCGGTCTTGTTTTTATGGGTGGTTCTGGGGCCGGAACGACTCTTCTCTACCCCGCCTGTTGGTTGGCCCGCCCGGCCCTGCCCTCTCCAGCAACGGGTTCAGGATCGCCGTTCGCGGACGAATCCAGCCAGTCCCCGCCACTTCCGCTGGATTAATTCGGCCAGGTTCAGCAGGATCGCAATCCCCAGCAGGCCGGGCCACAACGGAAGCGTCGAGGCGGTAGCCCGGCCGCCGGTATCGAACACCTCCCCGGCCGCCGGCCGGTAACGCCCGCCGGTGAATTCAGCCACCCGGCGCAACAGCTCGGCATCGGAGCCAAACTCCGTCAGCTCCCGCTCCTGGATGTAGATCCCGGCCTCCGGGAAATCCCGGGATTCTTTGAGCGGCCGCACGCGGAACAGACCTTGGCGTTCACCGATGGGCACGCGGCCCCGGTAAGCCCCCGGGGCGACCTTATGAATCAGAACGGGCGCCCGGAAGCCTTCCGGCCCGATCACGAAAATATCGGGAGGGGGAGCAGCGCTCCTTCGCTCGGGCGCCAGGCGGTAGTCGACGATGATTTCCCCATTGGCCGGATCGTAGGTGAGCCGCGCTTCCCCCGCCTGGGAATGGGGCAGAAGGTCGCGCATCAGGTTCGTCCAGAAGGTGTCGAAGCCCGGCCAGCCCACCCAGGCCTCTGCCCAGCGGCTCTTGGCGTCGGAGGTGAACACAACCGATCTTCCCAGCCCGTACTGCCACCGAACCAGCAGCGGATCCTTGGGCTGGAATTTCAGGATCGTTTCTGCGGTGGGCTTAGCCTCGAACCGAATGTAGCCTTTTAGCGGGGGCATCTCCTCCGGGTTCACGCCGTCCAAAATCTCCGAATCGCGTGCTACCACCGGCACCACCGCTTTTTCCACCGCCGTATGACCCGTATGCTCCATCACGTCGCGCAACAGAATCCGGGCGAGCCCGGAGGGATCGGTAAGAAAATACGCCTTCCCCCCCGCGTTCACGGCCACCTTTTCCAGGTAAGCCTTGTTGACGTCCTGCCCCAAGCCCACCGTGGAGATGGTGATCCGCCGTGAAGCCGCTTCCCTGGCCAGGGCGATACTGTTGCCCTCCTCCGAGATCCCGTCTGTGAGCAGGACGATGTGCTTGAAGGTGGCTTTCACCGGCAGCACCCGGCGGTAGGCTTCCACCAGTGCCGGGGCGATCTGCGTACCGCCGTCCGGAGTGATGCCGGAAATCAGGCGCTTGATCAGGGTGCGGTCCTCGGCCCGGCGGATCGGCACGGCCCACCGGAAGGAATTGTCGAAAATAAGGACCCCGACCCGGTCCACGGCCCGGAGATTATCCACCACCCCGATGGCCGACAGCCGGGCCAGTTCCATCTTCTTGCCCTCCATGGAAGAAGACTTGTCGATGATGAGCACCACGCAGGTACCCTCGGGCGACTTCGGCGGCGCCACCGTCGCCGGCAGCGCTCGCTCCAGGGGATCTTCCGTCTTCTCACGGTCCTGTTTGCTGTAGATGTTCCGCTCTCCCCCGATCACCAGCAGCCCGCCGCCCTGCCGGACGAATTCTTCCAGGCGGAGTTTCTGTCTTGCTGGGATCGCCTCGAGGTTGCAGTTGTTCAGAATGATGACCTGGAAAGCGGACAGCTCCTCAGGCGGCACCACGGGCGCCCGGGTGACCCGAAATTCGGCCGCCTCAAGTGCCCGGACCAGATGCACTTCCGTACCGGGCGGATCCTGGGAAACGTAAAGCACCGTTGGCCTGCGCACCGTGACCGCATGCGCGAAACGAACCTCGCCGAGCGCCCCCGCGCTCAGTACGCCGGCGATGTCGAACGCCCCGCCGGTGTTCAGGCTTGCGCGGACCGTCAGGCGATTCACTCCGCGCCGGAGCCGCACCGGACTGGCTCCCAGCGTTTTGCCGGCAGCCGTAATGGTGATCTCCCCGGCGGCCGGCTCCGGGGAATGCACGCTCAGGTCGATGGGAAACTTCTCGCCGGCGAACGTGAGGGTGGGGAAGCTGGCCGATTCCAGCCGCAGCGACGGCTCGGGTCTGCCGGGTAGCGGGTAGGTATCCACCGGGATACCCAACCGCCGCGCTTGCCAGGCGGCGCGCAGAATGCTGCCGTGGTTTTCCTTACCGTCGGTGATCAGCACGATGGCCGGCACCAGGCCCGGGGGCATTGCGGCGATGCCGTCCAGCACCGCGGCTTCCAGGTTGGTGTGCCGGCCCGCCGCTCCGGGCGTCGGGCTCAGCCGGAGTTCGGATTGCCGTTCGGTGGCCAGCGGAGGACGAATCTCTTCGGCGAACGGCATCAACTGGACCTGGTTCCGGCCGCGTTTGTCTTCGATCTCGGCCGCCAAACGCGAAGCGCGTTCCAGATCCGCTTTCGGCACGCTGGCCGAAGTATCGACCAGCACCGCCACCGCCATCTTCGTCTCCCACACCGGCAACACCGGCCCGGCCAGCGCCAGCAACACGGCGGCCAGCGACAAGGCCTTCACCACCAGGCCGGCGCGCCGTGGGGTCCTGGACCACTCCCACCAGGTCCAGGCCAGTGGTAAGGCCAGCAACGGAAGCAGCCACGCCCGCTCGAACGTCACGACGCCCTCCGAAGAAAACGGGAACGGCGGCCTGCGGCCCCCATCCTCCTCTTCCCATCTGCGAGGATCCCTCTCATCCGGCCGCCCCAGATCGCCGGTTCCCGCAAGCGGCCGAACCAGAGCCATTCCACCAGCAATCCGGCGGCCCCCAGCAGCGCCAGCCACGGCCACAGGTCACGGGAAGCGGGCACCTCCTGCGCGGGAGGCGGAACCCCCCGGCGGATGCCGGCGGGCGGCGTCCACACCGATTCCGGCACCGAGGGCAGCTCCGCCGAATAGGCCACGTCCCGGTCGCCCGCCCGGATGCGAACCGAACCGGGCGAGCCCACGAAAAAGCGGAGCGAATCCTTCGAGCGGATGAACGGAATTTCTTCTCCAGACCCCGTGCGAACGTCGATCTGCCCGGAGCCGGCGTCCGGCGCCAGCGGGACCGTGACCATGCCCACGCCACCGGCCGTGAATTCCCACTGGCGGAATATACCCGGCCGCATCCAGCGGATGACGTTGGCAAACAGCAGCGGGGCGGTCAGTTCATACCGGATGGCCGAACGCATCGGATGAAAGCCGAAGACCACCGTCCTGGCGGCGTCGGCCTGCTGCGGCGGGCGGGCCACAATCACCGGCCCTTGCGCGACTTCGGCAACGCTCAGATCACCCGGCGCCGGGTCAAGCACCTCCGCGGTGTCCACCTTCAGGTCCCGCCTGCGAAGGCCTTCGCTCAGCACGTGTCCGGGCAACCACCGCACGATGGCGGCCCCGGCGGCCCGGCCGGTCACCGGAACCGGCGAGGCTTCAGGCGGGGGCAGAATCCAGATGGCGTCGCCCGTGGGCGGCGATTTTGGCGCGAACCGGTCCAGCACGACGATATCCGCCCTGCTCCCGCCGTACTCGGCGGGGGCCCGGTAGGAAGCCTCCACCAGCGGAATGGCGTCCAGCAAGGGCCGCAGCAACTCCGGCTGGGACGAGTAAACCGCCACGCGGAGACGACGCCGCGCGGGAATCTCCAGCACCGCGCGGTCGTCGGCCGGAAATCCGTCCGCAGTTAATAGCCGGGCCTCGAGCATGCCCGCGGCTCTGGTGTGGAGAGGAAACGTGACTTCCTGATCCCCGCCCGCGGGCAAGCGGAGGCGGCGAAAGCCCGCCGCTCCCCCGCTGTATTCGAGCGCCAGGTCCACGTTCCTGGGCGTGGCCCCGTAGTTGTGAACAGCCACGAACACGTCCCACCGGCCCGGTTCCACGGCCGAATGACGAAGACCCAGCCGGCGCAGCCCGACGTTCTCCACGGTGGTCTCTACAGGCAGGTAGCGGAAATTGGGGATTGTGGCCAGCGGCTCCCCATCACTTTCCACTCTGTCGGAGCCGGCGAAGACGATTTCGCCCGGCCGCCGGGCGTGGAGAGCCAGCGTCCGCCGGGCGAAATCGAGAGCCCGCCGTATGTTCAGCGCCGCCGCTCCGGGCTCGGAAGACCGGATCGCTTCCGCCAGTACCGCGCGGTCGGATTCAAACGCCGTGGCCGGAACCGCCACTGCGCCGGCGCGAACAATCATCACTCGATCACGGCTGGGGACGGCGCGAACGTAGGCCAGTGCCGCCGCCCGGGCTTCCTCCATCAGCGTCCCGTTCGCTCCGCGAGCACCCATCCACGCCGAAGTGTCCAGGATGAGCACATGGTCCCGCGAACCATCGTCGGAGCTGCCGATCCGCAACTGCGCCACCGCCAGCAGCAGCAGCAGGATGCTGGCTAATTGGAGCAGCAGCGAAAGCGGCTGCTGGATCCGCCACCGCCGCGACTCGGCAACCGCCATCGCCTCCTTCCAGAACCGAAGCGTCGCCACCACCTGTCTCCGCCGGGTCCGGTCGAACAGGTACAGCAAAGTTACCAGCAGGGATACTCCGCCGGCGAGCGCCAGGAATTCGGCCAGGCTCAAATTCGCGAGGAACACCTACCCCACCTCCTGGACTTCCCGCAAAGGGCCGAAGACGGCGTCTTCAAGCGGCACCGTGGTGGCCAGCCCGGCATAGCGGCCGCCACTGGCGCCGGCCAGCCGTTCCAGCGCTTGCGAGTACTCGTCGAAGGCCTCCGTGTAACGGGCCTGGGCCCGGGAATCGAAAGCAAGCTGTTGGACCAGGCCCGTCTCGACATCCGTCAGCTCCAGTTCCCCGCGCCAGGGTGGGGTTCGGTCCTGCTCATCCCAAAGCTGGATCAGGGAAAGCTCGTGCCCGAAATCCGCCAGCAACTGCAGCGGCCTCTCGCAGCCGGCGTCGTCCAAAAAGTCCGAGATGATGATCAACAGTCCGCGGGTCAGGTAACGGGAGGTAAACTCACGGACTACGTCGAGAAATCGGGTCCTTCCCTGGCACTTCAGCCCGCTCAGGAACTCCGCTACCGGGCCGAAGCGATGGCGGCCGCCGACGCAGACGAACGCGTCGCCCAGTGTTTCGTGAAACGGCAACACGGAAATCCTGTCCAGCCGCACCAGGCCCACATAAGCCAGCGCCGCGGCCAGCCGCCGGGCGTAGTCGAACTTGGAGGAATTCCCCGTCGACATCGACAGGCTCACGTCCACCAGCAAGCGGACCGGGATTCGCGGCTCGACGTGGAATATTTTCATCAGCAGCTTCTCGAACCGGAGGTAGGCGCGCCAGTTCACCGCCCGGAGGTCGTCGCCGTAATGGAATTGCCGGTGATCGAGGAATTCCTGGCCGGGACCCGCGTAACGGGAGGGGTTATGCCCGCCCACTAGCCCCGGGAATGAGTGGCGCCAGCGGATGGCAAGCCGCTCGAGCTTCTCCAGGAAAGCACTGTCCACCAGCGGCTGATCGGCGAAGGAATCTTTCGGGCGTGGCACGGCGCGAGCTGCTTCTACCTTTCAGTATAAGACGCTGGCCCGTCCGGCCGCCGCGGCGCTGGCGCACCCGGGGCCGGCCGTCCGTAATCCGCCCGTAAGGAAATTCGGAGTGTATGAGAGGGAGCGGAATGGCG
>CAZXVW010000222.1:0-6363 GCA_964644025.1 uncultured Solibacteraceae bacterium | reverse complement strand
CGGGACACAGGGGACAGTCCCGGACGTTACGGGTCCGTGGCCGGGGGTCCCGGGTTTTATTTGCGGCGGCTGGGGGAGTCCGGAGCGTTGCGCTTCGGCATCCAGTTCGCCAGGGACGCCTTCAGGTCCTTGTATTCGGGTTTATCGGCCAGGTTGGTCCACTCCAGCTCGTCTTGCGCGTGGTCGTAAAGCTCCTCGGTGCCGTCGTTGTAACGAATGTAGCGCCAGCGCTCAGTGCGGACGGAGTGGTTGCCGCGGCGGAACGTGGTCAGCGCCGGGCGCTGCTTCTCCGCATTGGGATTCTTGAGCCAGGGCACCAGGCTGATGCCTTCGTTGTCTTTCCGGGGCGGAAGGCCGCAAATCTCGGTCAGGGTGGGGTAGATGTCCATCATGTCCACCGGGCGATGGCAACGGCTGGCCGGTTTCGTGAGACCGGGAGAAATCATCATCAGCACGTTGTGGGTGGCTTCTTCCCATAGAGTGAACTTCCGCCAGTGGAGTTTCTCGCCCAGGTGCCAGCCGTGGTCGCTCCACAGAATAACCGTGGTCTCGTCCTTGAGCGGGCTGGAATCGAAGGCATCAATGAGCTTGCCCAGGGCGGCGTCGGCGAAGCTGATGGAGGCGAGATAACCCCGCACGGCTTGCCGCCACTGGTGATGCTCGATGACCTTGCGGTGGTCGGTCTCCGGATGAGCGATCTTGCGGGCCACCGGGGGAACGTCATCGAGGTCGTGTTCGTTCACCGTGGGCAGCGTGATCTGATCGAGCGGGTACATGTCGAAGTACTTCTCGGGGACGTACCAGGGAAGGTGCGGGCGGAAGATTCCGCAGCCCAGGAACAGCGGCTTGTCGTGCTTGCGGTGTAACTGGTCGGCGGCCCAGTCGACCACCTTCATGTCCCCCATGGCGCTGTCGGGGACCTTCACGGGACCCCAGTCGAAGTGGGCCGTATTAGGAATGCCGTTGACCGGCCGGTGCGGGGGCACGGGATCGTCCGGCTTGTTTTTCTGTTGGGAGGGGAAGTAGTCATCCCAGCTCACCGGGTCCGGGAACGCTCCGTGATAGATTTTGCCGCCGCCGATGGCCCGGTAGCCGTGCGCGCGGAAGTGCTGCGGAATGGTAATGGCGTCCTTGCCGAGCTTCGAGCGGCGGAAGGGCTGGCTGTTGGTGTAGACGCCGGTGGTCGAGGGGCGCAGGCCCGTCATCAGGGCGGCGCGGGACGGATTGCACAGCGGAGCGGCGCAGTGGGCGTTGGTAAACAGCACGCCCCGGGCGGCCAGCCGGTCCAGGTTCGGGGTCTTGACATCGGGATGCCCGCCCAGGCAGCCGATCCAGTCATTCAGGTCGTCGATCGCAATGAAGAGCACGTTCTGTTTCGTGGTGCCGGCGCGGGCTGTGCGGATCCAGGGGCCGGCGGCGGCGCCGAGCGAGGCCAGGAAGTTTCGGCGGGTGGTGGTTCGAGTCATACTGGTTACGTCTCCGAGGAATCATGCTACCGCGCCGGGCCGCCGGAATCAAACCGGGAGACCCGGCCATCGGCGCGCACTGGCAACCGGCGGAGTCAGAATCACCAAATCGTGGAATACCGGGTGCTGGCAGTCGCGGTCCTGGCGACCCACCTGGCCTGGATCGGGTGGGTGATTTTCGGTGTGCTCGTCACCCGGCGGCGCAAATGGCTCGCCCGGCTTCACATTATTTCGCTGCTTTACAGCATCGGGATCGAGGCAGGAGGGTGGCCCTGCCCGCTGACCGATCTGGAACAGTGGGCACAGCAACAGGCGGGCATCAGACCATACCGGGGAGATTTTCTCGTGCATTACCTGGAGCGGGTCATCTATCCGGACATCCCCTACGTGGTGCTGGTTCCCGCGGCGGTCGCGGTATGTCTGATCAACCTGGCGATTCATGCGTGGCGCTGGAGAACGGACAGCTAAGACGCCGCACGGGCCCGCGTGAGGCCCAGGCGCGCCTAGCCCGGGGTTCCAGCCGCGAACAAGCGATATCTTACTGACACTACGAGGGAAAGGCCGGAAAGGGGTTTCTCGTTTCTGGCTACAGACCGGGCAGGCGGAAGGCTTTGGCCTGCAGGCAGGTGGGTATGGAATACCAACCTATAAGCCACAGTATCAAATAATGTTAGGAGAACATGTTTGGCGTTAATGGCGGCAACGTGAAGTCGATAGGTGGTTTAAATCCTTGAGGATAAAAGATTACCCTGGGAATTCGTCTAGGAGCTTCGGTCCAGATGGGAAAGCGCAGATCCACAGAAAATGCCCCCCGCAGTCCAGCTCAGCATCCGCAACGGGTTGAGCACCCGGCGCGAGACAGTGTCGGAGATGGGCTACGACCCGGACACGTAACTGGGGAGATCCGGCAGACGGACACCGCGTGCGACCACGCCGGTGGGGTCATTCAGGCGCATGCGGAATGAGTGCCGGAGGGTACGTGAGCCGTTCTTCGTGAAGCAACACGGAGAGTGATTGCCTCTCGAAGAAGAATATGTCCCCGACAGAGATGCCCGGAAGAAGCATTCCGAGCGCGGACGGCCTCGTTCTGTAGGTAACCCGCAGTATGGCGGTCTGTCAGTGCGAGAATCTCTGGTCACGTCGGCGATATGATAGTTATTGCAGGGAGACAAAAGGTCAAGCGCCTGGCAGACGATCGGGAATCGAACGAGTCCCTGGCCACTTTCGCAAAGAGAAGCTGATGCTACGGCAGCGCATGGAAACCACCACGATCTCGCCGGAGAGAACGGCCCAGGAAATCGTGACGCTTCTGGCACATATCGGCGCTCGGCAGGTGGTGACCGAGTACGACGAGTCAGGAGAACTGATTGGAATCCGTTGGGCGGTTGAGCGTGATGGTGTCACGATTCCGTTCTTGCTGCCTGCCCGAATCGAGCCTGTCTTCCAGCATCTCCTGCGGAGTGTCTCGACAGAGAACCGTGAGAAGAGGCAACAGCAGGTTTGGGAGCAAGCAAAGCGCATCGCCTGGCGCCAATTGCTCCGATGGCTCCAGGCTCAACTCGCGTTCATTCAGACCGGGATGGTCACGACTGAAGAGGTCTTCATGCCTTACATAGAGTTGCGCCCGAACCGGACGATGTTCGATGCCTTAGCGGAACAGAAGTTCAAGGGTTTACTGGCAGCGGGGCAAGAAGGTCCGTGAGCTGAGTGGAGTGGCCCCGTTGTTTAGACAGACATCAGGCTGTCGTAAGGCGCAGCGGCAGGAGTCGGGTTCGGTTGGCGGAAGATCCCGGGCGGCTTCGCCAGCGCCGCCTGTTTCCACTTGCCCGCCAGATTCGGATGGACCCGGTAGATCCGGGCGATTTGCACGGTCGCCTTCCGCCGCTTAATGGCTTCCACCGCCACCTTCGCTTTCAGCATTGGTGGGTAGCTCTTTCGTGTCGCGGGCATCGTCTCTCCTCGCGCTCGCTCACCGCCTGTTTCCACCTTCAATCCCCCTGTCCGGTTTTTGGGGTCCATCGCGCCCGGCACCCGGGCCATCACCAGACAATCGGCAAGAGGCGGTTACCGCAAGGCATGAACGTAGCCATCGGCGGCAAGAACGTAAACTTTGTCACGGTAAATGCACAACGTGGCTTCCTCAACCCGCTGGCCCAGCTTGTAGATCCATAAGGGCTTCCCGGTGTACGCATCCAGACAATAGAACAACGGCGTATTGCCGGAACCAATGTAGACCCGGCCGCTGGCAATGGCGGGAGCGGACAATCCGCCACCATCGGGGAACGTCCAGTAGATCTTCGCGGTCACGGGATCCACGCAATACACTCTGGACGCCATGGGAACCCCGCGTAATCCGGTACCCACCCGGGCGGTGAAATACGCACGATCGTTGAAAATGGCCGGCGTCGCATTGAAGCTCGTGTATTGACCCTTCTCATGCTCATTGGTATTCCCTTGGCTGAGAACCTCTCCAGACTTCGCGTCAAGGCACTTAAAGATGCTGTTGTGGTGTGGAAGATAGATCTTTCCCTTGGTGGCGATAAGCGTTCCCGAATCCAGTCCGATGCCGCTTTGCTTCCAGACGATGTGGCCGGTTTTCTTATCGAAAGCATAAAGCGATCTGCTCCACGAACCAAAGTAAACAAGATCACCCTCGATGGCGGGTTCGGCGGGAATGGACTTTGCAGTTCGATACATCCAGACGATATGCCCCGTCTGTCCATCCAGGCAGACCGCATAGCCGCTCACGGTTGGCACGTAGACCAGGCCGCCGTCAACGGCCGCCGATCCCCAAACCCATCCTCCGGGAAGGGTCTGTTTCCACACCAGGTCTCCGGTGTCCGCATCGAGGGCATAGAAGAACGGTTCTCCCCCCTGTTGGCCGGCATAGATCCTACCGTTGGCACAGGCCGGGCCCACCGAAATGGCCCCGCCCATCTCGAATTTCCAGATTTCCTTCCCTGTCTCGGCGTCCACCGCGTACAGAAACCCCGCTGGAGTGCCAAAGTACAGCTTTCCCCGGTAAGCGGTCGGCTTCGACTGGTAGTACGTTCCACCGGCCAGCACATCGGTGAAGATCCTCTCCCCTTTGCTGTTCTCGAACGCAGGGAGGATGCTCCGCTTCCACTTCACGTTGCCGTCTTCGTCCACCGAGTACAGCCACAAGTTGCTGTCAGTGACCAACACTCCGCCGGGGCTGGTGACCAGGTCCGCGTAAATCGGATGGGTGCTGATTCTCTTTTTCCAATTCAATTTCCCATTCCGAGAGAGACAAACCACGGTGCCGTCGACCAAGGCCGCCACCAGGCCCCGTTCGGTGACGACCGGCCTGGACCGGATCCAGTCGCCGAGCTGCACTTGCCAGAGCAGCTTGCCAGTGGCGGCATCCAAGGCGTAAATCCGCCGGTTCGCTGCACCAACGTACAGGACTCCGGCCTGAACCGTGGGCGCCGAAAAATGCTTGCGGGCCCGCTGCTCCACCGGATCGACCTTCCTCTGCCAAACCAGGGAGCCGTCTGTCTCATCGAGGCAATACAGGTAGCCCCCGTTGCCGCCGAAGAAGACGCGGCCGGAGTCCACGGCCACGGCCGTATTGATCGCGCCCCTGGCCTTGAATTTCCATGCAATTCGTTTTTCCCGCGATGTTCCGGCCAACCGGAGTGCGTACAAGTACCCCTCCATCGTGCCCTGAAACACCTTGTCTGCGGTCATCACCGGCTCCGCCAGCGCGTCAATATCCCCGACGTTGAAATCCCAAAGCTTGCGTTCGTTCTCTTTGCCGGCACAGATCAAGCGGTTGAAGTTCTGGCACACTGGCGGAGCGTCGTAGATATCGTGCACGCCGAACGGGTAGACAACAAACTTACCGTTTGTGGCCACCGGAGCGACCCGGGTCCGGTAGTCGACGTGCCCCGCAAACCGCCGCTTTAGGGTCGCGCCGGTCCGCTTGTCGATGTAGACCAGGTTTCTTGCCTGCCCCTGGTTACCCCCGTGACTGTTGATTTCGCGAACGATGACGTAATCACCGGCTAACACCGGTGTGGACGCGATGGCCGGATATTTGTAAATACCCAGTAGCGGATGTTCCTGGGTGGATCTCCAGATCTCCTCCCCCGTATGCGCGTCCAGGCAAAAGCCGGTGGTATACATGCCCGGTGAGGCCACGTAGACCCGGTCTCCCTCGACTGTAGGCCGGGCGTACCAGCCGAGCCCGACCGGAAACTTCCAGGCGAGCTCGCCCGTCTTGGGACCCGGCGCTTTTGTGAAACCCGTATTGTGTTTGTTCGCCTGGAACATGGGCCAATCGGCCTCCATGTCCCCTCCTTGGGGAAATCCGGCCGGATCTGCTGTGAATGGCTCATAAATGGGGCCTTCTTCTTTCAGGGTGCGGAAGATCTCCTCCATCAACGCATAGCCGTCATCCACCACCTTGCAGATACTCCGGATCGCCTCCTGCTTCGCTGTTCCACGGCCATTGGCGATTCTTCCTTCCAGCCTGTAATAAGCCTTGTCGATATCGAAGAACGGATGGGTGTTCGCGGCTTGTTGTTGGACGATTCCCAGCCAGACAAACAACAGAAGCGCGCGCTGCCGGTAGTCGTCCGCGCTCGTGGGAGCTTGTTTCACCTCAGCCCGCATCCGATCGACATCAGGACTTCCGCTGGAATAGAATTCCGCGCTACTGGAAAGCTGGGACAGCACGCACAGAAACAGAAACAGGTATCGTTTCATCGAGTCCTCCAGGCTATTGGGCGTCCACCCACACCGGGCTGCTCCAGGCCATCTCGTTGTCCCGCTGTACGACGCGAACGTAGTAATAGGAGCGCCCGCTCAACGGCTCGGAATCCCGAAACGCGAAATGCGTTTTGCAACCCTGTGGCTCTCTCGTGTAGACAAA
>CAZXVW010000221.1:0-6365 GCA_964644025.1 uncultured Solibacteraceae bacterium | reverse complement strand
GCTCGGAGCGCGGGCCCCATCAGCCCAAGAAGCTCCTGTCGGAAGTGCCGGTGAACCTGCACGTTCTCGACCTGGGCGGCGGCCTCGCCATGGAGGATCCCCGGGCGCGCGAGGTCAAGCCGTCGGAAATCGTCTCCGCTCCGTTCCAGGCCCTATGGAAAGGCGTTACTCACCCCGAGGTGAGTTGGAAGCGCGACATGCCGGCCAGTTTCGGCGATTTCGCCTCGGTCATGGCCGGCGCGCTGTCCTCACGCGACAGTGTCGTCCGGGCGCTTGGCGAGCGAAGCTATATCCTGGTCGCCGACCAGTACATGAACCTGAACTCCCGGCTCGCCTATCACTTCACCCTGGTCGACGCCAGTCTCTCCGAGCTTCCCGCCAGCAATTACATCTCCTTCCGCTTCGCCGGCGGCGGCGCGGCGCGGTACCGGAGAAACTTGAGGGCCTGCTTCGTCGAAGCCTGCCTGACCCATTATGGGTTTCTCGTCGACAGGCGCGGAGACCTGGTCAACGCCTGGTATAAGAAAGGTACCGCCGAACAGACGGCGGAGCGGCTCGACATCCTCGGCCGCCTCATGGCCTGCACCAGCCAGCTCGACATGTATATGAGCAGTGTCGACATCATGAAATGGTACGTGGAGCAATTCCTGGCCGGTAACTACCGGTTTCAGCGTGACGAGGAATTCGAGGAGGCGCCGGCCGCCGGGCAGAAGCCGTGAACCAATCTGTCGCACCGCCCCGTCTCGTGGTGGCCGGCTTGGCCGGCGACTCCGGCAAGACGCTCGTTTCACTCGGCCTGCTCCTGCTGGCGCGGGAGCGCGGCCTGCCCGTGCGCGCCTTCAAGAAGGGACCCGACTACATCGACGCCGCCTGGCTGCGCTGGGCCTCCGGCCGCCCGGCCCGGAACCTGGACACCTACCTGATGGGATTCGGCAAACCTGTCGGATCCTTCGCGCGCCACGCCGTCTCCAGCGGCCTGAACGTGATCGAAGGCAACCGGGGCCTGTACGATGGCGCCGATGCCGCCGGCACGCACAGCACCGCCGCGCTGGCCAAGGCCCTGCGGGCTCCCGTCGTTCTGGTCCTGACAACCGCCAAGGTCACCCGCACCGCCGCCGCCCTGGTGCTGGGATGCCAGAAGCTGGACCCGGAAGTCCAGATTGCCGGCGTCATCCTGAACCGTGTGGCCACGGCGCGGCAGCAACGCATCGTCACCGGAGCGATCGAATCAAGTTGCGGCGTTCCGGTTCTCGGCGTCCTGCCCGCCGCCGAAGGCGAGAAGCTGCTCCCCGGCCGTCACCTGGGTCTGGTGACCCCCGCCGAGCACCCGCGCATCGCCGAAGTGCGGCACAACCTTCTCGAACTGGTCCGTAACCGGCTGGAGCTTGATCGTCTGCTCGAGATCGCCCGCGGGGCGCCTGCTTTGGCCGGCGCCGCGCCGCTGGGCCCCTCCGGGGAAGACGCCGCCGGTCTCCGCATCGGCTATCTTTCTGATTCAGCTTTCACCTTTTACTACCCGGAAAACCTTGAAGCTCTCGAATCGGCTGGAGCGGCCCTGGTCCCGATCTCGGCGCTTTCGGCCGCGTCTGTTCCGGACTCGCTCGACGCCCTCTACATCGGCGGCGGCTTCCCGGAAACTCACGGCGCCGCCCTTGCCGGGAATCCGGAGTTTCTCGGCTCGCTCCGTGACCGGGCCGCCGCCGGCTTGCCCATCTACGCCGAATGCGGCGGTCTCATGCTGCTTTCGCGCGCCATATTGTGGAAGGGCCGCCGTTATCCCATGGCCGGGGTGCTCCCGTTTCAAGTCGAGGTCCGCCGCCGGCCCCAGGGGCACGGCTACGCGAATTTGAAAGTCGACCACGCCAACCCGTTCTTTCCCCTGGGAACCACCCTCCGGGGGCACGAGTTCCATTACTCGCGGGTGATCCTCGAAGATGATCCGCCGCCCACCGCCTGCGCGGTCGAGCGCGGCACCGGCTGCTGCGCCGGCCGCGACGGCGTCGTGGTGAACAACGTCTGGGCGAGCTACACGCACCTTCACGCCCTGGCGACTCCGAAGTGGGCGCGCGGCCTGATCGCCGCCGCCCGCGCCTGCCGCCGTCACGGGAGCAAGTGCTGACCCATCGCGACCTCCAACCCGGTGCGACACTAACCACGGACCACCGATTACCGACCAGCGACCAGGGACCAGCGACCAGCGACCATAAAGAATCTACATCTACCTGCTTTGCGCCTTGGCGCCTTGGCGTGCAATCCGCCGTCCCCTCGGGCTCTCAGCATTCGTTAATTCACGGCAACAACCGCTTCCCAACAGCCTGCCGGCGAGTTATCATCAAAGGTGGCGGACCTCAGGGTATTAAAGTCTGTTTCCCCCCGCCTGTCACGGGCGCCATCGCGGCCGAAGCCGGGCCGCGCAACTCGCGCCGGGTCCGCTGCACACGGCGGAGCGTTCGCCGCCCAATTCGAACCGTTGGCCTGCATGGCCGAGCAAGCTGTGCACACCAGAACACAGGAGGTTTCTAAATGAGTAAACTGGTGCCCCCGCATGGGAGTGACACACTGAAACCGCTTCTCCTCGAAGGAGAGGCGAAAGCGGAAGAGTTGAAAAAAGCCGAAGGGCTGAAAAAAGTCCCCATGACCACCCGCGAAACCAGCGACCTGATCATGATGGGTATCGGCGCCTTCACCCCGCTGGACGGGTTTATGGGAAAGGACGACTGGCAGGGCGTCTGTGACGAGTTCACGATGCCCAGCAAGGACGGCCTCTTCTGGCCAATCCCCATCACCCTTTCGGCCTCCGAGGACCTGGCCGGCTCCATCGCCATCGGCGAGGAGGTCGCGCTCTGGGACACCGAGACCGAATCCATCATGGGCACGATGACGGTCCAGGAGAAGTACTCCATCGACAAGGAGCACGAGTGCAAGCAGGTCTTCAAGACCGCTGACACCGAACACCCGGGCGTAAAGAAAGTCATGGCCCAGGCACCCGTGAACCTCGCCGGTCCGGTAAAGGTTCTCTCGGAGTCCTACTACCCGGAGATGTTCTCGGCCATCTACCAGCGCCCGGCTGACGCCCGTAAGATCTTCACCGAGCGCGGCTGGAGCACGGTGGCGGCCCTCCAGCTCCGCAACCCGATGCACAACTCCCACGCCTACCTGGCCTGGATCGCCATCGAGGTCTGCGACGGCGTCTACATCCACCAGCTCGTCGGCAAACTGAAGCCGGGTGATATCCCCGCCGAGGTCCGCGTGAAAGCCATCGACGCGCTGGTCAACAACTACTTCCGCAAGGAGCGCGTCGTCCAGGGTGGCTACCCGATGGAAATGCGTTACGCCGGCCCCCGCGAGGCGCTCTTGCATGCCGTTTTCCGCCAGAACTACGGCTGCTCGCACTTGATCGTCGGCCGCGATCACGCCGGCGTGGGTGATTACTACGGCCCGTTCGATGCCCACAAGATCTTCCACGAGATCCCCTCGGGCGCGTTGCGGCTCCAGCCTCTCTGCATGGACTGGACCTTCTACTGCTACAAGTGCGGCTCGATGGCTTCCATGAAGACCTGCCCGCACGAAGGCAAGGCCGAGATCGACGAGAACGGCAACTACAAGGGCGGCGGCGCGCGCCTGCTGCTCTCCGGCACCATGCTCCGGAAGATGCTCAGCGAGGGCAAGCCCGTGCCCAAGGAGTTCTCCAAGCCCGAGGTCATTGCCATCCTGCAGGAATACTACGCCGGGCTCAAGGAGAAAGTGGAGATCAAGCTCCACGGCGCCGCTACCGGCGAGGTCCAAGATAAGAAGTAGCCTCGGCCGCGGCTGTTGTGCCAGGACCGGCTCCCGGGCCGGTCCTGGCCCGTCTGCTCCTTTCCGGCCTGGGCCAGACGCCTGCCGTTGCCGCCGGCGCCACTGGGCGGCGCGGGAATTGCCCGCCTCCCGGCCGGCTCTCGTGAGCTACTGGCCGCCACCCTCCGTCGGTGCCCGCGTTTCTCGGCCGCGGTACGCGGAGGGAGCATCAGCGCGCCCGATTCCGGCGCCGGCGTCCTTGACTTGCGAATAGTATCTATAATAAGAATGAGCGAGAGGATCGATTTGGTGAAGTCGGTCCTTCATCATCATGAAAATCAATACCAGGGTTCGCTACGCCATCCGCATGATGGCGGACATCGCGAAAAACGGCCTCGAAGCTCCGGTGCCTTTGAAAGATGTGGCCCGGCGCCAGGGCCTTTCCCGCCTGTACCTGTCCCAGTTGGCGACGCCGCTCCGCACCGCTTCCCTGCTGCGGAGCGTTTGGGGCAACAAGGGCGGCTACGTGCTGGCCCGGTCGGCCGCGGAGATCAAGCTCCTGGACGTGATCGAGGCCGTTGACGGCCCGGTCGGTATCATCGACTGCGTTCTCGATCCCCAATCCTGCGATCGCATGGACGATTGCGAAACGGTGGCCGTATGGCGGGATATTAACAATTCCATTATCGGCATCCTCAGCAAGTATACCCTGGAGGACCTCATTGCCCAGGGCGAGCCGCAAGGACGGGACGGGCTCGCCTGTTTCCCCCGACTGAAAAGACGAGGAGCCTAAGCCATGGCGCCCGCGCTGATCCAGATTCAACCTGTCGAAAAAAAGCTGAGTAATACGATCATTAGAGTCATCAAGGACGACCTCACCGCCCTGCCGGTGGACGCGTTTGTGTTCTACGCTCGCCGGGACCTGGAACTCGGCTCCGGCTACGGAACGGCCATCCAGCAGCGCGGTGGCGCCTCCGTCAAGAAGGAGCTTGAGGAGATCGGCTCCGTGGAGATGGGCGAAGCCGTCATCACCGGCGCCGGCCAGCTCAACGCGCGGCACATCATCCATGCCTGCGGGCCCAAGTTCCACGAACCGGACCTGGAGGGAAAGCTGCGGCGATGCCTGCGTTCCGCGCTCCGGCTCGCCGATGAGAAGGGCCTTGCAAGCTTGGCTTTGCCGCCCCTGGGCTACGGCTTCTACGGCGTGCCGGCGGACCTCTGCGCCCGGGCCATGGTGGAGGAGATCACCGGTTTTGTTGCGCGCGGTCAAACATCGCTGCGGGAAATCATCATTTGCGTGGCCGACGCGCACGAGTTCGGCCCGTTTAAGGACAGGGTCGCGGCGCTCAGCCAGGGAGGAATGTAAGAACGCTATGCACGAGACCAGCTCACTGCTTCAATTCGCCGAAGACGCGCTGCAGATTTTCGCGCTGTCGTTTATGGCGATCGTTTACGCGATCAAGATTCGCTGGATTCTGAAATTCCCGGCGAGCAAGGAACGCCAGCAGGGTACGGGCCCGCCCGACACCAGTGGCCCTCGGGGGGCACGCTGGTCGCTGTTGAACATCGGGATGCCGTGGGCCATGGCCAGCACCCGGCGGCACCCGTTGCTCTATGCGCAGTTCGTCATTTTCCACATCGCGGTGGCCGCCTCGATTGCCATGTCGTTTCTGATCCCCTACGCGCCACAACTGATCGCCGGCCGCGGGGCGATCATGGCTTTGCAGGCCATCTTTGCGGCGGGCTTGCTGGTGGGCCTCATGCGGCTGGTCCGCCGTCTTGTGAATCCTTACGTCCGGGCCATCAGTACGCCGGACGATTATTTCTCGCTGTCCCTGCTGATCGTCTGGCTCGGCTTCAGTTTTCTGGCCGCGCCCAACAACCGCGCGGGTGGGGAAGCGGTTCTGCTGGCCTACTTCTTCCTGACCGCCTTCTTTCTGGTTTACGTGCCGTTCAGCAAGATATCGCATTACATCTATTACCCGTTCGCCCGCTACTACCTGGGCCGGACGCTCGGCCACCGCGGCGTCTACCCGGTGGTGAGATCGGCCGCGGCGCCGCACGTCTGACCGGGCGGACCTTTTAAGGGAATTCAAAAATGGTTAAGCAAAGATCCTGGAAAGCGCAAGCACTGGTCGACAGACTGCAGCAGAAGACAAACCGCCAGATCATGTTGTCGCTGGCCGCCTGCGTTCATTGCGGCCTGTGCACGGACCAATGCCACTACGTCCTGACCAATCCCGGGGACCCGACTTACGCGCCCGCTTACAAAGCGGACAAGATCCGCAAGCTCTTCAAGGCCCACGTTGACTGGACCGGCCGGGCCATCCCGTGGTGGGTGGGGGCCCGGAGCGTCTATACCGACGAGGAGCTGGAAGAGCTGAAGGATATTGTCTTCGGCAAGTGCACCAACTGCCGCCGCTGCTCGCTCAATTGCCCCATGGGCGTGGACATGGCCACCTTCAACCGCATGGCCCGGGGTCTGCTTGTCCACGTGGGAGTGATGCCGGAGGGCGTGGCTACGGTTGCCAAGGACCAGTGGGAGATCGGCAACCAGATGGGGGTTCTCAAGGAGGATTACCTGGAAA
>CAZXVW010000220.1:0-6447 GCA_964644025.1 uncultured Solibacteraceae bacterium | reverse complement strand
CGAATGCACCGCAGGTACGACACAGGCGGCGCGTGTGCATGCGCTCCTCCAGGCCACCAGCCGGCGACTGGAAGGCCACCACCTGCCACTGGGCGCCCTCATGATAGATGAAGTTGCCTGGCGCGAACTCGCGGATGGCCAGGAAGCGCGGCCGGGGGATATACTCCCCTCGACTCCCACGGGGCACCCAGGCGCGCACCGGCAGGGCCGGAAAATTGTAGCCCGGCAGGAACCCTTCGCTGGCCAGATACCGGTAAGGGTAGAAGTCGCTCTCCTCACGGCTGGTGTCGATCTGCAGCAGCAGATTGCGTTGACGGAGTGCCTCCTGCTGCCGACGTTGGGCATCCCGCTGATCCTCCGGTTTGCGGGCGCTCATCAGATCCTGTTGGGCCTGAGAAAGCTGGTTGGTGGCAACGCGGTAGAGCTCCCGCCAGCGGTCGAACGCTGCATCGAACTGAGAGGCAGCAGCGTCCAGACAATGCCTGATCCACTGGCCATTGATCTCCGGTGTGGTGCGCAGCATGCTTCGATCGGTCTGGAGCATGGCCTCCACGCGCTGTGCCAGACGTTCTCTACGCTGCGGCGAGAGATCGATCTGTGCTACAACGTCCGGACGCAGAGGCAGGCGGTCCTCATCGTTGGTATCGATCAACTCCTCCACCGAAGACCCAAGCGGCAAGCCGATTTCGGCCAGCCACATGGCATGGATGTGTGCCCGCAGTAGAGCTTCGTTCGCCAGGTCCAGTTGCGGCGGACGCACGCTGCCGGCGACCATATCCTCACGGTGGCGGAAGAAGTACTGGTCGTGGGTATTGAAGGCCCCACAGTAGGTCAGGATCAGGCCTGCCTGTCCCTGGCGGCCTGCGCGCCCGCTGCGCTGGGCATAGTTGGCCGGCGTGGGCGGGACGTTGCGCATGTGGACGATATCCAGGTCAGCGATGTCGATGCCCAGTTCCATGGTCGGCGAGCAGACCAGGTAGGGCAGACGTCGGCCCACCTCGGCTTCCTTATCCGTGTCGGACGGATCCCAACGGAAACGGCGCTCGCGAAGCTCGCGCTCCCCGGCAGCCACCACCTGCGCTGTGTGTTCGCGGGCCTCCAGTTGGGCCAGGCTGGCTGCCGAGTCCTGATAAAAGCGCTGGAAGAAGGCGTTAGCCCGCCGTTGCGCCGTCACGTAACCGTCGTTCTCCACACGATGGGAGTAGAAGTCGTCGCGCCAGGGCTGGCCATCGCCCTGCACCCAGATCAGGCTGCCCGCGTCAAGCTGGAACCGCAGCTCCCCGCCCTTGGTTGCACGTTCCAGAAGCCCGTGCGCGACCAGTCGGTCCAGCAAAGTTGGGAGGAACTCCGCAACCTCGTCAGGTGAGAGGTTCAGCTTGCGGCACAGATAGCGCACCACTGCACTGCGCGGGCCCAGGCTGAAACCTGTCCAGCGCCCAG
The DNA here is from genome assembly GCA_964644025.1 of uncultured Solibacteraceae bacterium. Classification (GTDB taxonomy): domain Bacteria; phylum Acidobacteriota; class Terriglobia; order Bryobacterales; family Bryobacteraceae; genus CAZXVW01. The sequence continues at coordinate 5,007 of CAZXVW010000220.1, read as the reverse complement.
CGCGGGCGTTGAGCGCAAACCAGGTGGCCAACTCCAGTCGGACGGCGTCAGGGTCCATCCCCCAGAAATCGTTGAGATGTTGCTCACATCGGCGGCTCAGGGCACGCTGCCGCTCAGCCTGCAGCACGCGGGCGTTGATAGCCAGTTTGCGGCGGAAGTAATCCAGCACGGCGGACAGAACTTGCAGGCGGGCATCCGGTGCAAGCTGCAGCCAGGCCGGCGAAAACGCCCACTGATCCTGGTCCTGACACAGGGCCTCTAGCCCACGGTACTCGATGCGCAACAGGCCCAGTTCCTCCAGATTGGGCTGCACCACGCGCCAGCCGCGTTTCAGGTCCTCGAAGAGCAGGTAATCAACCCATTCGGTGAAGACGTCCCACACCCGGCGGGCAGCTTCGGTACCCTCGGCCAGCCCGCGGTTGCGGGCGATGTCGCGCAGCGTCAACCCGCATCTGACGACGGTCTCACGCGCCACCTGATCAACCTCCAATCGGCCATGCTCCTTGAGAGCAGCGACCAGCGCGGCCCTTAGCACGGCGCGGTGGACAAAATCGTTGAAGTGACCGGCCTGCAGGGCGGCGTCCTGGCGGTTGTCGGTGAAGGTGAGCAGCTTGTCGCGCACTTCGGGCGTGAACGCGGCATGCCGCAGCACGGAGGTGGCCAGCACCGTCGTCGCGCTGGAGCGCGCTTCGCTGGAGAGTGAGGTCAGTTTGCGGAACTCGTTCTCGCGGCGCGTGTAAAACTCGCCACAACTCTGGCAGATGGCAAACGGCTGGGGCTGGAACCACACCTTGACGGCCTCGGGATATGGACCGGCTGCAATTTTGCCATCTGGGTATATCCAAAAGGTCCGCGGTACCCGCGAGCGATAATTCCGCTTGATCCGTCCCTTGGCGTCCCGCCATTCTTCGGGCAGCAGATCCTCCGTCCAGTCGTCTTCGGGCGGGGCGAGCATCAGATAGCCGGCCTGCATGCCTCCGCTCTCCTCGTCTTCCAACGCGCCATAGCCAACTGGATGTGGGATGAAGCCAGATTCACTCTTGAGCACATGGTAATATTCCTGGCCGCAATGGCGGCAGAACTGCAGCGGCAGGAAGAGACGTCCCTCGCGTCCGAAGATCTGGCCCTCGAGCGAGAACTCGCGCCGGTCGGGAGGTTCGAGCGTGGCAAACAGCGCACGCCCCTGGGCAATGAATTGATGGAGTTTGAAGGCCAGGGCACGGTCCTCATCCTCGCCCGCCAACTGGCCGCCCAGGATCAGCCAGCGGGTGAGCACTTGGCGGCACAGCTCCGCGTCCACACCGGTCTGGGTCGCCAGCTCCCGCGCTGCGGCGGGAATAGTGCGCGGCACGCGTCGCCGGTAGCCGCTGCCATCAACCTCCGGTTCCAGGCCGAAGGCGTGCTCCACCCAGCGGGAGAGCGGATGGGCACGGTAGGCCTCGAGTGAGAGCGCAGGAACACGCCCCCCAGACAGGGATAGCAGCGCCGTCCGGAGTTCGTCGGCCGTGGGCGGCCCGCCTGTGGTGAAGGGGACGAGGGTCTCCTCGATAACATCGCCTTCGGCAAACGGGTACCCGAACAGCCGCTGGGCGAAGGCGGCCACCGTCTCGCGGCGCTGGCGCGGGGTGGCCTGTTTGCTGGCTACCATCGTCGCCGAGGTGCCGATGTGAATGAGGTCTGGGGAAGCCGCCCGTTCCTTCAGGCGGCGAATGAGCATGGCCACATCGGCGCCCTGCCGACCGCTATAGGTATGCAGCTCATCGAAGATCAAGAAGCGCAGGCCGCCTCGGGCTTTGTCCAGTAGCCGGCGATCTTCTGGCCGGACCAGCATGAGTTCAGCCATCACGTAGTTGGTCAGGATGATGTGCGGTGGATGCTGGCGGATGGCCTGGCGCTGCTCTGCCTTCGTCTCTCCGGTGTAACGGGCAAAGGTTACTGGGAAGAGCTGCCCGGTACGTGCTTCATAGGCACCTCTTAGTTTCTCCAATGCCTGCACCTGCGAGTTGACCAGTGCATTCATAGGATAGACGATGAGGGCCACAGTCTGGTCATTCAGGCCGCCCTGGCGCAGGATGAAATCCACGATGGGCAGGAAATACGTCAGGCTCTTGCCGGAACCGGTGCCACTGGTGACTACGTAACTGCGGCCGGCGCGGGCCTTTTCGATGGCCTGCACCTGATGACGATACAGGCGATAGGGGGTACCTTTTTCGTCGCGGAAAATTCGTGCGGTTTCAGGATGCAGCACGCCGTGCGCGGCTAACTCGTCCACGCTGTCCTCCCGTGCGTAGGCCGGGCTGACCTGTAGCAGGAAATCCGGCCAGAGATGGCCTTGTTGGTTGAGCGCCTGTTCGACGAACTCGCTGATACGCGGGTCGGCAATGTGAATGAAGGAGCGAACGAAAGCGCTGTAATCATCTAGAACATTGGCGTGCAAGTCGAAGACGGTCATGAAGCAGCCTCCATTTCCCAAATTCCCGGGTTTACTTCCACTGCCAGGACACCGGGTCCCAAGTGGCTTCCGTCTGGTCGCCCAGCACGGGGCCGAGAAAGCTCTGGATAGCGTGCATGGCCTCCTCCAGCGTGGCATACTCCAGCCCAGTTTGTGCGGCGATACGTTGAAAGGGCCGCGCCCAGGATCCAGGCGGTTCAGGGAGACGGGAGGGCAAGGGATGGGTGGCGCGTGCCTCAAAGGTCGCCCGTAGTGCCTGACGCAGGCCCTCGCTCTGTAAATCTCCCCAGCGTGCCAGAAGAAGGATGTCAGCCCAATCTTTGACCCGGCTGCTTTCGCCGGTGGCGTAAGGACGGGTCAGGGCGTGGACTTTTTCGGCGATTTGCTGAGTCACGGGATAGGCCGGGACGGTGATCGGCGCAATGCCTGCGAAGTCCAACAGGGGTGGCGCGGTGAGCATTTCAACCGGCGCGGTCAGCGGGTCTCCCAGACCGACATCCACGTGGAAGCTCTCGAAAAGACGTCCATCCACCAGACTCTGGACGGTGAATCGCAGACCGGTTGGTTGGGATGGCCGGGCAACTTCAAAGAGGAACCAGTCGCCCAAATCCAGCAAGGCCACGGCAACCAGCCTTTGATGAATGACGGCTGCGGGGAGCGTTTTGCGCAACAACAGATCAATATCCTGCGTGGTGCGAGCGCGCTCACCCAGGCGGAACTGAAGTGCCAGTCCCCCTTTGAGCACCCAGGCATCCGGCTGTGCTGTGACCAGCCGCGCCAGAAAACGCTCGAAGGCGACCATCTTGCGCAGACGCACCAGCGGCGTTCCGGAAGTCAGGCTCCGTTGGCGCAGGCGATCCTCCAGTGCACGGCGAAAGGCCGCACCGCTTTCATAGCGCATGGAATTTCTCCAAGGTAGACAGGATCATAGCAGCAACATACCCGCCACGCTGCTGGGCTGCCTCTCGTAGCGCCGCTTCGCTGACCAGACCGCGTTCCAGTGCCTGATGAATTGCCTGGACGACCCATTCTTCCGCCACGCCGGAACGGATCAAATCCACAATCGTGCGCGGCAGGGTAGTCACCGGCAGTCCCTGGCGATGGGTGACTTCCTTTCCCTCCAGTCGGGCGGTGTGAAAACGCACCCCGGGCAAACGGCGTGAGGCCGTGCGCGGGACAGTGAGATGGATTTCGGCTGGCATCAGATCGGTCAGACCATAGAGCACGAGCGCGCTCTCGTGCGAAACGACGGCATTTGCTCCAGCGGAGAGCCAGGCGATGATCAGGTCGGCATGTGGCGTTTCAGGGAACTCCGTCAGGCGGTAAACGCCACGGCGAATGCGCAGAAAGCGGCCGCGCTTGACATGATGCGAGAGCAGGGCCTTGGAGAAGCCCGCCTCGCGCGCCTGTCGGGTGGAGAAATATCCTCCCTGGCTTTCGGCAACCTGGTACAGTCGTGTATTGGCAGATTCGAGCTTCATGTGTGCAAAAGGTCAAATATCGTTTGACTTTCTGCACACATTATCACCGCAATGGATGGCGAGTCAAGTGTGGGGTGACTGTCACCTCGATGGATAGGTAGCGTACGCCGGCCACCGCTTGCGGTGGCGGCTCTCGGCAAAGGTCCTGACAGAGGTGACAGTCACCGCCTCTCCCAAGGTTTGACTTTTCGCACACCTTTACATAGCCAAGGTTTGTCGTTGTGCCACTACATGAACCAGTCGCTCTCTGGAACGCGGTCAGGCCAATTCATGAATTGCTCCTCGGCAATGGCAAGGTTCATGCCAGCGGCGGCCACTCGACCTGGTCAATCAGCCGAATGATGGCGGGCAGATCCTGATCCAGAAACTTCTCCCAAACCCTGCGAATTCGGTCAGTCAGCGCGTCAAAATCTTGGTCGATATAAGCCTTTGATCCCAGGATAGGCAATTTGTAAATCATCGTCCACTTCGGGGTTCGTTTGCGCAGAGCATAGCGGAAAACATCACGGTGCGCCAGCGCCAGTCGATGCACAGCCTCGCGAACGGCGGCTGGCCCCGGCCCTATCAGCAGATACAGTGTCAAACTGTCCGTGCGATTGTTGAATTCAAACAACAGCACTCGGCCGCTGGGCGTCCAGCCCGGCCCTTGCTGCTGGCCGAGATACTTGTCCCGGGCCGGGATAGCGAAGCGGATGGCCGTCTTGGTGCTGTGATCCAGCACCACACTGCGGTCCGCTGCATCATCAATCAGAGATTCCACAAAGGTGCGCAGGTCGGCCTGCAAATCTGGCTTGTGCTCAAAAATCAGATGGAGAGCCTGTTTGTGCCTGCGGTAAATGCGCTGGCAAAGCTCAATAATCTCCGAATCGCTCACCAAATACTTCGGCCCGGAAGCCCCCGCCTTCAGGCGTGGGGAGGAAGGGCCGCTATCTGTCCGTTTGAAATCGCCTTGCATTAGACGCCTCCTATGGCAGAATATCGGCATGCGAACAGATGTTCCATTCAAGAGCAACCACAACATCGTCTACTCCTGCAAGTACCACGTCGTCTGGTGTCCCAAGTACCGCCGCCCAG
>CAZXVW010000219.1:0-6578 GCA_964644025.1 uncultured Solibacteraceae bacterium | reverse complement strand
ACTACGAAGAGTACCCGGAGCTGGCGCCCGATGCGCTTCGATTTCACGCACAATGGCGGCGGGAGAACCCGACCAGGGCCACGATGGACTTGAGTGACCGGGCGAGTTTCAAGACAACGAACGAGGTAGTCAATCTCGACGGGAAATACAATTACGTGATCCTGCAAGCCACCGGCCGGGGCCACTACGTGGGCTGCAACCTCTCCATTGATCAGATCAACCCGATCCCCAACTTCGGCTGGTTCGGCGAGGGCGACGACATGATCTTCATTGACGGCGAGGAGAAACCCTCGCTGGTAGGGACCGGCACCGAGGACTACTTCTGCGCCGCCTGGGGCTATCCCGGCGGGCACAATTCGATGCCCTACCACGGCATCTCGCTGGCCGGCCCGACTGATGGCCCGGCCCCTTATTCGGGCAAGTGGACCATGTACCGCTACCACATCGAAGATCCGGTGATGTTCACCCGCTCGATCAAGGTGACCATCGAGCACGGGCACGGCAACGTCGAGGCCAACGACTACTCCTCGGTCGGTTACTGGTACCAGACCGAGCCGCACGCGAAGTTCCCGGAGCTGTTGCCGGTGGACAAGCGCCTGCCCATCCCGGACCGGGAGAGCCTGCGGAAGTTCTGGAAGACGTTCTAAGCAACGCAGGCGGGCTTGCGCCGCAGCAATCCCTGCTCCCAGTACCACTGGATGGCGCGGCGCAAGCCTTCCTCCAGCGGCGTATAGGTGAGGCCGAGTTCCCGGGCGGCCTTCGCGCCGGTGACGCGAAAACCGTGGGCCGTGAATGCCACGGTCTGGCGGGACAGCAGGGGCGGCGTGCCGGCGAACCGCGCCTTCAGTTCCTGCCATCTGGCGTACAGTCGCGCCGCGAACACGGGCAACACCGGGGGGCGGCGGACTCCCGCCATTTCGCAAGCAAGGCCGAACAGCTCGGTGGTGGTTGCGATACGCTCAGCCAGAATGTATTCCTCGCCCGGGGGCTTTTCGGCGGCGAGCACGTGCGCCTTTGCCACGTCGTCGATGTAGACCAGGCTCAGCGTTCCCCGGAACAATGCGGGCAGGCGTCCGTTCAGCAAGTCAAGGATTGTTTGACCGGTGGGTTTCCGGTCGCCGGGGCCGATCACCGCCGCCGGCTTCACGATGACCAGTGGCAACCCGCGCTCGAGGTACGTTTTCGCCACCCGCTCGGCCAGCGTCTTGGCCCGGTCATACGTGCTTAGGAAATAACCCCGGTGCGGGGTGTTCTCATCGCCGACCACGCCCTTCGGCTCTCCGACGGTGGCGGCCGTGCTTGTATAGATCACCTTCTCGACTCCGGCAGCCAGCGCGGCCTCCATCATGTTCCGGGTCCCGTCGATTTCAGTCCGCAAAACAAGCTCCGGGTCCGGGGTCCAGAACTCGTAAATGGCCGCCGCGTGATAGAGGCGGCGGCAACCACGGAGCGCCGCCACGAGCGAGTCCTTGTCCAGAATGTCCCCGCGGGCAATCTCGACGCCGAGCGCGCGGAGATGCTCCGTCTTACTTGTGGACCGGGCCAGCACCCGGACCTGCTCGCCCCGCCGGACGAGTTCCCGCACGATTGCCCCGCCGACAAAACCGGTGCCGCCGGTGACCAGCGTCGTCATTCAGCCCTCCCTTGTAAGCAGTTTCCCAGCTTTCACCTGTGATTGTACGGTAAGCGGAGGGAGCGGTTCAGCGCTCGTAAAGAAAATCCGGGAACCGGTCGACGGGCAGGCAGGCGTCCTTCCGGGCCCGGCAGTAGATCTGCTCGCCGCGCAGGCGGGTGTCGAAGCCGTGCCGTTGGAGCAGGTCGAGGGTCCAGGTGCCCTCCCCCCGGGCGCCGATGCGATCCGTGAACAGCACTTCCGTGCGGAAGCCGGCCGCCGTGAGGGTCTGGTTCAGCTCGAAAGGCGTGTATTCGCGGATGTGAGGGCCGTCCCCGGCGGCCTTGTCCGGGTGCGGGTAGCACGCAAAAATTTGCGGGCTCTGATAGCCGTGGAGCGCGCGGGTGACACTTCCCAGGCTGGCGCAGTTCGGCGTTGTGAGAACCAGCGCGCCGCCATCGATGAGCACGCGCCGGATCTCCACCAGCATATGCATCGGGTCCCGGGCCAGATGCTCGATGATTTCACAGGCCAGAACGCAGTCGAAGTGGTTGTCGGGATAAGGGAAGCGGTCGCGTTCGGCGTCAAAAAGATCCACGTCGCAGCGGAACACCTCCCGGCCGCGGATGGTGGCGATCTTGTTTTCCGTCTTGCCCGCCGGTCCGAGGTATGCCCCGCGTACCTCCCGGTAGCCCAGTTGGAGGGCGAGCGCGGGCGTCATTTGCATGTAGCAGCCCAGCTCCAGCGCGCGGCCTGTTTGTCCCGGCGGAGGGACAATCATCATTGTGCGGACAAGCCGCTCCAGGTGAAGCTCCAGGTAAGTCCGCCCGCCCGCGTGGCCCGCGTCCAGCTGGCGGAAGAATGTCTTCCATTCCTCCCGCCGTCTGTCGTTCGCGGGGGGACAGAAATAGGGATGCGCGAACGCCCGGCGCGTAATCCACACGTCGACTGCCTGCAGCAGCCGCCGAAGCTTACCGAGCAGGAACAGGAGCATCTCTCTCAATAGTAGCGGCAGGGGTTCCACGCCGGGATCATTCCGGGTATGATGAACCAGATCGAGAGGTTCCCATGAGACACAATTCCTCCCGCCGCCGCTTCCTGACCGCCGGCCTGGGGCTGCCCGCCGCCGGGCTGGCGTCCAACTCCGGCTCCACCGACTCCCCCCTCAAGGTTCACTACCGCCCGCTGGGCAAGACCGGGCTTAAGGTCAGCGCGCTCAGCTTCGGCGCCAAAATGGCCTCCGACGTCACGGTTCTGGAGCGGGCCGTCGACCTGGGCATCAACTGCTTCGACACGGCCCGCTCCTATCGCAACAACGAGCGGATGCTCGGGGCGGCTCTGAAAGGCAAGCGCGATAAGGTCATCCTGGCCACCAAAAGTCATACGTTCAGCCGGAGCGAGGCCTTGCGCGACCTGGAGACAAGCCTGAAGGAACTGGGCACGGATTACCTCGACATCTGGTTCCTGCACGGCAAGAATCAGCCTAAGGAGATTACCGAAGAACTGCTGGAAGCACAACTGGCGGCGAAAAAGGCGGGCAAGATCCGCTTCGCCGGCGTGAGCTTCCATTTCAATATGCCCGACGTGCTCCCATACGTCGTGAAGCTCGGTACGATCGACGTGGCGCTGGTCTCCTACAACTTCACGCTGGGGCCGGAAGTGGGCGAGGCCATCAGCGCGGCTCGCCGGCACGGCCTGGGGATCGTAGTGATGAAGGTGATGGCCGGCGGCTATGCGCGCATCCGCCGCGGCGACCGTCTTTACGGTCAGGATCCGGACAAGCTGACCGCGAAGCTGAAGCAGAGAGGCGCCATGGTAGCTGCCCTGAAGTGGGCGCTCCAGAACAAGTCCGTGGACAGCGCGCTAGTGGGCATCAGCGATTTTGAGGAACTGGAGCAAGACATACGCGCCACCTCCGAGCCCTTCACTGAGCAGGACCGCAAGATTCTGGCCTGGCAACTGGAACGGATCCGCCCGCTGTATTGCCGGGCTTGCGGCGCCTGCACCGGTGTCTGCGAAAAGGGTGTCCGGGTAGCCGACACCCTGCGTCATCTTATGTACGCGGAGGGTTACAGGCGGTTCGACCTGGCCCGCGAGGCCTTCCTCGACCAACCGGCCGAGGCGCGTGCGGTGCGCTGCCGCGACTGCGCGACGTGTTCCATCCGGTGCCCGAACGGAGTGGACGTGCGGGCGAACCTGATCCGGGCGCAGGCGCTGTTCGGGTAAGGAAGATTTCACGCCAACACGCCAGGACGCGAGGACCTCCCGATACACACGCGGTGCCCGCCCCGGGTGAAACAACAGCCGCCTCCCGGCCGGGCTGGGGGTGTATACTGCACACTGCAAGGCTGGCAGCGAGAAAGGGGATAACGATGCCGGATATGAATCCTTCCCGCAGAAAGTTTGGAAAGCTGGCGCTCGCCGGAGCGGTGGGCGTGGGAACTGGTCCCGGGGCCGGAGCGAAGATGGTGAAGCCGCCGCCGGGCATCAAACTCTCGGTCCAGGTGGGCAGTGACCCCACCGAGGAAGACTTGCGATTCGTGGTGCAGCTCGGCGCCGGCTACGTCAATATCGGGACCGGCGGCAAGCAGGCCACGGCGGAAAACTTCATCCGGCTGCGCAAAAAAGTCGAAGCGGCCGGCCTGAAGGTGTGGAACATCGGCAATCGCGATGTCCATAACATGGAGGAGGTCACGCTCAACCTGCCCGGCCGGGACCGGAAGATCGAGGAGTACAAACAGTACCTGCGCAACCTCGCCGCCGCAGGCATCTACTACACGACCTACGCCCACATGGGCAACGGGATCTGGAGCACGGCGCGGGAGACGACCCGCGGCGGGGCCAGCGCCCGGGCGTTTGATCTGGCCAAGGCGAAAGAGGGGCGGTGGAACGGGAAAGTCTTCCGGGGTCCCTTGACCCACGGGCGCCGCTACAGCGAGCAGGAGATCTGGGACAACTACACCTACTTCATCCGGCAGGTGAAACCGGTGGCCGAGGAGCTGGGAATCCGGATCGGCATTCACCCCGACGACCCGCCCGTGCCCGTGCTGGGCGGGATCCCGCGGTGCATCTTCGGCAACTTCGACGGTTACCGGCGCGCGCTGGAGATCGCCGACAGCCCGAACATCGGGGTATGCCTTTGCTGCGGGTGCTGGCTGGAAGGCGGCCCGTACATGAGGAAGGGACTGGTGGATGCCATCCATTACTTCGGCAGCCAGGGAAAGCTCTTCAAGGTGCACTTTCGGAATGTGTCGGCGCCACTGCCACACTTCGTGGAAACCTTCGTGGATGACGGCTATATGGATATGTACCTTGTTATGAAGGCGTTACGGGAGGTCAACTTCCACGGCGTGGTGATTCCCGACCACATTCCCGCCATGGAGGGCGGCCGGCGCGCCGGCACCGCATTCACCATCGGGTACATGAAGGCCCTGCTCAAGCGCGCCAACGAGGAAGTCCAGGCGTAACAGGGCATCGCTGTTCAGTGTGGATTCTTGCGTTTCAGGGCCGGATATCGGCCGCTCGCTTCAGTTGCGTTGGCGTGGGGACGAGATTCGATTACACTTTTTAGTTGCCAGGAGTACGGCTCCCACAGGCTGATACCGTATCCCGGCCGGATTGTTGGGAAGAGGAGAGGTAAGATATGGCAATTCAATCACTTGGCTTAGCAGAAGCCCCTGAGAAAACCGAGGAGTTCCCGATCATTCAGCCGGAGACGACCTTCACGGGCGCTCCGATCCAGCCCGTTCCGAAGGGGCTGCCCAAGCATACGCAGTCACTGTGTCCGGAGTGCTCCCGGGTGATCGACGCCGTGCTGTTTGAAGACGAGAAGGGCCGCGTCATCATGGAAAAGGAGTGCCCCCGGCATGGATTGTTCCGTGACGTGGCCTATTCGGACGCGAAGATCTACCTGAAGATGGAGGAATGGACGTTCGGCGACCAGCGGGGCGTGGAGAATCCCGCCGTGCGGAACGCCACCAAGTGCCCGTACAGTTGCGGGTTGTGCTCCTTGCACACCAGCCATACCGGGCTGGCCAACGTTGACCTGACCAATCGGTGTAACCTGACCTGTCCGATCTGCTTCGCCAACGCCAATGTGACCGGGTACCTTTACGAGCCGGATCTGGAACATGTGCGGATCATGCTGCGTGCGCTCCGGGAGGAAAGACCGGTGGCCTGCCGCATCGTCCAGTTCTCCGGCGGCGAGCCGACCATTTATCCGCATTGGTTTGAAGCGCTGAGCATGGCCAGGGATATGGGCTTCTCTCACGTGCAGTGTGCGTCGAACGGGATCAAATTCGCGGATCTTGAATTCGCCCAGAAAAGCAAGGAGGCTGGCCTGCACACCATCTACCTCCAGTTCGACGGCGTGACCGATGATATTTACCTGCGCACGCGCGGGCGCCCCTTGATGGAGATCAAGCAGCAGGCGATCGAGAACATTCGCCGGGCGGGGATGAAGATCTGTTTCGTACCCACCATTGTCCGGGGCCTCAATGATCACCAGGTCGGCGACATCCTGAAGTTCGCCATCGATAACATCGATGTGGTCAGCGCCATCAGCTACCAGCCGGTTGCCTTCACCGGGCGGATCAGCCGGCGGGAACTGGAGGAGAAGCGGTACACGATGTCGGACGTAGCGCTGGACATTCACCGGCAGACGGGCATTTGCGACGCTTACAACGACTGGTACCCGCTCGCCTTCGTGGCGCCGTTCTCGAAGCTGGTCAGCGCTCTCCGGGGCGAGATGACCACGCACCTGACGCCGCATCCGCATTGCTCCCTCGGGACGTACCTGTTCGTGGACCAGAACAAGAAGGCCACGCCGGTGACCCGGTTCATCGACGTCGGCCCGATGGCGCGCGAAATGGATCTGCTGGCCCGGAAGGTCCGGAAGGCCCGCGTGAAGATGTTCACGAAGATCAGCGCCTGGAACGCACTTCGCAAGTACTACCACGAGGACCGC
>CAZXVW010000218.1:0-6581 GCA_964644025.1 uncultured Solibacteraceae bacterium | reverse complement strand
CCCGGTAGAATAGTAAGGATTCACCATGAGCATTCCAAGAGTCTGGCTGGCGCTGCTGGCGGTGGCATGCCTCGGGCTGGCGCTGCTCACCGCGGCGGATTCGGATGCCGTGAAGCAGGAACAACTGGCGCGGCACCGGAACCTGGGCAAGGCTTACTTTGAAAACCCCACGAAGAAGAAAGAGGCCGTCGAGGAATTCCGCAAGGCGCTGGAGCTGGCGCCGGACTCGGCGCGCGACCGGCTTAACTACGCCGTCGCGCTGCTCGGCGCCGGCAAGACCCCGGAAGCGCTGGCCGAGCTGCAAAAGGTCCAGAAACAGGACCCGTCGATCCCGCACACCTGGTTCAACCTCGGTATCGAGTACAAGAAGCTCGGCGATTTCGACCGCGCCATCCAGCAGTTGGAGCAAATGGCGAAGCTGGTGCCGCGCGAGGCGGTGACCCAGTACAACCTCGGGGTCCTTTACAAGCGCAAGGACCGCGTGGCCGACGCGCTGAAGAAATTCCAGCTCGCCACCGAGTTGGATCCGAGCCTCGCCGCCCCGCACTTCCAGCTCTTCAACTCCTACCGGCAAGCGGGGCAGAAGGAGAAGGCCGCCGAACAACTGGAGATCTTCAAACGGATCAAGGCCGCACAAAAAGGAGCCGCGGTGGCCGAGGACATGAACTGGAGTTTTTACTCCGAGATTTACGAGCCCATCCGGTCAACGGCCGCCGCCGGCACACCGGCGCCCGCGCTGAAATTCAAGGACGTGAAGCTGGCCGCATCAGCCGACGCCTCCACCGCCGGCCTGCTCGCCCTCGATGCCGACGGCAACGGGCGCCCGGACCTGCTGGCCTGGTCGTCCCGGGGCGCGGCGCTGTTTCTCAACGGCGGCAAGTCCGCGCGCGACGCGGCGCTGGCCTCCCTGAAAGACGTGATCGCCGCGGCCGCCGCCGACTACGACAACGACGGGCGGATGGATCTCTGCGTGGTGACCGCCGGCGGGCCGGTTCTGCTGCGCAACACCGGCGGCAGGTTCCAGCGGCAGAACGCGGCACTTCCCCGGCGCCGTTTCGAGCGGGCGGCGTGGCTCGACTTCGATCATGACAACGATCCCGACTTGTTCCTGCTCGGCGCCGACAGCGCGCTGCTGCGCAACCAGGGCGCGGCGGGCTTCGTTGACTACACGAAGGCTTTTCCGTTCGCGCCCGGCAAGGTCGCCGGCGCGGTCGTCTTTCGCCTCATCCCCGACACAAAAGGCATGGACTTGCTCGTGAGCCGGGCCGGCGAATGCGGCGTGCTGTACAAGGACCGGCTCGGCGGCGTCTACGATGCCCGCCCGGTCGAGGCCGTCCCAGCCGGAGCCCGTGGCCTGGTGGCGGTGGACTTTAACAATGACGGCCGGATCGACCTCGCTTACACGGCCGGCGGAAAGGTGGGCTTGCTGGCCAACCGGAACGGGGAACTGGCTCCGGTCGAGATCCCGGCCGAGGGCGTGCCGCTGTTCGCGGACTTGGAAAACCGCGGCCGCCAGGATCTGGTGGCCGGCGGCCGCGTCTACCGCAACGCCGGGCTGGACAAGTTTGCCCCGGGCGTTCCCGTGCCGCAGTTGCCCCCGGCCGTGGCCGGCGCAGCGGCTGATTTCGACTCCGACCACCGCGAGGACCTGGCGCTGGTGGCAGAGGATGGCTCAGTCCATTTGCTCGAAAACCAGACGCCCACGAGGAACAAGTGGTTATGCCTGACGCTGCTCGGCAAGAAAGCCCCGAAACTGGCCGCCGGGGCGGTGGTGGAGATCAAAGCCGGTACCCGGTACCAGAAAAAGGTCTACCAGGGAATGCCACTGCTGTTCGGCGTTGACGGCGACCCGAAAGTCGACACGATCCGGATCACCTGGCCCAACGGCATGATCCAGAACGAAATGCTGCAGGCGGCCAACCACGCCTTCCGCTACGAGGAGGAGGAACGGCTGTCGGGCTCCTGCCCCATGGTCTGGGCCTGGAATGGGCGGAAGTTCCAGTTCATCGCCGACGTGCTCGGCGTGGCCCTGCTCGGAGTGAAATCGGGTGAGAATTCCTATTTCCCCGGCGATTCCAACGAATATGTTCAGATACCCCGGCCGACGCTCGTTCCGCGCAACGGCGCCTACGAAATCCGCATCACCCAGGAGCTGGCCGAGGTGGCTTATCTGGACCGGATTCAACTCCTCGCCGTGGATCATCTCGCCGGCATAGACATCTTTACCAACGAGAAGTTTCAGGATCCACCGTTTCCGGACCTGCGTTTGTATGGCGTCGGAAAGCGCTACTACCCGGTGGCGGCCCGCACCGGGAAGGGGCAGGATGTCCGCGCGCGCCTGCTCCGGCGCGACCACTGGTATCCGGACGACTTCCAGCGTCCCCGGCCCGGCGTGGCCGAGCCGCATACCCTCGAGCTCGATTTTGGGCCCCAGGCGGCTCCCCGCAACGACGCCGTGCTCGTGCTCCACGGCTGGACCGACTGGTCGGAGGGGAGCATCTACATGGGCTTTGCGCAGGAGGGCACCGGGGGCCTGCAAATGCCCTCCGTTCAGGTCAAGGACGAGCGCGGACAGTGGCGGACAGTGGTCGAAAACATGGGCGTGCCCTCGGGCATGCCGCGCCCCATCGTGGTGGATCTGGCGGGCAAGTTTCCCGGCAAGTCCCGGCAGGTCAGGATCGTCACCAACATGTGCCTGTACTGGGACGAAGCGTTCCTGGCCGAGGGCGCCCAGGACCCGCCGGTGCGCGTCACCGCGCTCACCAGTGACTCGGCCGGCTTGCGCTACCGCGGCTTCGCCACCGTTCGCGTTTCCCGTGACGGCCGGCAGCCGCAGAGGTTCATCTATGAATGGCTGGACCCGGTGGCGATTTTCAACCAGACGCCCGGATATTACACGCGCTACGGCGAAGTCACCGAGTTGCTCGATGAAGTCGACGACCGTTTCGTGATTCTAGCCGCCGGCGATGAAATCCGGCTGCGCTTCAATGCCGCGGCCCTGCCGCCGCTGGCCAAAGGCTGGAAGCGCGACTTCATCCTGGGAGTCGAAGGCTGGGAAAAGGACCAGGATCCGAACACGGCTTACTCGGAATCGGTGGAACCGTTGCCGTTCCACGGCATGAGCGGCTATCCGTACCCGGCCTCGGAGTCCTACCCGGACGACGCTTTTCACCGCGCCTACCGCCAGCGCTACAACACCCGGCCGGCCCGCCGGCTCGTGCCTCCGCTGGCGGCGAGGCTTGTCCCCGCGCCAGACCCCTCCGCCCGCGCAGTGGCTTACACTGAATGAGAAGATCTATGACACCGAAAATCCCCATTGCTGCGATCACGGACGAATACTCGCCGGAGCTGGAAAAAGCGCTCGAGGCGATGAGCGCCACCGGCATGCAGGCGGCTGAGCTGCGCATGATCGGCGGCAAGAACATCATCGATATTTCCGACGAAGAACTGGACCGGGCGCTCGCGCTGGTGCGCCGGAGGGGAATGAAGGTCATCGCGATCGCCTCCCCGTTGCTCAAGTGCGTGCTGCCCGGCGCTCCCGAAGTGGATCACCGCTTCCAGCAAGACATGTTTGCCGCCAGGCACACCTACGAAGACCAGCCGCGGCTGGCCGAGCGCGCCTTCGAGATTGCGAAAAAAGCCGGCGCGAAGATCATCCGCGTGTTCTCCTTCTGGCGGACGGTGGAGCCGGAGAAGTGTTTCGACGGCGTCGTCGAAGCGCTGGGCGAGCTGGCCCGGAAAGCGGCCGAACATGATCTCATCATCGGCCTGGAAAACGAACACGCCTGCAACATCGCCACCGGCGCGGAGACGGCGAAGGTGCTGGCGGCGCTGGATCACCCGAATCTGAAAGTAGTCTGGGACCCGGCCAACGCGCTTGTCTCCGGCGAAACGCCCTTCCCGGACGGCTACCGCGCGCTGCCGCCCGGCCGCATCGTGCACGTCCACGCCAAGGACTGTCACCTGGAAGGCGGCACGCCGGTCTGGGGACCGCTGGGAACCCGCGCGGTGGACTGGCGCGGGCAGATCGCCGCACTGCTGGCTGACGGCTATCAGGGCTACATCAGCCTGGAGACGCACTGGCCCGGACCCAACGGCGACAAGTTCCTGGCCAGCGTGATTTGCGGCTGGAACCTCCGCGGACTGGCTGCGGCTTGAATCGTCCGGATGACCGGGCATGAGACCCGTGCCTGTCACGGCCGCCTCCCTCAGGCGGCCCTCGGCTGCCGGCCGGCCGGACCCGGCGTTCGCTGCTAGAATGAAGGCACCAGGAACCAGATCGTGCTATTTCCAACCGAAGAAATGGTCGAGCACCGGCGTGAGCTGCTGCGCCAGATGGAAAGCGGGGACATAGACGTCGAGCAAGCCTTTCGGCAAGTGCTAACTGTCGACCCGCACGACTATATCGCCCTGCTTCTCGTAGGCCGGGCCTGCGAGGACAAAGGCGAGGTCAGCACGGCGCAGAACTACTACTGGCGCGCCTTGGCGGCCAATCCATGCCAGAGCGAAACCTACACCCTGCTCTGGCAATCGCTGACCAGAAACGCGACAGATCCCGAGCTTGCCCACAGCCTCTCCTTCCTGGCCATTCACCGGATGCTTCAGGACCCCGACCGGAGCGACCGCGTGGTGGAAAAGTTTCTCGACAACCTCCGCGGGCAGCTCAGCGAGAACTCGCGGGACGTGGACCCGGAGACGCTCGCCGCGGCGATTCTGAAGCTGGCTCTGGCGCGGCCGGGCGAGCCGGAAAGAGTCACCGAGGAGTTGCGCCCCCTCCGGTTGATCCAGGAACTGATCGACGTGCCGAGCGACGGCATCGCTCCGGAAACCGTGCAGGCCATTCTCGGCCATGGGACCGAGTGCAAGCCCTTGCTGACCGGAATCGTGCGGGGATGGGCGCGGGAAAGTGCCGCGGCGGTGCGGCCGGTCTCGGCGGAAGCGGCGCTGGCCTTGTTGGGCGAGATCGGGGATCCCGCCCTGGTGCCGGACCTGCTCGAGATCGCGGAGGCGCCGCACGATCCGGTGGCGGAGGCAGCCACCTGGGCGGCGTGGCGAATCGCGGAACGGCGCCCCGAGGTGATTCCTCAACTGGAGGAACTCGTCCCCCCCGACCCGGAACTGACAGTGGAAGACTTCTGTTGCGTGCCCCCTTACGACGAGCAGGTGTGGGACGAGGATGAAGCACTGGAATTCAATTCCGCCGAACCTTCCCGCTCCAGGCCCGCGCGGCCGGGCCGTAACGACCCCTGCTGGTGCGGCAGCGGGAAGAAGTACAAGAAGTGCCACCTTGCCGAGGATGAGCGACGCGAACGCGACGACGCCGCGGCCCAAGCAAGTCCCGAAGAACCGTTGGCGCAAGACGCGCGCGTCAGCCGGATGCTCATCGAGTTCTTCCAGAAGCACGTCGAAACCGGGGAAATGAAGCGGGCGCTCAAACTCTTCTTCGGCGGCTCCCCTCCCGCCGAACTCTCCGACACCGACCAGATCAGCTTCTTTGACTGGGTGCTGAACGATTTCCCGCCCCGGCGTTTCGGCCGCCCGGTCACCGAGGAATTCCTGGACCGGAACCGCGAAACGCTCTCGGCGGAAGACCGCGCCGCGCTCGAAGACTGGCTCACCAGCCGTTATAGTCTCTTCGAGGTCCAGCGCGTAGAGCCAGGTACCGGGGCGGAACTGAAAGACCTGCTGCTCGGCGGCACCTTCTTCGTCCACGATGTCAGTACTTCCCGCACGCTGGTCCAATGGGATTGCCTGCTTTCCCGGGTTCGCAATGACGGGGACCGCAAGGTCTTCACGGCGGTTGGGCTGCGCGTGCCCCTCAATTTGCTTCCGGGGCTGCACGCTTGGATCCTCGCCGATCGCGAGGCGAGCGGACTGGATTGGATCCCGTACCTGCGGGCCAACAGCCACCGGTTGCGGAACAAGTGCTTGCAGATGGCGCAGGAGTGGCAAGACAACCTGCAAATCCGGACGCCGGAAGGCGATGAAGTCGTCTTTTCCAAGGCCACCTTCCAGGTGCTCGACCGGCAAGCGCTTCTCAACGCGCTGGAGGCATCCCCGGTACTCGGCGCCCGGGAAGAAGAGAATGGCGCCATTATCCTGAGCTGGTTTGAAACACCGGAAAGCGGGAACCGGCCGCGCCGGGTTCTCGGCAACCTCCGCGTCGAAGGCGATGAGCTGGTACTCGAGTGCGTTTCGCGCCAGCGTCTGGAGCGCGGCACGGCCCTGATCCGCGAACTGGCCGGGGAATCAGTGAAGGAGAGGCTCCAGGACTTTCAGAGCCTCAACGTCGCCATGCGAAACCGCCCGCAGCGCCCGCCGGAAGAATCCCGCCCCGAGATTCCGCCCGAACTCCAGCACCAGCTAATTCAGCAGCAGATGGACGAGCATTACCAGAATTGGCCGGACAGGGCCCTGCCGGCCCTCGCAGGTCTCACGCCCCGTCAGGCGGCGCGGGATCCGGAACAGCGGGAACAGCTCATCGCGCTGCTGAAGATGATGGAAAATGGCGAACTACGCAAGCGCGCCGAAGGCCGGCCGTGGTTCGACTTCTCTAAGATCAAAGCGGAACTCCACGTGGA
>CAZXVW010000217.1:0-6606 GCA_964644025.1 uncultured Solibacteraceae bacterium | reverse complement strand
AGCGCCTGATGGAGTATTTCCGGAATGACTCGCAACTCCGCGACATCCTCATCACCGGTGGGGACGCCTTGATGAGTACCGATACGCAGCTCGCCCAGATCCTGGACGCCGTTTACCAGATGGCGCTCGGCAAGAAACAAGATAACGAGAGCCGTCCGGACGGCGAAAAGTATGCCGAGCTGGTCCGCGTGCGGCTCGGCACGCGCCTGCCCGTCTACCTGCCGCAACGGTTCACCCCGGCGCTGACCAAGGTGCTTCGCGACTTCCGGGAGAAGGCTTCGGCGATCGGCGTCCAGCAGTTCGTTGTTCAGACGCATTTCGAGTCGCCGATGGAAGTGACGCCGGAGGCGCGCGACGCGGTTTCCCGGCTGGCGGACGCCGGCTGGCTCGTGACCAACCAGCTCGTGTTGACCACCGCCGCCTCGCGGCGGGGACACGCCGCCCGCTTACGCCAGGTGCTGGGCGAGATCGGCGTGCTCCCCTACTACACGTTCACCGTAAAAGGGTACATGGAAAACTGGTACAATTTCGCCCCCAATTCCCGCGCCGTGCAAGAGCAAATCGAAGAGAAGTGCTACGGGCTGGTCCCCCCCGAACAGGCGGGAGCGCTGCGGGGCCTCGCCGGCGAGGCCGAGCGCATGGTGGAAAAGATCGCCGAACTCCGCCAGCAGGCAGGCATCCCCTTCCTGGCCTCGGACCGGAACGTGCTCAACTTGCCGGCGGTCGGCAAGAGCCTCACTTTCCGCACCATCGGCATCACCCGCTACGGCAGGCGCATCCTGGAGTTCGATCATGACCGCACCCGGGCGCACAGCCCGATCATTGAAAAAATGGGCAAGGTCATCATCATCGAGTCGAAATCCATCTCCGAGTACCTGCGCCATCTGGAAGACATCGGCGAAGACCCCGCCGAATACGCCGCCCTGTGGGGCTACTCCATCGGTGTCACCGAGCCGAGAGCGCCCGTTTTCGAATACCCCGGCTACCCTTTCCGGACAACCCGCCGCATCACGAACTTCGGCTTCCCGGACCGCGCCGAGGAGGCCCGGCCAGTGCCTGCCTGACCAGTCCCGGACCCCCGGCCGGCGCCCGTGTCAACCCTGTGGCTATGCTACGATAAAAAAAGTTATGGGAATTCCGAACGTGAGGCGTTACCGGATCACCAGTCCGGACGGCAAGCACACCACGACGCTGATGGCCGTTTTGCCCAAGGGCGCTGACGTGAATGCGTACCTCGCCGACGCGGCGAAGCGCTTTGACTGGGCAGCGTATGAAGAGGCCCAAAAGGTGCGGTTCAAGATCCGCATCGGCCAGCAGAAACACAGAAAACGCTAGCTCGCTGATTCCAGCCGGGCTCTCAGTATTCGCAGGGCCCGTGATCCTTCCGTGGCCACCTCAGCATCCTGATCCCGGGTGAGCGCCTCCAGCGCAGCGATACTGTCATCGGCCCCGCTCACGGCCAGAACCCGTGCCAGGTGGATCTTCTCGTCGCGGGTGCCCCGCGCCAGCGCCTGGTAGAGATTCTTCCTTACCTCCGGTTGCCGGGCCAGCTCAATGAGAAACGGTTCCGCCACGCCCTGGTACGACGAGGAATTGAGGGTGTTGACCAGGTACTGCAATGGACTGAACTCGCTGAGCTCCGTGCGGCCGAGTAACACCAGGGCAAAAGCCATCGAGAGCCGCGGGTTCATCTTTTTCTCGGCCTGGAACAAGCCCTCCATCATTTTCAGATCCTCTGGATTCCCGAGCCGTCCGAACCCCTCCGCCGCCGCCGCGCGCGTCAGCGGATCTTTGTCCTGGATGTACTGGGTATAGTATCCCCGGCTTCTCTCGTCCGGCAGCATGGCTATCGCGGTAAGGGCGGCGCGGCGTATCTTCTTGTTCCTGGCGCTGTTGAGAACCTCGTAGAGCTGGGGCAGGGCGTCCTTGTTCTGCAACAGGCCCGTAGTCTCGATCGCCGCCATCTGTACCCTGTCGTCCAGATCCCGCAGCAGAAAGGCGATACCCGGACCGGCGCTGCGATCGCCGATCTTCTGCAGAGCAATCAACGCTTCGTAAATCAGCCCCGAATCCTTCGAGCGCACCGCCTCCAGCAGGTCCGGCACGGCGGCCCTTCCCCGGAGCACCCCGAGGGCCCGGGCCGCGTGCGCCCGCGCCACCATGCTCGTCCCCCCCCGCGCCAGTTTGCCCAGCGCTTCGATAATGTCCGGCCGGACTTCCATGTCCGGCGGGATCACCTGGTCATTGACGTCGGTGAAATAGGACTTCAGATGCCTCCCGGCCCGTTTCAGGGGCGCCGTCAGCCCGGTCTTCACGTAGCCGGGCACATAAAAGTTCACCAGGCCGTCGGTGGCCCATACCTGCACTTCGGGGTCCGCGTCCCGCGTAGCTTCCACCAGCGCGTCGAGGCTGTGCTGGGTGCCGATTTTTACGATCGACTTCACCGCCTCGCGCCGGACCTTCACTTCCGGATCCTTCAGGAGCTTTCGCAGCGCAGGAATCGCCGCCGATCCTTGCTCGCCGAGCGCCTTGGCCGCGCGCACGCGCTCCTTCGGTGACGAACTGGAGGCGTCCTGGGACCACGCTGCGGTCGCCGGGCAGATCAGGCAGACCAACAAAAGGATAGTACGAAAGCCCATAACTCCATTATGCAGGACCGGGGCCGGGTGCGCCGAGTTTTTGCACCCGGCTAACAGACAAAATCAACCTTCACGCGCCGCGGGATCAGCCCGGCCTCGAAACCCATGTCCAGCAGTTTCTGGGCCGCCCGGGGAACCTCGTCGCCGCAATCGAGCGTGTGGTGGTTGACGTACATGCCGATGAATTTCTCGGCGAGCGGCGGCTCCATGTCGCCGGCGAACTCCATGGCGTAATTCAGCGCTTCCTCCCGGTGCTCCATCGCATACTGGATGCTCTCCCGCATCATGCGGCAGCACTCCTTCCGCACCTCCTCCGGCAGCGATCGCTTCAAGGCGTTCGCGCCCAGCGGCAGCGGCAGGCCCCGGGTCTCCTTCCACCACTGCCCCAGGTCTAAGACGCAGTGAAATCCGCGCTTTCCATAAGTGAGCTGCGCTTCGTGAATCACCAGTCCTAAGTCCACCGCCTTCTCGCTAACGGCATCCGGAATCTTGTCGAACGGCGTCACGACCGCCTCGAAATCCGGTTCGAAGAGCCGCAGCGCCAGGTACGCGGTCGTTTTCTGGCCCGGAATGGCGATGCGCGCTCCCTTGATGGTCGCCGGATCCCTCGGACGCAGCCCGATCAGCATTGGCCCGTAGCCGTCACCGACGCTCGACCCACTGCGCATGAGCGCGTAATGGCTGGCAAGGTAGGGATAAGCGTGGTAGGAAATCGCGGTCAGCTCATAGACCTGCTCCAGCGCCTTGCGGTTCAAAGACTCAATGTCATCCAGAACGTGACGGAACCGGACCACCTCGGAACGGATCTTGCCGGTCGCCAGCGCGTAAAACATGAAGGCGTCATCCGAGTCCGGGCTGTGCGCGCAGACGATCTCGGCCAGTGCGGAAGTTGCCATATCGAGAGTATTTCAATATAGCAGGATCACACTTGCTCCGGGGCCGCAATCCCCCAAAAGGCCTGCTCCCGGTTGCCCCGCCCGCTAAACCCGGTCGGCGGCCGGCCTGATCACAGCTTCACCAGTTGTGATGTCAGGATTTCCAAAGTGTTCTCGAGTTCCTTCAGAGCCTGCTCGCTCTGGTCCAGCTCACCCTGGCGTCCCATTTGCTCCAGACGGAGCGCCGCCTCGTAGGCGCCGCCGGAGCCGAAGTTCCCGATCGAACCTTTCAGACTATGGGCTGCCCGCTGAAGAGCCTCCGGGTCCTTGGCCGCTATGGCATTCCGGATTTCCGAAACCGTGCCCGGGTACTCCTCCAGAAAGATTTCGGCGATCTCTTTCAACAGTTCCTTGTCACCATCGACGCGAGCCAGCGCCGCCGCTAAATCCAAGCCCGCCATTTGTCCAGGAACCCCCACGTTTGTCTCCTTCTCTCGATTCTACTGTTCCTGAGTCATTCCCAACCACGCGCAGAACGCGTATTGCCGGGACATGCCTCTCCCGCTCTTATCTTGAACTGCGCACTCTTACTATCGGCAGCCAGCCGGGGATCACTTTAGCCTGAGCCAGCGCCGTCCCCGAACGGGCGGAGCGGAGCTGTTCTCCAACCAAGCCCGCGCTGCGGTCAGAACGCCTCAGGTGTAAACGAATTCCGCCGTGGCGAGGCAGGCGGTGCTCGGCCGCAGCCGCACCCAGTGGGCGCTGAAACCAGGAGGGAAAATATGGAAGTGGTACTCGCCGTCGCCGGCCGGAATCCGGTGGTAGTGGTGCCATTCGCCGCTGCCGAGGAAGTCAACCTCGATGTCAATCAGCGCTCGGGAAGCGCCCCGCTGAACTACGTGAAGAACCTTCTTGTCGAATCCGGTCATCAGGAAGGGGTCCGAGGGCTCGTCCTTCTTGACCGGTGTCTTCCGCCACGGGCCGCCCCAACCCTGTGGCTTGCCCCACCGCCACAGATCGTCGGTCTTCCCGAACCAGATGCCGGACTGCGGCTGTCCGCCGAGGGTATTCGCGTCGTGGTTGGGGGTCGTCTCGTTGCCTGCCAGCACCAATAAACCCCGGAACGAACAGTAGTCCGGAATCGTCCGCAGATGGTTGCAGATCGGTTTCACCCCCCGGATGCGTCCTTCAAACGCAATCGGCTGCAGTTCGTAGAACTGACCGGTCAGGTCCAGGAGAAAGTGCTCGGTTTCCACCTCGCGGATCCGCATCCATTCGGTTTGCCAGGCGTGATCATAGACATGACTCCCTTTCGGAAGCCGGTACCGTTGCCACTTCCCCTCAACCAGTGCCCAGAGCAGCGCCGAAGCCTCATCCCATCCGGTGCAGAAAATGACGTTGCCCAGGTTTTCCCGGCCGGCGCAATCCAGATGTGGCTTCCGCATCAGCGTGCGCCAGCTTTTCCCGTCCCACTCGAACAGCCCGCCGCTGGTGTCCCCGTAATGATAAAAGGCATTGTTAGCCACCACCAC
Organism: uncultured Solibacteraceae bacterium; assembly: GCA_964644025.1. Classification (GTDB taxonomy): domain Bacteria; phylum Acidobacteriota; class Terriglobia; order Bryobacterales; family Bryobacteraceae; genus CAZXVW01. The sequence goes on along the minus strand of CAZXVW010000217.1, from coordinate 1,560 downwards.
GCGCCCCTGCCCGGTGAAGCCGCCTTTGAAATGGGGACGGCCATCGGAAAGCCGCAATTCCTTCACCAGGTCCGCCAGCAGCCGGGGGCGAAGGGTCTCCACGTCGAGCTCGAACAGCAGGCCCTCCATCGTGAGCATGTAAACGCGGCCGGCCGGATCGGTGAGGTGCCGCATGGTCGCCGTTAAGCGGTGATCCTTGAATTCGGGGATGTAGCGGAAGTTCCCCCGCATGTCGATCGCGTAAGGGCCGAGGAAAGCCTGGTTCGATTCGCTGTGCACCAGGCGGTTGGCGTACGTGCCGTTGTGAACGTGGACCCGTTCCGAGCGGAGGTCTTCGTCGATCCGGTACAGGCCCAGACCGGTGCCGGTCGCCTGCTTGTGCGAGTTATAGGTCACTGCCCAGAGCGCGTCTGCCCAGGGCAACAGAGCGCCGACGCCGCACTCCGAACGCGCGGGTCCCGTGTCCGCCTTTACGCCGATGTTCGGGATGCCGGGAAGGGAAATCTGCCCCTTGCCCGTTCCCGGCAGCAACCCGGCGCTCGCCGCCAGAGCGGATGCTTTCAGAACGTCTCTGCGGGATTTCATGGCCGTCGCTTTGCTTGCGCGCCTGCTGGCTCTTCATTGGCCAGACCAGCTTGGCCGCATCAGGGCAGCTCCTTGATGCGGATGTTGCGGAACTCCACCCGGCTCCCATGGCCCAAGAACCCGACCCGGCCCTTGGTCCGTAACAATCCCGGGTGTTTTTTCAAGATCGCGGGATCCTTGATGGTATCCAGGTCCGCGTCCACGATGACCGTGCCGTTCAGCTTCACCATGATGCGGCGGCCGTTAGCGGTGATCTCCTCCTGGTTCCATTGCCCGGCCGGCTTCAGGTATCCGGTTTTCGCCGGCACGACGCCGTAAATCGATCCGTGGCGCTGCCAGGGCTTGAGCCAGCCCCGGTAGCGCGGGTGATTGTGATCCAGGATCTGAATCTCCATGCCCGTGTAGGCGATGTCGCCCGTGATGGGTGCCCGGATACCGACGCCGTTGTTTCCGCCCGGCTCCATGTTGAACTCGAACCGCAAGATGAAATTGGCGTACTCCTTCACGGTCAGCAGGTTGCCTCCGCCGTCGCGCGGGCAGACGATCTTGCCGTCTTCCACCAGGTAGCCGCGGGTGCCGCTGTTTTTCTTGTAAACGAGCAGCCAGCCGTTCAGCGACTTGCCGTCGAACAAGGAAACAAATCCCGGTTCGGCGGCAGCCGCCACCGGCGTGGCCATCAACACGGCAAACAGGATCCAACCAACTGTTCTCTTCACTATGATTCGCACTCCTTCGGCAGTGATCATATCAGATTGGTGCGTGGCCGGATTGACAGAACGTTCCCGCTCAGGTGAAAATAGAGATGTCTGCTGAGCGGGAGTAACTCAGTTGGTAGAGTGCAACCTTGCCAAGGTTGATGTCGCGGGTTCGAATCCCGTCTCCCGCTCCAATCTTTTCAACAACTTACGGTTCTCGGCTCTCCGGCTCTCCGGCTCTCCGCCAAATGTGGGGGCAGTCTTCTGATCCGCCAAGCTG
>CAZXVW010000216.1:0-6634 GCA_964644025.1 uncultured Solibacteraceae bacterium | reverse complement strand
GGAGGATTCTGCTCCCCCAACCGCTCCTGCACCGGCCCCTCTGCCCCGGAAACCCCCATCCGCTGCAAAAAAAACCGGCGATTCGAACCCAATTTCCGCCACCCCCTCCCGTGCCGCAGGCTCTCCATCCTGCCGTGTCGACACTCATTTCCACGCTTGCCTCCGACGTGGGACGGGTTCTCGCCTCCGCGCGCCGGTCCCTGCTTCCGCCAAAACGCCGGCAGCAGTCCACCCAGCTTTGTCAAGTAGGGGAGAAACTCTCGCTCTGAACCATCTTGGCAGCGGTGGGTCTTACGCAACGGCTTTCGATGAGTGCCACGCGGCACCTCTGATCGTTCCAGTTGTGCGGTCCCCGGAGAGTTGGCCGCCAAACGGGCGGCTGAGGGAAACAGGTTGTCAAGGGCGGAGGGAAAACTAGACCACCCTGGGCCGGCGCCGTAGCCGGCTTGCGCTTCTCGGCCGGGCGCCGTGACAATCACCGCCCGGGCCGGCGGCGAGGAAGAGCCGCGCAGCTTGCCGGCGAAGCGCTTGACGCTCTGACAGCCGCCGGCGAACCCGTGATCGTCGACCAGGTCCTGCCAGGTCGCCTTCGCGTTGCGGCCGCGGGACAGGCCAATCTCGATCAGTTCGCGGTAGGGTTCGCAGGCGCTGGCGGAGGGACTGCGGCCCAGCCTTGGCGACGGGCGCAGGCGGCCCGCCCGCGTGACTACCAGGCCCGCTTGCACCAGGCGCCGCGCGGCAGCTTCCTCCCGACGCACCGGCAACAGCGGCCACCTGGCGCGTTTCGGTAGACATTCGGCCCGGGTTGTGATATATTCACTAGAGCGCATATTTATACAGACCCTGGGGGCCTCTCTTGCTCCCCTCGCGGCGCTGGGCCAGGGCAGTTAGGGCGCGACTCAAGGACAGTAATGAAATGAGCCTGCAAACACCTAATCGGTTCCTCCGTGCCCTCAACGGGCGGCCTGTGTGGGTGCGGAAATTCGATAACATAGAGCAGATCGAGGAGGCCCTGAGGGAATTCCGGAACCATTGCAAGCAGCATTGGCTAGTGGAACGGCTTCGCCTCCAAATCTGCGCGGGAGGCTCGATTCCAGCGGCTTGCCATCGAGGCTGCCGCATGACGATAATTCAAGGCACTGTCCCAGGAATGGGGGGTGATACATCGCTGTTACGGAAGGAGATGAATCCATGACTCAATCACTAAGCGTGGAAGTTCGCAATGAAGTCGAACGTTTCATGGGGGGATTGATCGAGAGAAATCCCGGTGAGCCAGAATTCCACCAAGCGGTCAGGGAGGTGATGGAAAGCATCATCCCCTTTACTTTCGACAACCCACAGTATCGCAAAGACGCCTTGTTGGAACGCCTCACCGAGCCTGATCGCATCATCACCTTCCGGATTACGTGGGAGAATGACGCGGGAGACATCCAGGTAAACCGGGGATGGCGAGTACAGTTCAACAACTCCATCGGCCCTTACAAGGGCGGGTTGCGGTTCCATCCCACGGTTACACTCAGCGTGCTGAAGTTCCTGGGTTTCGAACAGGTGCTCAAGAACGCCTTGACGACACTCCCGATGGGAGGCGCCAAAGGCGGCTCCAACTTCGACCCCAAAGGCAAGAGCGACCGTGAGGTCCAGCGGTTTTGCTACTCGCTGATGAGCGAGCTGTACAGGCACATCGGGGAAGACACCGATGTACCCGCCGGAGACATCGGCGTCGGTGTCCGGGAGATCGGCTACCTGTTCGGTCAGTACAGGCGCTTGGCGAATCGATTCACGGGTACCTTGACCGGAAAGGGGCTGGCCTTCGGCGGGAGTTTCGTGCGGCGGGAGGCCACCGGCTACGGGGCCGTGTATTTCCTCCAAGAGATGCTGGCCTTGTGCGGAGACGGCATAGAAGGGAAAACAGCGGTGGTCTCGGGTTCGGGAAACGCGGCGCTTTACGCTATCGAGAAACTAGCCCAGCTCGGCGCCAAGGTCCTTACCGCATCGGATTCTTCCGGGTTTGTTTACGACCCGGACGGCATCCGAGGCGAAAAGCTCGAATGGTTGAAAGAGCTGAAGGAAGTTCGGCGGGGGCGTGTATCGGAATACGCCGACCGCTTCGGCTGCGAATATCATGCGGAGCGCCCGGTATGGTCCGTGCCCTGCGATCTCGCCCTGCCGTGCGCAACGCAGAACGAACTTTCCCGGGCGGACGCCCAGCAACTGATCGATAACGGCGTCCTAGCGGTGTCCGAAGGCGCCAACATGCCGACGACGCCCGAGGCGGTCCACCTGTTCCAGCAGGCCCGGGTGTTATTCGGACCCGGCAAGGCGGCCAACGCCGGCGGCGTGGCTGTGTCGGGCTTGGAACAGAGCCAGAATGCCGTGCGGACTTCGTGGTCACAGGAAGAAGTCAACCAGAAACTCATCGAGATCATGGGCAAGATCCACAAGCAGTGCGTGGAGTACGGCCGCGAGCCGGACGGGTATGTCAACCACGTCAAAGGGGCGAACATCGCCGGATTTAAGAAGGTAGCCGACGCCATGCTGGCTTACGGCCGCGTCTGAAGCCACAACTAGGGCCGGCTTACGATCTCCACGGGGGGTGTCCGTTCGTCCTCCTTTTCCTTGGATCTGCGAGCTTGCTTACGGCCGCTCGCCGCGTCTCGTGTCCGAGCGAGCGAAAAAGTCCGCTTGACTTCCACACTTGGGGACTGATTAGCTGGCATGGGAGTCTGAGCGGCTATGAGACGAAGCGACCCAAGAGCGAATGCCACTCCGCGGCGCGAGTTTCTCCGCACCTCCGTCGTGGCGGGAGCCGCCATGGCGGCTCCCGGACCTTTCGTGCGTACCGGCCGTGCGGCCGCCGCGGCGGCTTCCGGAGCCGCCGGCGCCCAGATTCCCGGACCCCGAAAGACGACCTGGTGGGAGCCCAAGGTCGCCGAGAACATCAGCAACCTGAACGACGACACGCTCACCTGGCAGGCCCAGATGGGACACAAGTGGGTCGTGTTGCAGGGCACCGAGTGGATCGACTCCGAGGGGAAAGGCTACTGGAGCGTGGCCGACCTGAAGCCCTTGCAGGAGAAGTGCGCCCGTTTCGGCCTTCACCTGAATACCATCATGATCCCCCTCTCCTGGCTCAAGCCGCCGATGCTCGGCTTGCCGGAACGGGACCGCTCGATCGAGAATATCCAGCGGTCTATCCGCGCCGGAGCCCAGGTGGGCATCGATGTCTTCGAGTGGCGCTGGTCGCCCGATTTCAAGTGGGGCGCCGAAGTGGGCTACTACAAGGTGAAGGGCCGCGGCGGCGCGCTGTTGCAAGCCTTCGACTACGACCGCGTCAAGGACGCCCCGCCCTTCGAGGATCTCGGCCGCATCTCCCGGCGACAGCTCTGGGATCGCATGCTTTACTTCGCCCGGCCCGTCGCCGAAGCTGCCGAGCAAGCCGGCGTCCGCATCTCCTGCCATCCCAAGGACCCGCCGGTGAAGGTCATGCGGGGCATTGAACGGATCATGACCAACACCGACGAGATCGAGGCCTTCGTCAAGGCCATCGACAGCCCGGCCCACGGCTTCACCTTCTGCCAGGGCACGGTCACGGAAATGGGTGTGGACGTCATCGAGGCCATCCGCCGCATCGGCGGTCTGGGCAAGATCCACCACGTGCATTTCCGCGGCGTCCGGGGCAGCGTCCCGAAATACGTCGAGACCTTCATTGACGAGGGCGACGTGGACATGCTCGAGGCCATGCGCGCCTATCGCGACGTAAATTACCGCCACGCCATGGTCTCCGATCACACGCCGCAGATGACCGGCGACTTCGCCGGCGGCCGCATCGGCCGCACCTTCTCCCAGGGCTATATCCGGGCCCTGATCCAGGCGGTCAACGCGGAAACCAAGAACCTCTGATTTTAGACCAGGGGCCAAGGACCAGCCTGCGTCCGCTCGTGCACGCGGACGCTGTCAACTCCGCCTGAAAACTTCCAACCGCATTCAGTACGGAGAGCATTCTGCGAGTCACGAGACTGCTCTGATCTTACTCGACGGGCATCTGTTCCCGGGAATAGCCTTTCGTCCGGATCGTGTCGAGAAGATCCTCCAGCCGCGCGGCAATCTCCGGGTATCTATCGATCAGGTTATTGCGCTCGGCGGGATCCTCGGTCAGATTGTACAACTGCCGCCGCAACTCATCGGGCCGGGAAACACGCTTCACCGTGGGGCTTGGCTTCCCCTGAATGTACTTCCACGGGCCCTGCCGGATCGCCAAGTTCCCATCCACGCTCTGCACGATCATCGGCTGGCGCCGCGAACGCGGCGAGGAGCGCCCCAGAAAGGCAGGCAACACATCGAGGCTGTCTTCGGCCGTCTTCTCGGGCGGCGGCAGAGATTCGCCAACCACCGCCGCGATGGTAGCCAACATGTCCACCAGGTTGATGGTCTCGTCAGATGTCGTGCCGGGCGCGACCTTTCCGGGCCACCGGACGATGAACGGGACGCGAAAGCCACCCTCGTAAATGCTGTGTTTGCGCCCCCGCCAGTCGCCATTGGCGCGGAAGCCTGCCCGGTAGGCCACGGCCTCCGGCCGGTCGCCGCCGGTGATCACAACTCCCCCGTTGTCACTCGTGAAGATGAGGAGCGTGTCCTTGGCAAAGCCGAGCCGGTCCAGCGCCTCGGTGATTCGTCCCACGGACAGATCCAATTCGTGAATCCAATCGCCATAAAGGCCCACTCCGCTCGTGCCCCGGGTTTTCTCCGACGGCGTGTAGGGGAAATGGATCGCCACCGGAGTGAAATAAAGAAAGAAGGGCGTCCCGGCATCCTGCTTTTCCAGCCACTCGACGGCCTCGGTGGTCAGCTCGTCCATCACCTTCTCGTCTACTCGCTGGGGAGCATCGAAGCCAAGATACGGCCGGCCATAGGGAGTCCTTCCGAACGGCTTGACACGATCGGAGCGCAATCCGACCGTCCGGCGGTTCCGCACATAGATTCCCGTGGCGTCGCCGTGATTCTGCGGCACGCCGAAGTGGTAGTCAAAGCCAATGTCGAGCGGGCCGGGCTTGAGCGGCTTCGTGTAATCCGTCTTGCCGACCCCGTAGCCGAGATGCCATTTCCCGATCGCCGCCGTCCGGTATCCAACCGACTTGAGCAGCGATGCGATTGTCAGCCGGCTGGTTTCGATGAGCATCGGAGAGGTGATGCCGAGCACGCCGTGCTGCAGCGAAGTGCGCCAGCAGTAACGCCCCGTAAGGACCGCATAACGTGTCGGCGTGCACACCGAGGCGGGAGTATTCGCATCGGTGAACCGGCGCCCTTCCCGGGCCAGCCGGTCTATGCTTGGCGTGCGGACGTGGCGCTTGTCGGCGCCGTAGCTGTTCACACTGCCATAGCCGAGGTCATCGGAGAGGATGATGACGACGTTCGGGTATTGGCCAGTATTGCGTTGACCATCTGTTGCTGCAAAGAGGAACGAAGGAATGAGGGCAAGGCCAGCCAGCCAGTTCAGGCAACGCATCTGTTAACCTCCATTGGATTCGGCTTCGGCGCGCGTGCCTCCACCTCGTCCGGGTAGTCCATTAGCATATTCCAGATCGCCTCCGCGCACCACATTCCCGATGGCAAGGTTTCGACCACCCGCCGGCCGATCCCACGCTCGGAATCGAGCCCCTCGCAGTGGCCGATCAGCAATGAGCGGAACTGCACGCCGGCCGTGATGCCCGGGCGGCTGAAGAGTCCCTGATAACAGCGCCAACACAAATACCCCCTGCGGCGGTCAAAGTGCCGCTGGTTGAGGATCTCCTTGAGCCGGCCGTAGAAAGCAGCGGCCGGCGTCTGGACGATATCACTGCTGGCCACCTGCGGGCTTTGCTGCCACTCCCGCCGCCTCCGGACACCCGCGGCCACAAAACAGGGGGATGCCGGCCATCAAGCGGAATGACGGGGCTATGATGATAACGAATCGTCTCCGAACAATCGCTCGAAAAGGCACAGCGATACTGCGTTTCCACCGACGGTGATCTCACCCATAGACCTTCCAGAGCGGGTCGAGGGTTACTTTCTGAATTTTGCTGTGTAAGCCGCGGTGGTTTTCAGGGCACGATCGCCATTCTCCAGCGACGGCTCGATTTCACTTCCTTCGTGCCACTCGTTCCAACTCGTGATCAGGACCCAATTCGGATCGGCGGCGATCGCCTCCTGCCAGAGAATGCGGTAAGTTTCTCCATCGTGCCGGTCGGTAATCGGCCGTGGCTGTTTGCGCCCCAGCTTGTGGTCGTCGTAGCCGGGAATGACCGTCAGGCACGAGATCTTGTCTCCCGCTGTCTTCACCGCGGCGGGATAATTCTCTTTCGCCCAGGCCCGGATCTGTTGGGTCGACATGCCCTTGATCCTGCCGGTGATGTTGTAAGTGTGAATGCCGTCGAAGATCTCGGCCGCCTCCGTGGTGATTCTATCGCCTATCAGCGCGAACCCGGCGGGGTGCTCTTCTTTGAGGCGCCGCACGACTTCCTTCCAGCCGTCCAGCTTGAGCTGGTTCACCGCCCGGCCATAGACGAAGATCACGGGCTTGCCGTTCACCTTGAGCCCCGCCGGGTGCTTGCCGTATGATCTCAGTAAATAAACCAGTTCGGCCACCGCCGTAACAACC
>CAZXVW010000215.1:0-6634 GCA_964644025.1 uncultured Solibacteraceae bacterium | reverse complement strand
CCTGGAAATCTCGTTTGAAAAGCTTTCCGGCGACCAGGAATTCTCCGGCCATCCCTGTGATCTGCGCGTCCGGTCTCTTCCTCTTTATCTTGGCCATTGCCTCATCCCTCTTTCCTTGGCTTCGGCTTCTCGTCCAATGCCCAGCGGAGCAGCCACTTTACCGCTGCCGCTCGGCTCGGGAACCGATGTCGAAAGCGAAAGTCATCGATGCGCTTCAGCAGCGGCTGATCAATAGCAAAATTTAGGATCTTCGGTTTGATCATTGGGTCTCCTTTCTCTTGCCCTCCGGAAATAGATGGTCAGGAGCGTACAATGCCCCGGTCCTCTTTGCTGCCGCTATCTCAGCCCTCTTCGGCTCCGTGCGCTTCAGAGGGATCTGAGCCTTCTTCGTTGTCATGATATGTCTGGTTGATGGGATGTGTCCCATTTGCTCAATATAATCCATATTGACAATGTTCGCAATGATGGCTATATGGTCGATATGGTCTGCAGGGGGCTCTTAGGGCATCCCTGACAGTATCGGCAGCCATGGAGAGCGCCAAAACTGCCGTTTGGCGCTCCTGTAAGTGTTGTTTGCTGCTTAGCAGGCCGGTCAGAGTCCAGCGGGAACCGGTCAATCGCCCAGGCGGCTCTAAGGGCGTTTTCGGGCGATCTTTTGACTGCCTACTGCTTTCAGATCCTAAGGCCTCACGATTTTCGGTCCTGGCGGCAGCGGCCTGGAGCATTCCAACTACAGCCGGGAATGGGCGCGACACCGGCTGTCGGCCAATCAGAATCGTTAAACACGGCGATTCGGCCCCTGACAGCGCCCGATTCTATTGTGCTTTCAGCTTCGTCGAAACCTGAAGCATAAATCCCGCGCCCCTCACGGGGCATGTGGGTTCGACCCCCACCTCCAGCACCATCAAATCAACAACTTACGAACAGCACCCTTCCCTTGTTCTCCCTCGATTGCGGCCACACTGTTCCCGTTCTGTTTCTGCCGGGGAATGGGGCACGCTGGACCAAACGGGGCACAACGAGCGCGGGAGAAATCTTTTCAGTGTCCGGGCCGGTTCTTCCGCTGTTGCCCGGGCCCGGGTGCGGGCGGGGTGCTCGGGCGCCAGTTGCCGGGGACCGCAGCGGCGGCTTTCCGCTTCGCCCACTCGAGCAAGCGCTTCACCGGGGGGAAGTAATCGCTCAGGATAAGAAGCCCGGAAATGACGAAAACCCATCCCGGCATCACGGGCACCACCCATCCGATAACACCGAGAAGCACCAGCCCAAAGCCGGCGGTGAGTCGCAAGGATTTCCGCAAAGCCACCTCTGTGGCCAGTGTAGCATCGGCCCGGAGGGGCGGGATAACGAGGCTCGCGCTGGGGGCTGAGGCGTTCGGCAGGATCAGCCGGCCAGCCCCGGCACTCCTCCAAGGGTGGGAGCACGCCGCACGGCCCGTACAATCGCTTCGGCGACGGCCTCGGCCGCAGCGATGCCGAGAACGTTGACATCGGCCCGGTGTTCGCCAGCCGAGAGAGCGATGGTGATGTCGCCGTCCACGGTGGTCCAGGCGGGGCTGATGGCGCGGGCCACGCCAACGCCGGCGAGCTGGGCGAGCTTGGTGGCCTGAGGCTTCGTCAGCCGGGCGTTGGTGGCGACGAGAACCAGCGTAGTGTTCTCCCCCGGCCGGGCCGGCCGCCGTTGCCCCCGTTTCATCGAAGAGGCCGTATCAGCCAGCTTGCGGCTGCGTGGGGCAACTCGCGCTCCGGCGATCAGTTTGCCCGTGGCGGGGTCCCGGACGTCGCCGAAGGCGTTGACGGCGGCCAGAGCGGCCACCCGGATGCCGGCCAGATCCCCTTCCAGTTCAACGGTAGCCGAGCCGAGGCCGGATTTCATGGCCCGGCTCATGCCGAACAGCTTGCCCACAGTGGCGCCGGTGCCCGCTCCGACGGCGCCTTCGGTGACGGCTTCGGCGGTGGCCGCGGCCGCCGCGGCCTGGCCCATCTCGCGGGTCGGCCGGGCGGCGGACTTGCCGATGCCGAGATCGTAGAGAATGGCGGCGGGCACCAGCGGGACCCTGGCGAATCTCGTATCAAAGCCGATACCCTTGCCTTCCAGATACCGCCGCACACCGCTAGCGGCCTCCAGACCGAAGGCACTGCCGCCGGCCAGCGTCACCGCGTGAATGCGATCGGTCAGGTGCAGCGGCGACAGGAGGTTGATCTCCTCGGTGCCGGTGGCCGAACCACGAATATCGCAGCCGGCCACGGTTCCGCGTTCGCAAAGAATCGCCGTGCAGCCGGTGAGTCCTTCATAGTCGGAAGCATGTCCCACCAGGATTCCGGAAATATCAGTAAGGCCTTTCATCAAGAGAACCAACTCCGCCCGCGGGCAACAGCGCCGGCAGGGGCCGGTTAGTATGGTAGCATCAAAATGACGAGGGATTAGCGGCTTGTTCGATGTTCTGAAACCACCTGTCCTCGCCTTCCAGGAATTCTTCGTCCTGTCTGGCCGGGCCGTCCGAAACATATTCCGCAAGCCCCACTATTTCGACGACATCTCGTTGCAGATGGACTCGATCGGCGTGGGGAGCCTTCCCATCGTCGCCTTGACGGGGTTTTTCTCCGGGGCCATCATGGCCTTGCAGATGTCCCGTGCCCTGAACCAGTACGGGGCGACCAACCAGGTCGGGCAGATCGTATCCATTTCACTGGTCCGGGAAATGGGACCGGTGCTGTCGGCGTTGCTGGTAGCCGGGCGCAACGCCAGCGGGATCGCCAGCGAACTGGGCTCAATGAAGGTCACCGAGCAGATCGACGCCATGCGGGCGCTCGGCACCGACCCGGTGCAAAAGCTGGTGACGCCGCGGCTGATCGCCACCTGCATTGTGCTGCCGCTGCTGACCATCATCGCGGACTTCATCGGCATGGTCGGCGGGTACCTGGTGGCCTGTCCGCTGCTGCGGTTGACGACGGCGGCCCAGTATTGGAGCAGCAGTTGGCGGGCGCTGGAGTACAACGACATTGCCCAGGGCTTGCTGAAACCCCTGGTATTTGCGATCGTAATCGCCATGGTCGGATGCTACTACGGGATGACTACGACGGGAGGAACGCAGGGAGTGGGGCGCTCGACGACGCGGGCCGTCGTGGTTGCCTCGGTCTGGATATTCGTGCTTACGTTCTTTATCGGAAAGCTGTTCGTGAGCTTGTGACCGCGTCGATGCCGGAGAGCCCCAGCGAGTCGGTCCTGCGCTTCGAGGATGTTACGGTTCGGTTCGACGATGAGACGGCTGCCCTGGAACGGGTTTCCTTCGCGCTGAATGCCGGCGAATCCTGCGTGATTCTCGGGGCGGCTGGCAGCGGCAAGACGGTGCTGCTGAAGACGGCCGTGGGGCTGCTGAAGCCCGAGGAGGGCCGTGTGTACCTGTTTGGAGAAGAGATCTCACGGTTGCCGGAGCGGGACCTGGTGGATTTGCGAAGCAAGGTAGGCATGCTGTTCCAAGAAGGTGGTTTGTTCGACTCGTTGACGATAGAGGAGAACGTAGCCTACCCGCTGGTCAACCAACGGGCCGTTCATTGCCCCCCGGAGCAGGTTCACGACCGGGTAAAGGAGGCGCTGGAATTCGTCGAGCTGGGCGATACCCTGGACAAGTTCCCCAGTGAACTCTCCGGTGGGATGCGGCGCCGGGTAGGGATTGCCCGCGCCAATGTCACCGAGCCGCCGCTGGTGCTGTATGATTCACCCACGGCGGGACTGGATCCCATTACAGCGCACCGCATCATGGTCCTGATCGTGATGGAACGCGACACAAAGAACACCACCACCGTGATGGTGACCCACCGGTACCAGGACGGGCACCTGCTGGCCAACTACCGGTACAATGCGGAAACAGGAGATCTGGTCCGCACGGTGCGCGAGGGCTCGCGGGACAACGTACGGACGAAGTTCCTGGTTTTGCGCGCGGGCCGCCTGGTTTTCCAGGGAGCGCAACAGGAGTTAGAGGCGTCCTCTGATTCCTACATACGGAAGTTTGTGAAACGACTTAGGGACTAAAAAGAACAACGAAAATGCCTTCGGTGAAGAAAGTCAGGTGGGCGCAGCTCAAAGTCGGGATCATGGCGATTTTTGCGCTGGTCCTTCTCGGGATTCTTGTGTTTCTGTTCACCGGGGAACGCAAGTTCTTTTCCCGCAACGTGGTGCTTTACACTTACATGAGCGACTCAGCCGCCCTCACGCCAGGCTCGCCGGTCCGCCTCAACGGCATCCTGATTGGAAACATCCGGAAAGTGGAGCTATCCGGGGAGAGCGATCCGAGACGCATCATCCGGATCACGATGGAAATCGTCGAGGAGATGTTGCGGAACATCCCGACCGATTCCCAGGCGGCGATCGCCTCGGAGAACGTGCTCGGCAGCAAATACATCAATATCAAGCGGGGCAGGGGAACCACCCCGGTGCAGCCGGGCAGCGAAATTCCGAGTTTGGACACCCGCGAGTTCGAGGCGGTGGTAGCCAGCGGCTACGAGGTGTTGACGTCGTTGCAGAGCATTCTGAAGCGGGTCGAAGCCATTGTGGGCAACATTGAGGGGGGCCAGGGCACGCTCGGCAAACTGCTGACCGATGAGACGCTCTATGATCACCTGACCGGCACGGTGGCCGAGGCCCACAAAGTCACCGCGGCACTCAACAAGGGGGAAGGGACTGTGGGCAAGCTGCTCTACGATCCTTCGCTGTACAAGGACCTGCGTGATTCGATGGCCCGGGTCGACCAGATGATCGAAGACGTGGAAGAGGGACAGGGAACCATCGGCAAGCTTCTCCGTGACCCCGCCGTGTACAACGAAGTGCAGGACACGGTGGCCGAACTCCGCCAACTGGTGGCCGACCTCAACGCTGGCAAGGGAACGGCGGGAAAGCTGCTGAAGGACGAGGAGCTGCATCGGCGGATTACTTCGGTGGCCGGTCGAGTGGACACCTTGCTGGAGAAAATCAACACCGGGGAGGGCACGATCGGGCAGCTCGTGGTAAATCCACAAATGTACGAGTCGCTGAACGGCGCCAGCGAGGAGCTGCACCAGCTCATGAAGGACTTTCGCGCCAACCCGAAGAAGTTTCTGCGCATCAAACTCTCCTTGTTCTGACGGCGGACGGCGGTTTTGTCCCGGCCCGGCCGGGAGCGCTATTTCGATCTTGCAACGACGGCTGATTGTCAACGCGGACGATTTCGGCCTCACGCGCGGCGTGAACCGGGGCATCATCGAGGCTCACCGCCACGGAATTCTTACCGCTGCGACATTGATGCCCAACGGGGATGCCTTTGATGACGCCGTGCGCCTGGCGCTGGAAAGCCCTGGGCTGGACGTCGGCTGCCACCTGGTGCTGGTCGGAGGCTGGTCAGTGTTGGACCCAGGCCGGGGGTTGCCGGGGTCGGTTGCGGCGCTGCTGGCAGCCATCGCCGTGGGCCGGATTCCCATTCGGGAGGAGCTGGAAGCGCAGGTCCGGAAGGTGCTCGCGGCCGGCATCCGCCCCACCCATCTGGATACTCACAAGCACACGCACTTGCTGCCGCCGGTGCTCGATGCTCTCGGACGGATAGCGGCGGAATTCGCCATCCCGTGGGTGCGGGCGCCATTTGATGTTCCGCTCAAAAACGTGCCGTCCGGCACTCCGGTCTGCGCGCGGCTGGCGAGCCGTTCCTTGCGGCTGCTGCGTCCCTGGTTCCGGCGTGCGCTCGACCGACACGGGCGCCGGAGCACGGATCACTTTGCCGGTTTCCAGATCACGGGACACTTCGGGGCCGCCGATCTCCCCGGCCTGTTCCGGCAGCTCCCGCCCGGGGTGACCGAATTCATGTGTCATCCGGGTTTTTGCACGGACGAGCTTCGGGCCGCGCCGACGCGACTGACGGATTCGCGCGAGCGGGAACTGGAAGCGCTGGTGGCGCCGGCCACGCGGAACGCGCTCCATGATGAGGGCATTGAACTGGTCGGTTACAACGATCTTGATGGCGGCGAAACCGTGCGCAAGCCCTGACTCGGCGCATCCTTCCCCGGCGGTCCCGCTGGCTTGATAAGCTGTCGGAGTTATGCGACGTAGCCTATTGCCAATACTCGTTCTGCTTTCCCTGACGGCCTGCTCGTCCACCGAGCGGGCCGAACGCCCCAACTTCCTGATCCTGCTCGTGGATGACCTTGGCTGGACCGACCTCGGTGTGTTCGGCAGCGACTTGTACCAGACTCCGGCCATCGACCAACTGGCCGCCGACGGCATGCGCTTCACCAACGCCTACGCGGCTTGCACGGTCTGTTCGCCCACCCGGGCGGCGATGATGACGGGAATGTATCCTGCGCGAACCCACGTCACTGACTGGATTCGCGGGCACGTCCGGCCCTACGCCAAGCTCAAGGTGCCGGACTGGACGATGAAGCTGGAACACAAGTACACCACCATCGCCGAGGCCCTCAAGGCCGCCGGATACAAGACGGCCCACGTGGGCAAGTGGCACTTGATGCCGCGCGGCGAGCCGGACGAGGAGGACTACCGGCCCACGCGCCACGGCTTTGATATCAACATTGGAGGAAACGCCTGGGGATCGCCGGGCAGTTTCTTCGACCCTTATTTCCGGCCGCCGGACCACGGCGTTGACCCCTTGCCGCCC
>CAZXVW010000214.1:5629-6651 GCA_964644025.1 uncultured Solibacteraceae bacterium | reverse complement strand
TCCACCGTCATCTCCGCGTGCTTGTGTATCCGCGGATTGTCGAAAACATATCGCCGCAGCACGGTGTAGTTCCGCAATGCCGATCTGCGCCAGGCGTCCATTCGTACCATTCGCGCCGCGATCTCGGCCGCGGTCGGCCGCCTCACCGGCCCCACGTCTGCCGTCTTCCCTGGCACTCCCAACGCCAGCAGCATCAAAACCAGCCAGATCAATCGCGTCTTCCTCATACCACCGCTCAAAAGAGAATCTCGAATTTTCCCCGCCACATCCGGTCCCGCGAGTTAAAGAATGTGCCGAAGCGGGGGCTGGCCAGATTGTTCTGAAGGTCGCGGGGGTTGTAACTATTCAGCAAGTTGAAAACTCGCACGCCGGCGCGCGCCTTGTACTTTCCGTGTGTCTTCGGCAAGGTGAATTGCTTGACCACCTGCAGGTCCAACGCCGCGAACCGGGGAAAGCGGCCGGCCCGGTTCCGTGACCCCACGAAATTTCGCTGCTCATCCACCACCGAATACGGAAAGCCGGTGTGGACATCCAGCACCGGCGAGACCGTGATCTTGGCCGGGGCGTCGAGATCCGCCCAGAACAGGAACCGGTTGGGCGCGTCGAACGCCAGCCGCGAGCGCTCGTTCGGGCGCACGAACGGCGTCACCAGGTTGCCGAAGAAACTATTGAAATCGTTCAAATCTCCGATGGCCGACGAGCGTACGTAAGAAGCCGTCACCTGACTCTGCCCGCCCATCCGGTACCGCGCCGTGACCTCGAACTCCCGGTACCGGTCGCGGCCGGTGTTCTCCAGTACGAGGAAATCGCCCTCGGGCGTCCGCTTCGGCTCCACGAGAAAAGCCCGAATCGTGTTGCGTTGCTGGAAACCGGCGCGCAGGAACAGGTTGTTCACCATTTCCCGCTCGAGCTGAAGGCTCCAGCCCAGGCTGCGTGGATTTCGGATCCTGCTCCCGAACCGGTGCCGGTAGCCGAATGCCTCCAGCACGCCACCGTCCGCAGTGAACAGCGTCTCGGTGCGC
>CAZXVW010000214.1:0-5619 GCA_964644025.1 uncultured Solibacteraceae bacterium | reverse complement strand
GCAACTGCAAAAACGTCGGGATATTCAGCGTCACCTTGTCATAAAACAGGCCGACACCCCCCCGGAGAACCGTTGGCCTTTTCGAACTCAACATATACGCGAATCCCAGCCGGGGCGCTAAGTTATTCTCCCCGGCCACCGAGTCGCGGTCGTAACGAAGACCAACGTCCGCGGTGAGACGCGGCCCCACCTGCCATTTGTCCTGAACGAAAAGCGCGTACTCGTTCTGCCGGACCCGCACCGGCGCCGGCTCGGAGAACCTCACCCGCGAAACCAGGCGGTCACCCGCTCCCAAAACATCTACCGGATGGAAAATCTGGCGCCCGTCGTAAGTGTTCCGGTCGAACACGAAACCCGCCTTCACCAGGTGCTGCCCGTCGCCGGCGAGCGGCCTCGTGTGGTAGAGTTCCCGGACCTCGTAACGCGCCGTGTCCCGGTCCTGCAAGTTGAAGTAGCCCCCTGTTGCCCTTTCGATTCCAAGCCGGTACCGGGCGTAGGAGTTCGCCTTCACATCCATGTCGAAGGTTTTTAGGTTCACTTGCGACTCGATCACCCCACCCGACCGGAAAGCGTAAGTGTCGTGAATCGACAGCAAGTGACCCCGCTGGTGGAGGTTCGGAGTCGCCTGCTGCGGGGTGAACGTGTTCAGCCCGAAGAAGTCCTGCTTCTGCGGATAGAGGGAAAAACTCACCGCCGCCGTGTGGCGGTCGCTGAGCTGAATGTCCGCCTGCGTGTAGGAATCCAGGCTTTCCAGCTTCGTGTCCCGCTCCAGCGGCGGCAGACCGGCGTTCTGGATCTCGGGCCGGACGAACCGGTATTCCACTGATTGCAGGATGGCCACCCGGTCCCGCACCAGCGGCCCGGTCATGGTCAGCCGCGGCGTCGTCGACTCCAGACCCACCCAGTGGCCCTCCCGCCACCGGAACCGCGGGAAGAAGTTCTGGAATTGGAGGTGGAACGAGCGGAAGTCGGCCGATCGCGTGTCAGCCAGGGAAACGGCCCCGGCGAATTTGCCGTATTCCGGGTCGTAGGGGCTTGAGAGGACCTTCACGCTGGAAACCACGTCCACCGGCAGGTTCACCGCCGCGCCGCCGGTGACCGGATCGGTCACGTTGGCGCTGTTGACCAGCGAACCGCTCTGCGTTGTCCGGGCGCCTTTCATGTTGATCAGTCCGTCCGGACCTCGCACCACGCCCGGCAGCAGGGGCAAGACATCCGTGAACCGCGCGTTCAGCTTCGGGGCGTCCTCGATGGGGGCCGATTCCACCGTGCCGGTCGCCGAGGATTCGCTGGTATCAATGCCTTCCACGGTCGCCGATACCTCCACGCTCTGTTTCACCACGGCCAGCTTCAACTCGATGTCCACCGTCAAGGTTTCCCCCGCTGAAACAACAACCCACTGCTCATCCGCTTTCATTCCCCCGGATTCCGCCGCGAGCCGGTACCGGCCCGGGGGAACGGTTTCGATCCTGTATTGGCCCGTGGCGTCCGAGGCCGCCTCCAACGGCCGAAGCTCCGGCTCCTCGGGCAGCAGCTTCACCTGGGCGCCGGGGATCAGGTACCGCTCGCCGTTCGGCGCAATGCTGAAAACTTCGCCCTCCAGGACTCCCGGGGCCGTCGAATCACCCGGCGAACCGGCCCGGCCCCGTGCCGTCAGGGCCATCATGCTCATGGCCGCCATCAATGGCAACACGCCGAGCGCCACCAGTAGGAGTGTACGGACCGGCTTTCTCATCGGCTGTTCCTCACCGTGAAATTTCCCCGTTTCACCGCTGTACGCCCTGCCGCAAGCCCGGCTCCCTAAATGGACTGCGCCTTTTCACCCTCTGGCAACTCGATTCCATGGAGAAAGATATCCGTGAAAGTCGAAACCACTGCTTCTGGAGAAACCCCCAGAATCTCGGAGTCGAATAGCTCGTTAACCATTCCGCAGTGATTCAGCATCCCCTCGAAAGCCCGCACCGCCGCCTCCGCGTCACATTGCCGGAAGGCTCCCTCCCGCTGCCTCTCGATCACGTACCGGACCAGGTAACTATGCAAGGGCAGAATCTGCCGCCTCAGGAACTTCGGTGCCAGCTCGTGGCCCTCCAGCGCGGAGCGGAGCATCAGCGATAGGAATTCGCGCCCCCCCTGATACTGCAGAAAAACCCGTTTCGCCACCGTGATGAACAATCCCTCGTCGTCGCGCTTCTGCGCGTACTCTTTCAGTTCTCCGAGCCAGGCCTCGGTATCGATCTGCTCCGCCTGGTAGTCCAGAATCGCCGAATACAGATCCTCCTTGGTGGCAAAATGCCGGTAGATCATCGCCTCGGCCACCCCCGCCGCGGCGGCGATCTCCTTCGTCGTGGTGCCCCGGAACCCCTTTTGCGCGAAAACCTGAATCGCCGCGAGGATCAACTGCCGTCGGCGATCTTTCGCGGCCAGGCGCTGGCGCTTGTGCGGAGCGCCGTCGGCCGTGCCCAACTGAGACCTTTGCTGCTCCATTCTGCTCATTGCCCTCCCTCCACGGAGCACCTGCCAGCTCCGAAGTGAGTACTCACTTTACAATTCTAGCACGCTTTGGTACGATGCCAACAGGAAGCCTGGATCGTGAAATCAGAAACCCCTCTGGCGCCGGTGGCCGGGAGAAAAAGCCTCCCGCCGGTCGGCCAGAACAGTCTCTGTTTCCGCTACCAGGGCTTCTAGAGCGCTCGTCTTATTTAGGTGGGGGATGACGAGAGCACAGGTGACAATGATGCGCCTCACTATGCTGGCGGTCGGCACCGCAGTTGCCTCGCGAGCCAGCGGGCTTCCCGCTGAATCCGCCAGTCACATTTCCGGTCCTGGTGCATCATTGCTCCCGGGTGCGCCGCCTTGCGCTCACCCCTTTACAGACGTTATGTCGAACACAAGGAGACCAGATTATGGCATCACCAGTGCAGCAGCACAGCAAGACCTCTGCACCCTCATTTCGGCTGGATGAGAAGCTCCACCACACTCTGACCACTCCACCCCGCCAGCCGGCTGGGTTGCCCCAGCGGGAACTGAAAACGTTACCCGAACCAGTGTTCCCACAACACCCAGAGCTACTGGGGGATGTGGAACCTGATCCGAAAAAACTACCGACAGGTCCCACCCCATACCGGAAACGAGTTGATTTTTGGATGGTACGCCGCGCCATGCGCGGGTGGCTGTATCCTTATATTCGTTCCCGGGTGCTGCCAGGCGAGTTTCATCCGATCATCGCCTACTTGTTCACCGAATGGAAATGCAACCTGGACTGCCATTACTGCTGGGCTTTCGATAACCGCGTAAAAGGCATGAGCGAGGACACCGCCCGGCGCGCCATCGACTGGTTGCATGAGACCGGCTGCCGCGTCCTCGCACTAATGGGCGGCGAAGTGCTTCTCCGCCCCTTGTTCGTCCACAAGGTCGTCTACTACGCCGCCAGGAAAGGCTTCTGGATCTACGTGCCCACCAACGGGCGCCTGATGCGGCCGGAAGTGATTGACCGGCTGGGCGACGCCGGCGTCGCCACCATCAACCTCGGCGTGGACTCGATCGAGGACCGCCCGGAACTCCCCAAGGCGCTCAATCCCATCCGTCCGTATTTCGACTATCTCATCAAGAAACAATACGTTTATGATTACAGCGTCTTTTTGAACATCAATATCACGCGCATCAACCTGGAGGACGTCAAACGGTTAACCGAGATCGCTTACGACAACGGCATTGTCACCGATTATCACATCAACGAGTCCCCGATGCTCGAGGAAAAGCACTTCCGGCATCAGGACGACAACAGCACCTTCATTACGCCCGAAGACTGGCCGAAGGTGGACGAGGTGATCGACTGGCTGATCGAAAAGAACCGTTCCGGCTACAAAATGGTCAACTCGGTTCCCCGCCTCCAGCAGATGAAAGAGTTCATGCGCGGCAAGCTTCAGCAGTGGGATTGCCGGGCCGGGCAGAACTCCCTCATTATCCGCACTGACGGAACGCTGGCTCCCTGCTTCCCGATGTATTCGGCCACCTATGACTGGGGCACCGTCGAACAGCCGAAATTCGATAAGGCGCAACTCGACGAGATGAAAGAGACCTGCCAGCAGCACTGTTTTTCGACGCTGAATCACAACCTGGCCTACTGTTACCATCTCGGCCGGGCCGCCAAATGGGTGCTCAAGCAGGCCCTGCACGGCTTCCAGGGGACCACTGGCAGCTTCGACGAAGAGTGAATTCGCTTGCGGCTGGTGCGCTTGGCGCCCTGGACGGCGGCAGAGCGCCGCGGCCGGCGGCCAGCCCGGGAACTCCCCCGCCTGAGATGATAGAGGGTAGAAAGCCGCACTGTGAAGAAAACTGCAATCCTGCCCGCCTGGGGCCGCGTGCTCCGGGGTTACCGACCTTTCCTGTCGGTCGAGATCACCAAAGAGTGCCCGCTGCATTGCCCGGGCTGTTACACGTACGCCCCGGACCATTTGAACAACGGTCTGACGACCCGCCAGCTAAGAGACCACAGGGGAAAAGAACTCGTCGAAGGCGTGTTGGAGCTGGTCCGCCGGTTCCGCCCCTTGCACGTGTCCCTGGTGGGGGGCGAACCGCTGGTCCGCCTCCGCGAGCTGGAGGAGCTGATTCCGAAGCTGGACGCCATGGGAATCGAGGTGCAGTTGGTGACCAGCGCCGTGATCCCCATCCCCCGGCATTGGGCGCGGCTGCCGAACCTCCACCTGGTAGTCTCGGTCGACGGTCTCCAACCCGAGCACGACGCGCGGCGGTCGCCGGCCACCTACGCCAAGATCCTGGAACACATGGCCGGTCATCGCCTCATCATCCACTGTACGATTACCCGGCAGCTGTTGTCGCGTGAAGACTACCTGCAGGAGTTCGCCAGCTACTGGTCGCGGCGTCAGGAGGCCCGCAAGATCTGGTTCAGTCTCTACACGCCCCAGAAAGGGGAACGGAGCGAGGAGCGGCTGAGCGCCCGGGACCGCCTGGTGGCGATCGAGCGACTTGCCCGTCTCCGGCCCCGGTTCCCGAAAGTCCATCTCCCGGAAAGCGTTCTCGGCGGTTACCGCCACCCTCCCTCCTCGCCGGCCGAATGCATGTTCGCCCGCCTGACGACCTGCGTGGCCGCCGATCTCGCCACTCTCATCACTCCCTGCCAGCTCGGCGGCAAGCCCGTCTGCGCCGAGTGCGGCTGCCTCGCGGCGGCGGGTCTGGCGTTGATCGGAAAGTTCAAGCTGGCCGGGCTGGTCAGCGGTGCCGACATCTTCACCCTCTCGGAGAAGTTCGCCGCCCTCTTCCACCACAATTGAACGTACGCCACTCCTCCCCGGTGTCCTGGAGCGAAACGGAGGAGAGACAGTGGTCTGGACCCAGAACTGAGCCAGACAAAACGCGACACTTTGCAGTGAATGGAAGGGAGTCCCAGATGGGGAACAGAGAAACGGAACCGAGGAAGGGCCGGCGGTGGCACTCGGGGAAGTTCAAGGTGGGGGGCTGCCGAACGGACCGCAATCCGTCCGTAAGGGGCCGGGAGACAGCGAAAGCGGCGGGAGTAGTTCGCACACAGCCTCCGAACCAACAAAGAAACGCACCAGCGCCTCTGCGGCGGCAACGGCAGGGGCGGCTCGGAGCCGGAGC
>CAZXVW010000213.1:0-6654 GCA_964644025.1 uncultured Solibacteraceae bacterium | reverse complement strand
GCCGTCATCGCATTTACCAAGGCGCTGGCCAAGGAAGTGGCCGAGGAGGGTATTTGCGTCAACTCGGTGGCTCCGGCCGTGGTTCGGACGCGCATCCTGGACCAGTTGACCCCGGAACAGATCAGCTACATGACCGAGCGCATTCCGATGCGCCGCACGGGCAAGCCGGAGGAAATCGCCGCCGTTGTTCATTACCTTTGCAGTCCGGATTGTTCCTTCGTGACCGGCCAGTGCCACGACGCCAGCGGCGGCCGGGCCACTTATTGAGTCACTGATTCCGTGACCAGGCACAGAACATGCAAAAGCGGAGCCAGTGTGCCGGGCCGTCCAGTTCCGCCAGCCGGCGCGGAGCCGGTTTGCCAAGAGAAGAGTTATGCCGATTACCCCCGACCAGTATCCGGTGACGCCGGTTTATGATCTGCTGAACGCCGCCGCGCGCGGCCACGTGGGAATCGATCACCGGTTCTTGCACGCGGTTCTGGACGAGCGGGAACGCTCGATCCCCGACCTGGTCCGCTTCGCCTCCGAAGACCGCAGCCAGGACCGGGTCAACCTGGAAGATGACCTCGCCCTGATCGCGTGGTACTTGCGCGCGGTCGAGCTGGTTCCGTTCCTGGTGGAATGCATCGGCCGTGACGCCAACGCCGTTTCCCCCGTCGTGGCCATGGCGGTGTGCGCGTTTCGCGAAGATGCCGTCGAGCCTTTGCTCGCCCTGTACCGGGCAACCGAGAATCCCACCGAAACGGAAATTCCGTTTCTGCTGGCCTTGCTCGACGTCAAGGACCCGCGGATCGAAGAGATCCTGTCCGAGCTCAGCCGCTCCGATCCGCCGGAGGGACGTTTCTGCACCGGGATTTACGAGGAACTCACCGATGAGACCAGAGAGGACAAACCCGTCGACATCTGGTTCTACTATCCGGCTGTCCAGTCTCCCCCGCTCCACCTGCTGCCGGTCGCCGAGAGGGGGGAGTTTCTCGACAGTCCCGCGGCCGAGCACCGGGCCGCTGCCGCTGATAGCTTTGTTCATGAGATTGACCGGCCCGGTGACGTCATCTTGAAGCTGGTTCGCATGGCCAAGCAGGACCCGGAGCCGTCCGTGCGCGGGGCGGCCTGGCGGGCGCTGGCGCTGGAAGTGGATAATCAGGCTTTGCGCCACCAGATGCGGGACCGGCTGTGCGCACCCGCCACCCCGGCCGTTGAACGCGCCGGACTGGTGGTCGCCCTGGCTTCGGACGCCCGGCGCGAGGAGGTCCGGGAGCACATCCTCCAGCTTGTCGAGGCTCCCGCGACACGCGCGGCCGCCCTGCAGGCGATGTGGCGTTCCGGGGACAAGACGTTCACGCCTTACGTGGAACGCTATCTCGACGACGCTGACCCACAGGTCCGCGAACAGGCTGTGCTCGGCGTGGGCTCCCTTCAGATGACCGGCGAGCTCGACCGCCTCCGGGACCTGTTCGGGGACCCGGACATTCGGCCCATCGCCTTATTGTCCTATACGCTCGCCGTGCCCAGCGAGGTTTCGCCCGCGCGGTTTCAGCGCCTGTTCGCCGAGATCCAGCAACTGGCCGGCGGGCTTGACGCCGACGACGCCCGGATCGTGCGCCTGGCGCTGAACAAGCGGCTCGCCGCCGCCGGCCAGCAGCCGCTGTTCCACCCCGATGCGGGCTGAGCCGGACGGCTGACGGGGGCCCGTCCCCGCCCTGCCCTTCACCGCGCCTGGCGCCGCGGAAAGGACTTGTCCGGATACGGCGGGTGCTTTGGCACTTCCACCGGTTTCTCCCGGATCTGTTTCAGCAAGTACTCCACGGCTGCTTTGAGCTGGGCGTCCTCGCCGTTGAAGGTGGCGTGAGGCAGGTTGTCCACGACGATATCCGGGTCCACGCCGTGGCCCTCGATCAGCCATTTGCCCTCCGGTCCGTAGACGCCGAACTCGGCCGCGGTGGCGATGCCTTTGTCCACCAACCGATTGCTGGAGGTCAGCCAGATCTCGCCGCCCCAGGTCCGTGTGCCGATCACCTTCCCCAACCCCAGACGCTTGAAGCCCTCCGTGAAGGCTTCGCCATCGGATGCCGTGTGTTCATCGCACAGCGCCACCATGTGCCCGCGGAAGGCATACTGCATGTTCCAGTACGGGTTGCCCACGCGCGGCTGCCAGTAGAACCAGGCCTTGCGGAGCAGCTTTTCCAGGATCCAACTGTCGATGTTGCCGCCGCGGTTGTGACGCACGTCGATAATCAGCCCCTGGCGATTGAACACCGGATAGAACATTCGCGCCCATTGGGACACATCGTTGGACCCCATGGCTCGCAAGTGGACGTAGCCGATCTTTCCCTGGCTCCATTCCTCGACCTGCTTCCTGCGCGTGTACTCCCATTCTTCGTAGCGCAAGTCGGCCTCACGGCTGGGCGTGATCGGCTTCACAATCACGTCCCGCTCCTCGCCCGAGGCGGCCGACTTCACCCGGAGCCGCGTCTGCTTGCCGGCCAGGTCCCGCAGCAGCGCGCCGATGTCCGGCGCCGAAAGCGCCGGCACTCCGTTCACGGCCAGGATTATGTCTCCCTCGGCAACCTCCACCCCGGGTCGCGCCAGCGGCGAGAGCTTCTCCGGGTAATCGGGATCCACCTGGTAGATGTGATCGACGCGGTAGCCGCCGGCCGCGGTGTCCCGCGTCAATACCGCCCCCAGACTGGCCGGGGAAACCTGGTCGGTTCCCTTGCGGAAATCGCCCCCGCGAACGAAGGTGTGCAAGGTAGACAGTTCGCTCACCATCTGCGCGATCAGGTCATTGAGTTCGGCGCGGTCAGTAACGCGGTCCACCAGCGGCCGGTATTTCTCGCGCATCGCCACCCAGTCCACTCCGTTCATGTTGGGGTCGTAAAAATAATCCCGGTGCAACCGCCAGGCGTCGGCGAACATCTGCCGCATCTCCTCGCTGGGATCCAGGGGGAAACGCCAGTCCTTCAGCTTCACCCGGGCCTTGTCCAGCGCCTTCTTTTCCTTGGGCATCTTGGCGTCGGCGCCGATGACGAAGATCTCGGTTCCCTTGCGAATCATCAGCTTGGTGCCGTCCAGCGTCAGCTCGTAGCCACGTACTTCGCCGGCCACCGTCTCCGGCTCGTCACCTTCGTTGCCGATCTTGAGCCGCATCAGCGACCGTTTGCCCGCGCGGTCCGAGGAGATCCAGTACAGGTATTTTTTCCCCACCGACAGCGAGCCGTAGTTGCCCGGCGGCGCGGGCACTTCGATCAGCCGCTCCTGGATGCCGTCCAGGTCGATCTCCACGCGGGGCGCCTTCGCTTGCTGAGCCTCTTTCTCTTTGCCCTTCTCCTTGCGCTTTTCCTCGCTGGTTTTGCCACTCTTATTCTCGGCCTTTTCAGCCGGCTTGGGATGAAGCTCATCCGGCGGCTGGAATGGCGACCGGAGGCCTTTCTTCAGCGGGATCTGGTAGATCTTGTCGCTCTTGTCAAAGAACGGTTCGGGCTGGCGTGGCCCCCAGGGGCTGCGCACCGCGGATTTCAGGTTGCGGTCCGAGAGCAGGTAGACCCACTTGCCATCCGGACTCCAGGCGGGGCTGGAGCTGTTGAAGCGGTCCGTGGTCAGCTCCGTCGTCCGGCCGGTCTCGACGTTGTAGAGCTTGATCTGCTCGAAGGTGTTGTCGGCTTCCACCGACCAGGCCAGCCACCGGCTGTCCGGCGACCAGGCCAGGTCATGGAAACGGCCATTCGGCGAGCTGGCAATCCTGACGTTCTTCTTCGTGGCCACCTCGAGCAGCCAGAGTTCCTGGTCCTTGTTGTGGTGCGCCACCCACTTGCCGTCCGGCGACGGCACGCCTTCCCAGCGCAGCACCTTGCCGTCGGTGGTCAACTGCTGGGAGGTGTCGAGGCCGAAGGCGTCCAGTTTCCACAGTTCCACCTCGCCGCTTTCGTCCGACAACGCCAGTAAGGACTTGCCGTCCGGCAGAAAGCGGCCGTCCCGGTAGCGCACGTCCTGCTTCCGGGTCACCTCGACGAGCCGCCCTTGCCGCACCGGCGCCACGAAGACCCGCCCGCGCGCCGTCAACGCCACGCGGTCCCCCGTCGGCGAGACATGCACGGCGCTCAGATACTCGGCCGGCTTCTCGACCCAGCGTTCCCGGCGCTGGTCGAAATCCGTCGCCAGCCGGATCGGCACCACTCGGTCGCGATTATTGCGCACGTTCACGATATGAATGTCGGCGCCGAGCTGGTAGGCGATGCGCCCGTCATACATCGAGGGCGAGGCGGCGTCCCAGCCCTGGTGCCGGGTGTGCTGGCGGAGGTCTTTCCCGTCAGGGTCCATGGACCAGACGTTCATCGTGCCGTCCCGGTCACTGAGGAAGTACACCCGCCCGCGCCACCACATGGCGTCCTTGCTGGTGCCCGGGTAGTCCGAGGTCAGCGAGACGGCCTCGCGGTCTCCGGCCGCGAACTTCCAGATGTTTTGGGCGGTGCCTCCCTGGTAGCGTTTCGCGTAGCTGCCCTGGAACGGCAAGCGCGTGAAGAACAGCGTCTTGCCCGAAGCGTCGTAGACGCCCTGGTCTGCCTGGCTGAGCGGAATCCGGCGCCGGACATTGGTCTTCGGATCCAGCGCGACAAGCTGGTTGTCGGGCAGCGTCGAGTACTTTCGCGTCGAATAGAGGATCTCGCCCGACGGGCTCCAGCCGGCCACGTGTGAAACCCCGCCCTCCCAGGTGTGCCGCACCGGCAGCCCGCCGGCGAGCGGGATCGTGTAAACTTCCACTGGCCCCTCGTAGCTGGCCAGAAACGCCACCGTCGTCCCGTCCGGCGAGATGGCGGCTTCCCGCTCCTGCTCCAGGTGCGTGGTCATCCGCTGCGCCACGCCGCCCGCGGCGCTGACTTTCCACAGGTCGCCCTCGGCGGTGAACACCAGCGTGTCACCATGGAGCGCCGGGTAACGGTAATAGCCTTGCGGCGGCTCGGCGCCCGCCGCCAGCGAGAGAGCCAGCAGTAACGCGATACGGACCATCCAGTTCATCGGGAAACACCTCGTAAGAAGAGATTAAACCACGAAGGATCACCTCGTGATGGAGACCGGCGGAAACCCTCACCGACGCGCCACCGCCACTACCTCCATCGCAAAGCTGGCGTCCAGCGACGGCAATCCCTCCGGCTCCACCATGGTCATCGCCGGGGGGCGCTCCCGGTCAAAAAACTCAAAGCGGTGCTGGCGGATCTTCTCCGCCATCGCGCCGAACAGCGGATAAAACCGCGCCGCGACGATGCCGGCAAAACTGGTCCCGCCCGCCTCCAGCGACCGCCCCAGCCGCTCGAACGCCAGCCGCACGTCGGAATCCTGGTATTGGAAGCCCAGTTGCGCCCCGCTGAAAGCCAGGCGAACCGGTCCGACCAGCACGGCCGCGGGCTGCTCCGGGGATTCTCCCGCGCCCGGCGGCTTCACGCAACGCGGCCGCTCGCCTGGCGACTCGCGCAGCCTTGCCACGGCCTCGCAGGAGACGAAGGGAGTCGTGTAGGCGCGCCGCAACTGCATGTGAACCAGCACTGCGTCAGGGAAAGCCTCCATCATCGCCCGGCGTACCTCGGCCGAATCCTGCAGCGAGCTGCAGTAACAGGTCGCTCGCAACACATCCTGTGGCGCGAGTCCCGCCGCCGAAAGCACCGTGCCGAGCCGGGCGATCGATTCCCGGACCAGGGGCGCGACCTCCAGCGTGACCTCCTCGGAGGCCACCGGCTGCCCGGATAGAAACGCCAGACCCTCGGGATTTGTCACCTTTCGGGACTCCGCTACCCACTGCAGGATCACCTGCGTTCCCTGGATCGGCAGCTTGCCGACCTGGACTACCGTGAGCGACGGCAGCGGTTGCTTCTTGTCCGCAAACACCTCGCTCACCACCGCTCGCACGCGCCGCGTGTCCCCACTGCCGGCCACGAACGCTCTCAGGTGCACAATCCGGGATCTTCTCTGGAGCTTGAACAAGGCTCTCAGGCTGTCCCGCACCTGCCGGGACAACAATCCCTGCCGCGCCGGCGGCGCCATGCCGAACACCAGGCGCGACGCCTCGGCCGTCACTACCGGGGGCGGCTCCGGCAACAGCTCCCGCACCTGGGTTTTGATTTCGTCCTCTTGTTTTTGCTTCCGGGCGGGCCATAGCAGGTGCGCGGCCACGAGCAGGACCAGGCTGGCTCTTAACAGCAGGCGGAGCTTCCGCATGTCGTCCGCTGCCGATTGTATCAGGTTTGGCGAAGCGGAAATGGACGGCTTTATGCCGTCCAATATGGTATGCTTGAGTGAGGCTCAAATGTTTCTGCCGCCGAAGCTCAATCCGGATGCAGACGAGTCGTTGTACCGCCAGCTATACCGCCATTTCAAAAACGCGATTGAATCCGGCGAGCTGGCAAGAGGCGACCGGCTGCCAGCCACCCGGGAATTGGCTGGCGCAATTGGTCTGAACCGGACCACCGTAACCGCAGCCTACGAATTGCTGGAGGCCGAGGGCCTCATCCGCCGCCATGTCGGCCGCGGCAGTTTCGTCGAGGGTGTCCCGGCGCCGCGGGCGTCCGGACTTCGCTGGCGGGACATCTTCGTGGAAAGCGAGGTTGAGGCCCCGCATGCGCCGCCGCTGTCCGGATCGCGCGTGGCGATCAGCTTCGCTACCTC
>CAZXVW010000212.1:0-6699 GCA_964644025.1 uncultured Solibacteraceae bacterium | reverse complement strand
TCGGATTTACCGGGACTGGGACACCTCGCCTCGCTCCGGTGTGCGGCTCGGGGCTTCGGCTTCGGAACCGGCAGAGCAGCTTGCGCCCGATGGCGGGAACCTGGCGCTGGTGCTGAACGCGATCCAGAGTGCACCGGAATATAAGGCCGTCGTGGGTTATCTGGATCGCCTGCTGGACGGGTTTCAAGAGATCTTTACCACCGTGACAGAGGGCCATGTCGTAATCCGGATCCAGGAAGAAGGTGTTGGTATCACCCCGGCCAGCAGGCTTTCCGACGGAACTCTGCGCTTCCTTTGCCTGATGGCCGCACTTTTTCACCCGAATCCTCCGCCGCTCATCTGCATTGAAGAACCCGAGGTGGGACTTCACCCCGACGCCCTCCAGCTTGTAGCCGAGGCGCTCCAGGAAGCGTCGCAACGTACCCAGCTCATCGTCACCACTCACTCGGAAGCCTTGGTGGATGCGCTCACCGATGACCCCGAGGCGATCGTGGTTTGCGAGAAGGACTCCGATAACAGCACTCAGTTTCACCGCCTTGAGAAAGGCCGTCTCAAGGTGTGGCTGGAACGGTACCGGCTCGGCCAGCTTTGGCGGAAAGGAGAAATCGGCGGGAATCGATGGTAACGGAGCTTCGGATTTACTTCGAGGGGGACCGGGAACTTCGGCAAGGCATCAGTCAGTTCCTTCGCGAGATCCGGGAAACAGTCCGCCGGCAACGCTGCCGGTTTCGGCTGGTGGCCGGGGAAGCTCAGGCCGTGGCCGACTTCTGCCACGCCCTCCAGTCGCATCCGGAAGCCTGGAATATTCTTCTGGTGGACAGCGAGGGTCCGGATGACGGGCAATTGCTCCGCCGGCTTCAGCAGCGCCACGATTGGAAGCCGCCCGCTGGTTGCCACAACCTCGGGCGGAGCGTCTTCTGGATGGTCGAGGTGATGGAGTCGTGGTTTCTGGCTGACCGCGGAGCTCTTCGTTTCTTTTACGGAAATGATTTCCGGGAAAATTCTCTCCCCGGCAATCCGAACGTTGAGCAGATTCCCAAATCCGGCGTTCTTCGTGGGCTGGAACAGGCAACTCGGAACTGTCGGAAGGGGGCCTACCATAAGACCAGGCACGCCCCTCAGATTCTCATGCGGATCGACCCCGAACGAGTCCGGCGCGCCGCTCCCAACTGCAAGCGCCTCTTCGATACCGTCCTGGCCCGCTTCCCGGAGAAGCAATAGCGGCCTGCTAACGGACAAGCTCCAGCGGCCAGTTCTTCCGCGCGCCGCTGCCCCGGCCTCGCCAGAGCGGCGCCGCCATCTGGCGGTTGTAGCGCTCCAGCTCCGCTGCCAGCCGTTTGACAATCTCCGGGTGCGCGGCGGCCAAGTCCCGGCCCTCCCCGATATCGGCGGCCAGGTTGTAAAGCTCGAACGGAGCTGTCTTCTGACCCCGCCGCGGCTCGCGGACCAGCTTCCAGTCACCCTCGCGCAGCGCCACGCGATTGCCGTATCGCCAGAACAGCGTCCGGTGCGGAGCGCCGGAATTCTTGCCGGTAAGATACGGCAGCAAGTCCACCCCATCGAGATTGTCCGGGAGCCGTTCTCCGGCCCCGGCCGCCGCCAGCGCCGTAGGCGCCACATCCAGCGAGATCACCGGCCGGTCATAGACTTTGCCAGCCGGAAGCCTGCCCTTCCACTTGATGAGGAAAGGAATCCGGATGCCGCCTTCATAAACGTGGCCTTTTCCCGCCCGCAACGGCGCGTTACTCGAGGTCAGCTCCCTGGTCGGCCCGCCGTTGTCACTGAACAGGATCACCAGCGTGTTGTCCTCCAGCCCGTTCCGGCGCAGCGCTTCCAGCACCTTGCCGATGCTGGCGTCCAGGTTGCCCACCATCCCGGCGAAGATCCGCCGGTGGATATCGGCGATGCTCTGGAACTTCTCCATCCAGGCGAGCGTCGCCTGCATCGGGCTGTGCGGAGCGTTGTAGGCCAGGTAAAGAAAGAAGGGTTCGGTGGCGTGCCGGCCGATAAAGGCCACCGCTTCACGCGCCCAGGCGTCGGTCAGGTACTCGGACTCGTCCACTGGCTGGAACCCGCGCAGGATCGGGTTTTCCCGGTCGTAAGGCGGCTCGGTGTTTCCCATGTGGGTGGAAAAGACGTAGTTTCCCCGGATGAGCCGCTCTCCCGCCTCTTCCGGCAGCGAACTCACCCGGAACCACGTCATCACGCCCCGATACGGCGGAGGAACGTAGAAATGCCCCTCGTGAAGGAAGCCGTAGAATTCGTCGAAGCCGCGGCGCAGCGGCTGATAGGCTCGGGAAGCGCCCAGGTGCCACTTGCCCACCAGCCCGGTGGCGTAACCCTCGCGCTTGAGCAGGTCTGCCAGTGTCTTCTCCTGAAGCGGCAGCCCGATGTCTTCTTCCCGGTTCTGCACGCCGATGGCGTTGAACTCGTGCCCGAACCGCGTCTGGTACCGGCCCGTCATGAAGCCCGCTCGCGAGGGCGAGCAGACCGGCGCGCTGACGTAGCCGTTGGTAAACCGCACCCCGCCGGCGGCGATCGAATCGATATTCGGCGTCGGAACCTGCGGATTTCCCTGGCAGCTCAGCTCTCCGTAGCCCAGATCGTCGACGACAATCAAAACGATGTTTGGCTTGCGCGGCTTCGGTTGAGCCGCCCCGGGCGCCGCTGCCGCGCCCCCGGCCAACAATCCCACGACCAACGCCAGCGCAACCCGCCGCGTGGCGTATTCGCCTGCCAACAAGAAAAACGACCGCATAGCCATAGCCTCTCACGATTTTGTTTCTCCGTGGGCCCCCATGAAAGACCACCCACCATCGACTAGCGACCATCGACCAGCGACCATCGACCAGCGACCACCGACCAGCGACCACCGGCCAGCGACTAGCGCCCAGCTTGCTCGTCCCGCAACCGTACCCCATAGAGCATCGGAGAGATATAGTATGGATGTTTCACAATACCGGCCGGTAATCACCGGCACAATCCACAGTGCCCGATGGAGAACATGCAGATGAGCGATTTCACTCGCAGGGAATTTACTCGCGCTGCCGGCCTGGCCACCGCGGCCAGTTACTCGCGGATTCTCGGCGCTAATGACCGTGTCCGGGTGGGCTACATCGGCCTCGGCAACCGCGGCGACCAGGTCCAGGACGCCTTCCTGGAACACGCAGACCAGGAAACCGTCGCCTTGTGCGACCTTCGCGACGACTACCTTGACTGGGCCGAGGCCAAGGAAACAAGGCGCGGCCTGCATCCGCAGCGTTTCAAAGATTACCGCAAGCTCCTCGAGTTGAAGGGCATGGACGCCGTAGTGATCTGCACGCCGGACCACTGGCACGCCATCATGTTCATCGACGCCTGCAAGGCAGGCTTTGACGTCTACGTCGAAAAGCCGCTTTCCCTCACCGTCCACGAGGGGCGCCGCATGGTCCAGGTGGCCCGGGAAACCCGGCGCGTCACCCAGGTGGGCATCCATCGCCGCTCCTCTCCTTTCCTGACCGAGGCCGCCGAACTGGTCCGCTCCGGCTACATCGGCCACGTGGTGGTGGCCCGCGGCTTCCATTACCGGAACGAATGGCCCCATGGCATCGGGAATCCCCCGGATACCGACCCGCCTGACCAGTGGATATGGGACCACTGGCTTGGTCCGGCCCCCCTGCAGCCTTACAACCGGAACAAGACTTTTTACAACTTCCGCTGGTTCTACAATTTCTCCAACGGGCAGCTCTCGAACTTCGGCGTGCATTACGTGGACATGCTCCGCTGGGCGATCGGCCTCGAGTACCCGAGTTCGGTCACCGCCATCGGGGGCAAGTACGTGATCGAGGACAACCGGGAAATCCCGGACACCCTCGAGGTGCTCTGGGAATACGAGGGCGGCCACATCCTCAACTTCTCCCAGTGCGACGGCAACATCGCCCCCGGCAACGTTCAGAACGCCGAGATGATGCTGCGCGGCACCAAGGGCACCATGTACATTCACAGCCGGCGCTGGGAAGTGGTGCCGGAGGCAATCAATGACCGGCCTCGCTACCCGCGCTCGCCGATCGACCGGGCCGGCGAGAAGGCCAATAAAGGCGTCCGCAAGCCGCTGATCGCATCCCGGAAAATGGAGGGCAGCCAGGACACCGCTTTTCATACCCGCAACTTCCTCGATTGCGTCAAGAGCCGCAAGAAATGTAACTGCGATATTCTGACCGGCCACATCTCAACCGCCACCACGCTGATCGCCAACATCGCCCACCGCACCGGCGTACACCTGAAATGGGACGCCGCCGGCGAGCGCTTCACCAATAGTGAAGAGGCGAACCGCTGGTTGTTTTACAAATATCGCGCGCCGTACAAACTGGGGTGATCCGCCATGACACGAAGAGAACTGTTCCTCACCGCCGCCACCGCACCGCTTGCGGCGGCGGACAATCCGGCCCGGCCTCCGCTTTGCCTGTTTTCCAAGCATCTCCCGGAACTCGGCTACGACGAGCTCGGCCGGACCTGCAAGAAGCTGGGCTTCGACGGCGTCGATCTCACCGTACGCCCGAAAGGCCACGTGCTGCCGGAGAACGTCGCCCGGGACCTGCCCAAAGCCATCGCCGCTCTCCGCGGCCACGGCCTCTCGGTGCCCATGATCACCACCGGGCTGGTTTCGCCCGGAGACCCGGCGGCCGCGTCCACCTTCGCCACCGCCGCCCGCCTGAAAATCCCTCGCCTCAAGCTGGGCTACTGGCGTTACGGGAACGCGGACATACTCGAAAAAGTCGCCGCGGTGCGTAAGGCGGTCACGGGACTGGTCGCGCTCGCCGCCAGACACCGCGTGGTCACTGGCTTTCACAACCATTCGGGCGACCACGTCGGCTATGCCGTCTGGGACATCCACGAGATCATCCGCGACCTCGACCCCCGCTGGATCGGCTACTACTTCGACCCGTGCCACGCCACCATCGAGGGCGGCAAGTCGGGCTGGTACCTGAATCTCCGCCTGGCGCTCAAGCGGCTCAGGATGGTGGCCGTCAAGGACTTTTACTGGCAGAAGAAAGACGGCAAATGGCGGGCTGTGATGTGCCCGCTCGGAGAAGGGATGGTGGACTGGGAGCGCTTCTTCTCGATCCTTGCCCGGGCGCGGTTCTCCGGTCCCATCTCGCTTCACGTGGAATACCACCCGGCGGACGAGATGTCCGCCATCGCCAGGGACCTGGCCTTCTTGAAACGGCAGGTCGCCAAAGCGTACGCCGGCTCCGTGTGAGGCCCGCCCGGTGGTGCGGGGATGGATTCAGGCGGGGGGACGGATGGTCTCGGCACCGGGAAAGAAAAGCCGGCGGAAATGGCGGCCGCTGGCCGAAGCGCTCGGCTTCACCGCCGGAGTCTTACTGGTGGAATGGTTCCGGCCGGCCTGGTGGACTTATCTGGCTCTGGGGGCCTTGGCGCTGGCCATGGCGGCGGCGTTTTCCGCTCGGCGGGAAACATTGTCCTCGGTGGGTTTCGGGACGGCGGCCTTGCGCCGCTCCCTGATCTCGTGGCGCTACGGCTACCTGGCCTGCGTCGCGGCTCTGATTTTCGCCGAGGGTGAGCGTCTGCTGCTGCCGGCCGAACTCTACCGGGGCGGGGTTTATCTTGTCTGGTCCGTTATCCAACAGCTCGCCTACCAAAACATGGTTTGTAAGCCCGTCCGGCGAACCCGCATCCCCTCTCCGGCCGGCTGTGCCGTGGCGGGCATCTTGTTCAGCGCGGTTCACCTGCCGAACCCCGTACTGGCGCCGGCCACGCTGGTGTGGGGAACGGCGTCGTGTCACCTGTTCACCCGCATCCCCAGCGTACCGGGACTGGCGCTGCTGCAGACGCTCCTCTCCTCTATCCTGTACCGGGTGACGCCCATCGCCTGGCATCGCGGGTTCCGCGTGGGCGCCGGGTATTTCCTGCGCCGGTAGCCGCGGGAAACGCTTCGTCTGCTCAGGGCCTGGTGAACCACGTCCGCCAGACCGTATCGACCAGGGCATGCGTAGTGGCCGAAGCCATGAGACTCCGGGTCTTGCGGTAAGCCGATCCATAAAACCAGCCCGCCGCCGACGCCAACATCACGTAGCGCCAGTTCGGAAACGACGCATGCAGGATATGGCTCAGGCCGAACAGAGCGGATGCGGCCGCTTGCGCCCGGTAACGCGCGTTCCAGCTTTTCTCCAACAGGTTTTGCAGGAAACCACGGAACAGCAATTCTTCCGGGACGCCGATGAACAGAAAAATCGTGACCAGGTCGAAAAAGAATGCCCCCGGTCCCCGCCATTGCGGGTTCCAGGCGATGAATTCCAGCGCCAGCCCGGCGGGGGCCCCGATCACCGCATACGAGGCGAACTGCACCAGGCTTTGCCGGATCGCGCGACCGGAAAACCGGAATTCGTACCCGGCGTCCTCGATCCCGCGCCAGAACAGGAAGGACCAGGCGCCCAGGCTGACGACAAACAGCCGCGCCATGAAATCCAGGTTGATCGGCACATTCCAGATGCCCCCGATCCAGCCGAACAAAACCGGGAGCGCCAGCCAGAGCATCACCACCGCGTCCTGCCAGCTCATGCGCCCGCGATCGCGGACCGGCGCGGCGGCGTAAATCCCCAGCGGACCGCAGCCGAGCGCCAGCAGCTTCCCCAACGCCGCCCAGTGAAAATCGCCGGTGCCTCCCGCATAGATCAAATAGGGCAACACGAACAGCGC
>CAZXVW010000211.1:0-6701 GCA_964644025.1 uncultured Solibacteraceae bacterium | reverse complement strand
CTCCTCGCCGCCGTACCGGCCTAGCAAATCGTATTTGCGCGTGGATGCTTTCATGCGGCGGGCCGCTTCTCGCAGCACCGCATCGCCAGCTAGGTGTCCGTAAGTATCGTTGACCAGCTTGAAGCGGTCCAGGTCTCCCATGACCACACCGAGCGGCGAGGGCTGCCGTGAGGAGCGGGCCAGCTCGATATCCAGCCGCTCGAGAATCGTACGGCGGTTCCAAAGCCCGGTGAGGGCATCCGTGGTCGCCTGCTTGCGCAGCGCTTCCTGCGCCTCCAGCAGCGCATCTTGCAGCTCGACGATCCGTTTTCCCGCTCCCAGCCGGACCTTCAGCTCGTTCTGATCAAACGGCTTGGTGATGTAGTCATCCGCGCCGGCTTCCATCCCTTCGATGAGGTCTTCCTTTTCGGTGCGCGAGGTGACCAGCAGGATATAGGTGTAATGCTCATTGGGCAGCTTCCGTACCCGGCGGCACACCTCCGGCCCGCTCAACCCGGGCATCATCCAGTCCAGGATGGCGATACGGGGAGCGTCCGGCTTCTGAAGCTCCGCCCATGCCTCGGTCCCGTTGGATGTCGTCACTACCTCGTAGTCGCCTTTGCGCAGCGCGGCCTCCAGCAATCGCCGGGAGATCAGACTGTCATCCGCGATCAGGACTTTCATGCCGGGCTATCCTCCCACCAGGCAGTCTCCTGCTCTTCTCTTTATCGGCCAAGCGAGCCTAAACCCCCAGTCTAACTCCGGGACGGGTTCCTGCAAATCATCCGTTTACCCCCAGTGAGGGTCGGGCCATGCGGTTCCTCTTCCGGCTCACTCGCCGGAGCACCGAGGCGGCGAGTGGGCCCGGATGAGAGAGATGGGCGCCGGTTTCTCGCGAACGGTGAGCCAGTCGCGCCGCCAGGGCCCCAGCCAGACACTGTGAATCCAGCCGGCGAGCCGGTAGCCGTTTTTCGAATGGAGTCTCAGCGCGGCTGTGTTCTCGGGGACCACTACCGCCACAATGCGGGAGTAGCCCATCTCCCGGAACAGGCGGCCCCCCTGCCAGATCATCTGAGATGCTACGCCCCTGCGCCGGAAGGCGGGCTTGACATAAACCTCGTGGCCGTAGAGGACTCCGCTGGCCACGCCAACTTCAACGCCCAGGTAGGCCACCCGGCACCGGTTCGGGGCGAACCAGGCAGCGTAGACGACCTCTCCCGCGTAGCGGCCCAGCCGGCACAAGAAACCGCGTCGCAAACGGGAACGAATTTCCTTCGGATCGGCGTCCGGCCGCAACGTGAGATAGTCAGCAATCTTATCCTCGCTGAGCATCTCCAGCCGGACGTTCTCGTCACACGGATGGCGCTCGGGCAGCGTGTCCAGGGCAAGATGAAGCACTATCACGCGGCGGTAACAGATTTCCCCCAGGACCTTGAACCATAGCGCCCTCAGTCCCTCTTCGTGCAGGATCTCCCGAGCCCGGTTGAGCGCCTCCTGCGGCGTCCAATGACGTTCCACCGGCGAGGCCCCTTCTCGCTGGCTACGAGCTTCAACCTCCGCCATTTAAGACAGCCGGATTCGCAGCGGGCTTCCCGGGGTGACGCTCACGCTCCGCGCCAGCTTCACCGTTGTCCTGGGCTCGTTGGTTTCCAACTCCGCCGCCAGGGGCTTTCCCCCGAGTTCCGCCGTGACGGAACGGAAGGACGCCTCCTCGGACGCCAGTCTCACCTGCCGGCACGCCATCTTGCCCCGCCGGGCCTCGATCACCGCTTCGAGGGCGCTGGCGGCTACCTCGCGCGTGAACAGTCCCCAGCCGGTGGGTATTGCCCAGAAGCCGCGGCACGGATTGGCCGTCATCCGTGGCGCCAGCCTCACCTGCTGCTCCGGAGCCGAATACTGAAATCCGCAGAGGCTGAGAACCCCGCTCCAGGATGCCAGCGCGCGGGCGTAATGATGCCCGCACTCCGGCTCGTTCCACGGGTTGCGCCGCTCGCCGTCATGGCGCCGGCGGACCGCCTCGACAATCTGGAGTCCCTGCTCCACCATCCCCTCGTAGAACATGTGCGCGGCCACCTGGTACTCGATGCCGGTCCAGACTTCGGCGTAATAGGGGAACGGGTTTGTCGGCCGCTGGCGGCCGGCGTAATCGCAAATGACGAGGCCCGCCTCATCGTTGAGCGCGTAAGTGCGCTGGACCGACTCGTGCTCGGACAGGTCAGGCTTGAAATTGTACTTGTGGATCGAGCGCAAGGCCCGGCGGGCATGATCCGGATCCACCAGGTCTCCCAGCCCGGCAATATGCGCGAAGTACTGGCCGAGAACCTGGTCGGCCAGGCAGCCTTCACCCATCTGAAAATCGGGATGCTCGGTATCGGCGGCGCCAGCGGCCCACCGCAGACCCTTGGCGATCTTGGAAGCCGGCCGCCC
The DNA here is from genome assembly GCA_964644025.1 of uncultured Solibacteraceae bacterium. Lineage (GTDB taxonomy): Bacteria > Acidobacteriota > Terriglobia > Bryobacterales > Bryobacteraceae > CAZXVW01. The sequence goes on along the minus strand of CAZXVW010000211.1, from coordinate 4,295 downwards.
CTGGACCTTCTGAATGTAAAACTCGCCGTTGAACAGGTTGGCGTCGATCCAGCTTCGCCCCTTCTCGAACAGGCGGCGATACTCGCCGGCCGCGGCCTCATCGCCGAGGGCCCGGGCCATCTCCTCGGCGGCGCGCAACCCACCCAGGTACCAGATTCCGCTCAGCGGATTGGGACCGAAGAACTCGATGTCGTAAGTGTTGTGCTGGGCGCCTTCCATCACCCCGTCGCGATCGGCGTCCCAGCCGTTCTCGATCCAGGCGAACTCGATCGCCCTTTTCGCCGCCGGCCACAGCTTGCGCAGCCAGCCGGTGTCGCCGGAAAGTTTCCAGTCCAGGTACAGCTTCATCAGCGTACCCATCTGCCCGTCGGCGGCCGCTGTTCCCCAGCGCTTGATTCCGTAAGGAAGGTAGTACCGGAAATCCTGGAGACCGCGCTCGTCGACGATCCAGCCGAACTGGTATTCGCGCAGCGAGCGGGAAAAGGCGGGAAACAGGTAGGCCAGCATGGACTCGTAATTCCACACGTGCGTGCAACTGCCGAAGCAGCACCCCAGGTGATCGTTGCAGCCCTCGAAGCCGTGAAAGCGCCCGTCGGCGGTCCGGAAACACGTATTGGTGCGCAGCGTCGACAGGTTGCTCATCGCCGCGTCCAGCACCGCCGGCGGCAGCGAGGTCGCCTTCATCGACTCCAGGAAATTCCGCGTTGCGCCCTCCAGCTCGCCCAGCCGCTCGGCGGCCTGTTCCACTGCGTCCCAGGCGTCGGAGAACTTCTGGCAGTAGTAGTTGCCGATCCGCGCCGCTTCGGCGCCCGGCACGCCTTCCTCGGACCACGGATGGCCCCAGCCGCAACGCATCGGCGTGCGGTTGGGAAAATGCCACCCCAGCAGGAAGGTGAAACTGCGCTCGGCTCCCGCGGGAATGGTTTGCGCGGCGCAGACCGAGCCGATCGGCTGCGGCGTCGGGTGCCGCTTCGGATCCAGGTTGCCGTCCCGGGAGAAATCGTCCCAGAACGCCAGGGGCCCCACGCGCCAGCGCGAGCCGCCGCGCCAGCCCGTCAGGCGGGTGATGGCGCCGGAATCCGCCGTCGCGCCCAAAGCAAAGGAGCCCTTCAGCGGATCGTTGGAATCCAGGAACGGGTTATCCATGAAGATCCCCTTCGCCCGGCTGCTCTCCCGCGCCGCGTTTCTGCGCCCCGGTGCTCCCAGGCGCGTCTGCTGGCCCACCGGGTTGTCCACGCTGTAAGCGATGGCCACCTTCACCGGCCGGCTGCCAGGGTTTTTCACCCGGTACCGCAATACCGCGACGGGAAAACCCGAGGCTTCATCCTCCAGCGGGATGAACGGGCTGAACGCCTCCAGGCTCACTTCCACCGGGAGCTTTGCATCCTGGAATGCCACCCTGGCGAAGGGGAACTCCCCGGTGAAGACCGCCGCGTCCAGCCGCGGCAGCCCGGGCACGTTTTGCGAACCCAGCCCGGAGCTGCCCTCGTAGGGAGGCTGGATGCGTGCTTCCAGAACGCGCGCCACTGGCTCGGATCCTTCCGCCCGGGCCCAGATGGCCGGGAAAGCATAGGCGGGGGAGACGCCCTTATCAGGGCGGTTGAAAATCTCCCAGTCGCGAAGCTCGCCGCGGCCGCCGAGGGAAATCGACCCGGTGCCCACTCCGCCCAAGGGAAAGGCGATGGTGCGCAAGGCGGCCCCTTGGAATTTCCGCGGGAACGTCACCGCAGCCGGCGCCCGCCCGCCGGCAGGCGAACTTCCGGCGCCCGCGTCGGCCGCCGCCACTCCCTGCGTCGAGCTTACCGCCGCCACCGTGGCCACTTGTTTCAGGAATTCCCGCCGGTCCGGCGCCGCGGCGCCCGCGTTCTCTCCGCCCGCGCCGGGCTGCCCGCCGGCCTCCAGGTTCTGATTGTGCTCACTGCTCATTTTCAACTCCGGATCTTGTCCAGTATATCCACACTCCCCCCTGTGGGTCTTGGAGGCTCCGGGCTTGAAGCCGCCCGCCGCAGGAGCCGACCGGCCCGGTGAATTTGGTTTCCGTTCTCGGAGCTCAGAACAGCGTTACACCATCCGGGTCCAGCCCGACGCGGCGGCCCTTGAAGTAGGCGATGTTGGCCAGGTGCACCGCGGCCACGGCGCTGGCGCCGATCTCGACCGGCGCGTTCGGCTGCTTCCGCGTGCGGATGCATTCCAGGAAGTTCTTCACGTGGTCTTCATCCATCACCTTGCCGGCCACTTCCTTGATGGGCTTGCTGTGCTGGTTCCACCAGTCCCGGGTTCGGATGCCCAGCCCTTGCGGCTCCTCGTAGACCTTGAATCCCAGGTCGTCCATCAGCAGCGTTCCCCGGTCCCCCTCGAATTCAAAGGTCCAGTGGGTCTGGTAGTCGTTACAGTAGTTCAGCGTAAAGGTGGCCATATACATCGGGTTCTCATATTCGAACACGGCGCAGAAGACATCGGGGGCTTCGGCGCCCGTCATCTTGGCCACCTGGCCATAGCAGAGCGCCGACCGCGGCGTGCCCGAGCCGGTGAACCACTGGATGACATCCATCAGGTGCGTGCCCTGGTCCGCTGTGTTACCGCCGGAGTAATCCCAGAAGGAGCGCCACCGGTGGAAACGCATCGGCACAAAGGGACGCCGCCGCGCCGGACCTTGAAACCGCTCCCAGTCCAGCTTTCCCTTGAGCGGCGAGTTGTTGAGCGGCCGGGCGAAGTTCCACTTCCATTGGGTCTTGACCAGGGTGATGCGGCCCAGCATGCCGTCATCAATCACCTTCTTGGCTTGGAACATGATGTCCGAGCTGCGCCGCTGCATGCCGATCTGGACAATGCGGTCAGTCTTGCGAACGGCCTCGACCATTTTGGCGCTCTCCTTCAGCGAGTGCGACATCGGCTTTTCCGCATAGACGTCCTTGCCCGCCTCCAGCGCGGCCAGCAGCATCGGGCAGTGGTGGTGGTCCGGGGTCGCGGTGATAACGAAGTCCAAGCCCTTCTGGGCGAGCAGGTCGTGGTAGTCCACATAGGTTTTCGCCTGTGGCGCGTCCTTGGCGGCGATGTTGAGGTTGAGATCGTAGACGTCGCAAAGCGCCACGCACTCGGCGCCGAGTTTCTGGAAGATCCGGCTTAGCAAACGCCCGCGCCGGCCGGTTCCGATGAGCCCGTAAGCGGGACGGTCGTTCGCGCCCCGGACCGAAGCCGGCACGAACATCGGGGCGCCCGCGATGAGGGAATTTTTCAAAAACGTTCGTCTGTTATTGTGCATAGTCGCCTCTCAGGCGGCGAGAATCAGCCGGGGACGAAGAGCATGAGGGTTACCGCCGCGGGTTCGATATTATCATCCTCGTTGCCGATGCGTCAAAACTGGCCCTCCGCTGTTGGGTTTTTCAACGGGCGCGTAATTGGCTAACCTAAAAGGTTAAGAAAGTCCTGCCACCATGCCACGCCGAGCCGAACACAAACTCGATACAAAGATCATTCATTCGCTGGACAAAGGAATCCAGGTTCTCGAGCTGGTGGCCGCCAGCGGCGCCGATGCCGGGCTTACCGAGCTGACCGAAAAACTCAACTGGGACAAGAGCACCGTGTTCCGGCTGCTCACCACGCTGATGCGGCGCGGCTACGTGGAGCAGGACCCGGTCACCCGGCGCTACCGGCTGGGGTTTCAGATCCTGCGGCTGGAGGAGCAGCTCTTCCGCTCCCTTGACGTGCCGGAACTCTCCCGCGAGACGCTGAACCGGCTGGTGCAAAGCACCGGCGAGGCCGCTCATCTGGCCGCGCTGCACCACAGCCGGGCCGTGATCATCGCCCAGCGGGAAAGCCCCGAAAGGGTCGCCGTCAACGCTCACGTCGGCAGCATCGAGCCGCTGCACTGCACCGCTCTCGGCAAGGCTTTGCTGATGCAGTTGCCCCGCGAGGCGTTCGACCGGCTGATGAAACAGACCAAGCTGGCGGCGTACACCAACAAGACCATCACGTCCCGGCGGCGGCTGCTGGAGAACATGCGCCAGGCTCGTCAGCTCGGCTATACGGTCGACGACGAGGAATTCGACCCCCAGGTGCGCTGCATCGCCGCCCCGGTGACCATTCCCAGGTCCCGGCAGTATTATGCGATCGGGATTTCCGGGCCTTCTTCCCGGCTGACCTTGCGGCGGGTTCCCGCGCTGGCAAAACACGTGCTGCGCGCCGCCGATCATTTCTCCCGCCGGTTCGCAGAAGCGGATTGACCGCCGCGGTCACAGCCCCACGGTGATGTACTTCGTGTAAAGGTATTCGTCCAGTCCCTGGTAGCCGCCCTC
>CAZXVW010000210.1:0-6774 GCA_964644025.1 uncultured Solibacteraceae bacterium | reverse complement strand
CATGGTCTTTCTGTACAGAATATGCGGAAGCGACAACTAGGCAATTCGGACTTGTACATCACGCCTCTCGGTGGCGGCGCCAGCGCCATGGGAGGATCGGGCTGGAAGTTTTCCTGGGGACCGCAGGACGATAACCAGTCCATCGCCGCCATCCACGCCGCGCTGGATGCCGGGATTAACTGGATCGACACGGCAGCGGTTTACGGTCTTGGCCACTCCGAAGAAGTAGTCGCCCGGGCCCTGCACGGCGTCGCGAATAGACCTTACGTGTTCACCAAGTGCGGGCTTGTCTGGGACGAGCGCCGGGAAATCCGGCGGTGGCTGAAACCGGACTCCGTGCGCCGGGAATGCGAGGCCAGCCTCCGCCGGCTCCAGGTGGATGTGATCGACCTCTACCAGATTCATTGGCCGGAACCGGAGGAGGACATCGAGGCCGGGTGGGAAACACTGGCGCGCCTCCAGCAAGAAGGCAAGCTGCGCTATATTGGCGTGTCCAATTTCACGGTGGAACAGATGGAGCGTATCCGCTCGATTGCGCCCGTCACTTCCCTGCAGCCGCCCTATTCCATTGTCCAGCCGGAAGCCGAGCAGCATCTGTTGCCCTATTGCGCGGCGCACAACATCGGCGTCATCGTCTACGCGCCCATGCGGTCCGGCCTGCTGACCGGGGCGATGACGCGGGAAAGGCTGGCTGCGTTGCCCGAGGAAGACTGGCGCCGGCGCTCCCCCTTCTTCCAGGAGCCCCAGCTTACGCGCAACCTGGCCCTGGTCGAGCTACTGCGCGAGATCGGCAGGCGCCACGGGCGCACGCCCGGCGAGGTGGCGATCGCCTGGACGCTGCGGCGCCCGGAAGTCACCGGGGCCATTGTCGGCCTTCGCAATCCCGGCCAGCTCGCTGGTGTCATTGGGGCAGCCGAGTTTCGTCTCAGCGAGGAAGAAGCCGGCGAGATCGAAACGTTCCTGCGGGAACACCCGGTCTGAGCGGAGGCGGCCGAGTCCGCTGATGCCGGGCGCCGCAGGCTCCTGCTCTCAGCCGGAGAGCCCCCCATGCCCAGTGGGCAACCGCGGGTTGGGGATGCGCCATTATCCGGTAAGCCGGTTCGCTACACTGGTGACTGATTCGAGGACAACGAGAACATGCCAACTTCACTCAAACTCGGGAAGTATTCTTTCGGCATGGGCGACCGCTTCGCCCATCAGGCCAGGCCGCAGCTCCGCGCTTGCATGATGGCCGCCGAACAGGGCGCCGAGGTCATCCCGGTCTGGAATAAGTCCCATCGCGAGCACACCATCATCGGCTCGGAACCGGCCGGCCAGCGCGCCGCGGCTGACGCGGCCGTGAAGGAACTGGGCTGGTCGAAGCCCTACCACGTCGACGCCGATCACATCAACCTCGCGGTGGCGGGCCAGTTCTTGGAGGCTTGCGATTTCTTCACCCTCGATGTGGCCGAGACCATCGGCCGGCCGGCCCCGGCCGCCGAGGTGGAGGCGTTCACCAGGCGCCACCCCGAGCTGGCGGCGACGGTGGAGATCCCGGGCATCGAGCAACCATTGCGCGGCACGGCGGAAACCGTGGCTGCCACCGCGGCGAAATATCTGCTCGCGGTTCAGGAGGCTGGCCGCATTTACCGCTACATCCGGGAACACAAGGGCGAAGGGACTTTCATCACCGAGGTTTCGATGGATGAGACCGACAGCCCGCAGGCGCCTCCGGAGCTGCTCGTCATCCTGGCGGCCGTCGCCGACGAAGGCATTCCCGCGCAAACCATCGCCCCCAAGTTCACCGGCCGCTTCAACAAGGGCGTCGATTACGCCGGCGACGTGGCGCAGTTTGAAAAGGAGTTCCACGCCGACGTGGCCGTCATCGCCTACGCCGTGAAACATTACCCCCTGCCGGACAACCTGAAGCTCAGTGTCCACTCCGGCAGCGACAAGTTCTCCATCTACGCCCCCATTCGGCGGGCGATGGAGCGTTTCGGCGCCGGCGTCCACTTGAAAACGGCCGGCACCACCTGGTTGGAGGAACTCATCGGCCTGGCCGAGGCCGGCGGCGACGGGCTGGCGCTGGCCAAGGAGGTCTACGCCGAGGCCTTCGCGCATCGCGACGATCTGTGCGCGCCTTATGCCGCGGTGATCGACATCAACCCCGCGCGCCTGCCGGCGCCGGAGGAAGTGGCCGCCTGGTCCGCCGGGCAATACGCTGCGGCGCTGCGTCATGACCAGTCAAACCCGGACTTCAATCCCCATTTCCGCCAACTGCTTCACGTGGGCTATAAGATCGCGGCGAAGATGGGCCGGCGCTACCTGGACATGCTGATCGCCTGCGAGGATTCCATTTCCCGGAACGTAACCGAGAATCTCTTCGCGCGGCACATCAAGCCGCTGTTTCTCGGCTGAGCGGTGGCGCGATATCGGCGCCGCTCACGCCGGCGCCGGATGTGCAAAACTGAGGAAGCCATGTCTTTCATTCATGACGACTTTCTGTTGACCTCGCCTGCCGCCAGGCGCCTCTATCACGAGCACGCTGTTCGCCAGCCGATCCTGGATTACCACTGCCACCTTTCTCCGAATGACATCGCCCGAAACCGCCGCTTCGCAGACCTGTTCGAAGCCTGGCTGGAAGGCGACCACTACAAGTGGCGGGCCATGCGGGCCAACGGGATCGAGGAGCGTTATTGCACCGGCGAGGCGAGCCCCTACGAGAAGTTTCTTGCCTGGGCGTCCACGGTCCCGAAAACGCTGCGCAACCCGCTTTACCACTGGACGCACCTGGAGCTGAAACGCTACTTCGGCATCGATGACCTGCTGGATGAGACGACGGCGCCGTCTATCTGGAACCGCACGCGGGAGATGCTGGCCAGCGAGGAGTTGAGCGCGCATGGGATTCTGAAGAAATTCCGCGTGAAAGCTTTATGCACCACCGATGATCCCACCGACGATCTGGCCGCTCACCGGAAGATCGCCGCCTCAGGCCTGGTTACCAAGGTGTTTCCGGCCTTTCGTCCCGACCGGGCGCTCGGCGTGGACCGGCCCGAGTCCTTCAACGCCTGGGTGGACCGGCTCGCCGCCGCCAGCAACATCGACATCAGCAGCTTCCACCGCTTCCTGGACGCCATCCGGCAGCGGCATGACTACTTCCACCGGATGGGCAGCCGCCTTTCCGATCATGGTCTCAACACTTGTTTCTCGGATCTCTGCCCGGAATCGGCTGCGGCCGCCATCTTCGACAAGGTGCGCGGCGGCCGGCCGGCCGGCCCGGACGAACACCGCCTGTTCGCCTCCTTCATGATGTTCGTCTTCGGCCGTCTCGACGCCGAGAAAGGCTGGACCAAGCAGCTTCATCTCGGCGCCCGGCGCAACGTGAATACGCGCCGGTTCCGGGAACTCGGGCCCGACACCGGCTTCGATTCCATCGGCGACTGGCCGCAGATCGACGCCCTGGCCGCTTACCTGGACCGTCTCGAACAGGAAAACGCCCTGCCGCGGATGATTCTTTACAACCTGAACCCGGCCGACAATTACGCCTTCGCCACCCTGGCCGGCTGTTTCCAGGACTCCGCCGTCGCCGGCAAGATCCAGTTCGGCAGCGGCTGGTGGCACCTGGATCAGAAAGAGGGCATCGAGTGGCAGTTGAACGCGCTGTCCAGCGTCGGGCTGCTCTCGCGTTTCGTCGGCATGCTCACCGATTCGCGCTCGTTCCTTTCCTACCCGCGGCATGAATACTTTCGCCGCGTGCTGGCGAACCTGCTCGGCCGCGATATCGAAAACGGCGAACTGCCCGGCTCCCCGCTGGTGGGCGAGATGGTCGAAAACATCTGCTACCGCAACGCGAAACAATACCTGCGGTTGCCGATGGACTGAACCAGCGCCGTTTCGAGCTTCCGGGAAGCTTCCCCGCCGGCCTGTTCAGGCCAGCAGTTTTTTCATGTTCGCCAGGCAGCGCCTGGCGCACTCCATCGGTGGGAACGGGTATCGTTCCTGTTCGATGATGTACCACTCGGTGCCGGCCACGGTCTCGCACAACTGGAAAACCTGCTTCAGGGGAACCACGCCTTCACCGAGCAGGGCCTGGTTGTTCGTCGGCGAATAGTCGGTCACGTGGATGGTGCGCGCCCGGCCGGGATACTTCTTCAAGTAGTGGAGAGGATCACTGCCGGCCTGGACACAGTGTCCGACGTCGAGTTGCATGTTCACCTCTTTGGGCGTGTTGTCGAAAATGATCTCCCACGGGATTTTGCCCTCGACGGGCTGGAAGTCGCGCGCGTGGCAGTGGTAGCCGGTCCGCATCCCGTGCGGGGCCAGTTTGGCGGCGATCTCACTGAATCTCCGGGCCGCCTCGTACCAGGCTTTGGCCGTATCGCCCGGACGGATGCCGGCGACGTTCAGCCGCGTGTTGCCGATCGTCTGGTTAAACTCGATGGTCCGCTTCAGCTCGTCGCCTTCCAGCGTGGTGATGCGGGTATGGATGCCGCAACACTTCAGGCCGTTCGCATCGAGCATCTTGCGGATCTCCTGGGCGCCGTGGCCGTAATAGCCCGCGAACTCCACTCCCTCATAGCCCATCTTGGCCACCTGGGCCAGCGAGCCGGCCAGGTCTGCGGCGCAATCCTTCCGGATCGAGTAAAGCTGCAGCCCGATGGGAATGCGCTTCCGCGCCGTCAGTTGTAAGGCCGCCGGAGCGGCAGCCAGTCCGCCCACCGCCAGGCGGGCGAAGTCGCGTCTTCGAATTAATGTGCTCATGGGTTTCCTTCTCCCAAGACTCTATCGCCGGCGCCTGCGGAATTCAACCCGGCGCGAGATCGCTTAACTGTTCCGCCAACAAGAAAGACAAAGACAGAGCCGGGCGGAGCGGTGACCACTCCGGACCCCGCCTTGACACAGCAAGAACGCGGGCTTAGAATACTTTGGCGGAAGGGGTCTTGTGCCAAGGGGGCACATGGCCAGAAAGGAGGCTTGTATGTTACGGAGAGTGATATGGGTGGTGTTTTGTCTTTTCCTGGCGGCCACTTTTGGCCTGGCCCAACAGGACCAGGGTGTCATCACCGGAACGGTTACTGACAGCACCGGGGCCGTAATCCCGGGGGCACAGGTAACCGCACGCGAAACGCAGACGAACATTACCACGGAGACACAAACCAACGAAAGCGGCGTGTACGTGCTGGGACCGCTCAAGGTCGGCACCTACGAAATCAGCGTCGAGTCGGCCGGCTTCAAAAAGGCGGTCCGGAGCGGCGTCGAGATTCACCCGAATGACCGCATCGGGATGGACTTCCAGTTGGAGCTCGGCAACCTGACCGAGGTCATCGAGGTCACCGGGGAGACGCCGTTACTGAAAACGGAGACTTCTTCGTTGGAACAGGTGGTGGACCGGCGCCAGATTGATCAGTTGCCGCTGGTGGACCGCAACTACCAGATCCTGGCGAAGCTGGCGCCCGGCGTGCTGCCGGAAATCGGCGGCCGCGACCGCGGGCCGCTCCAGCGCGGCGGCCAGCTCGCCAGCGGGTTCACCTCTCATGGTCAGCCCGCGCTGCAAAACAACTACCTCATTGACGGTATCGACAACAATTCCACGGTCATGGGCATGCAGGACCGCAAAGCCCAGGCGGTGATCCCCTCGCTGGACGCGGTGCAGGAGTTCAAGGTGCAGACCTCGAACTACAGCGCCGAGTTCGGCCGCAATGCGGGTGCGGTGGTGAATGTCACCATCAAGAGCGGCACCAACGAGATTCACGGTTCCGCTTATAACTACGTTCGTAACGACGCCTTCGACGCCCGGCCGACGTTCGGCTATACGGACCGCGACGGCGACGGCAAGGCGGACCCGGCCGTGCTCCGCCAGAACATGTTCGGCGCCACCCTCGGCGGTCCCTTCATCCGCAACAAGACGTTCGGCTTCTTTAGCTGGGAAAGCTGGCGGGTCCGGAACTCGCAGACTGACCGGTCCGTCGTCCCGACCGACCTCGAAAAAGCCGGCGACTTCAGCCAGACCGCCGGCCTGACATCATTGAAAGATCCGCTGGGCGGCACCTTCCCGGGCATGAAAATCCCAGCTTCGCGCCAGGACCCGGTGGCGGTCGCCTTGATGGAGCTTTACCCGGAACCGAATTACTCCGACGTGACGCGCACCAACTACCTGTCCAACCCTCCCTGGAAGACGGACCGCAACCAGTACGATTTGCGAGTCGATCATAACTTCTCGTCAAAGGACACCATGTTCGGCCGTTACAGTTGGTACGATTTCGACGCGCTGCGTGGCGCGCCCCTGCCGGGCCTGGCCCGCGGCGCCAGCGGAAACGACCGGTCCCTGGATGCGAACAAGGGCCGCAGCCTGGCCCTGTCGGAGACCCACGTCTTCTCGACCGCGGTGGTCAATGAGTTCCGGTTCGGGTACAAGTACCTCAAAGTGCACAAGCGCAACGACAGCGATATTCCGATGGAAGAAGCCAACGCCCGGTACGGAATCAAAGGGGTTCCGCCGCCGAAAGCCGGTGAAGTCTACGGGCTGAGCCGGATCACCCTGGGCGGCAAGCTGGGCTTCATTGGGCTCGGTGGCGCCAATTTCCAGCCGAACATCAAGGACACTTCCACCTACCAGTTCCTCGATAACCTGACCTGGATCCACGGTAACCACAGCATGAAGTTCGGTGCCGATATCCGCTATGACCAATCAATGATCAACGGGATCTGGCAGGGCCGCGGGCAGCGCAACTTCAACGGCAGGTTCACCGGCATCAGCCTTGGTGACATGCTGCTGGGGTGGGCGAATACGGCCCA
>CAZXVW010000209.1:0-6784 GCA_964644025.1 uncultured Solibacteraceae bacterium | reverse complement strand
AATCATCACCAACGATTACAACCTAAATAAAGTGGCAGAGCTCCAAGGACTGACGGTCTTAAATATAAACCAGCTGAGCAATGCTTTGAAGCCGGTGGTTTTGCCGGGGGAGACAATTCATGTTCAAATCCTTAAGGAAGGCAAAGAGCCTGGACAAGGCGTAGCCTACTTAGACGATGGCACCATGGTAGTGGTGGAGGAAGGTAAAAAACTCATCGGTAGGGAACTCGATGTAGTGGTCACCAGCGTATTGCAGACCACGGCCGGGAAGATGATTTTCGGCCGGTTCGACGACAAGGTCCACACTGTTTACGAGAAGCCGCAGGGGGAGCGGCGGGAGCGGCGCGACCGCCACGAGCACCAGCGTCGGGAAAGGAACGATGCTTCCGTCTGAGGGCCGCGGGGCCCGGGGGACCGCCCACCGCTCCACGCCAGGGAAGGCCTGCCGGGAGCGCTGGGCGCGGTTTCACCGGCCGGCGAAGCAAGTGGTGTAGAGTAGAGTTATCTCCATTTCGAGCCATGAAAGTCGCCGTAATACTGCCGGCCGCGGGCTTTGGCACCCGGATGAGGGTGGCCGCCCCGGAGAAGACGGGAACCAGCCGCAAGCAGTTCATGCTGCTGGACGGGATGCCGATCTTGCTGCACACGATTCGCAAGTTCCTCGCCTGTCCGCAAGTGACCGAGATCACGGTGCCGCTGCGCCAGGAGGATCTGCAGTGGGTGGGAGAACTGATCCAGGCTGACAATCCCACCAAGCCGGTCCACCTGGTCGAAGGCGGCGACACGCGCCAACATTCGGTGGAGAATGGCCTCACGGTCGTTTCTCCGGACACCGACCTGGTGGCGGTGCACGATGCGGTTCGCCCGTTCATTGATCTGGAGATTCTGGACAAGGTGATCGCCGAAGCCGCCCGAAGCGGCGCCGCCATCGTCGGCATCGTGCCCGTGGACACGGTGAAACAGGTGCACCTGACCAAGGTCCGGGCGACCCTGCCTCGCGAGCGTCTGATCCTCACCCAGACCCCCCAGGTGTTCCGGCTCGATTTGCTGCGGGAGGCCTTCGCCAAGGCGCGGGAGGATGATTTTGTCGGCACCGACGAATCGAGCCTGGTGGAGCGGTTGGAAAAGGTGGAGGTGAGCGTCGTGCACGGCAGCGACCGCAACATCAAGATCACGCGGCCGAGCGATATGCAACTGGCCCGCTTTTTCCTGGCCGAGGAGAAGGCCCGGGCCGGGGAAGCCTGAATGCAGGAATACCGGACAGGGCTGGGCTGGGACGTGCATCGCACCGGCCCGGGAGGCCCTCTGATTCTTGGCGGTGTCCCGATTCCGGCCGGCTTCGGGCTGGAAGGGCACTCGGACGCCGATGTCCTCTCGCACGCCGTCACCGATGCGATTCTCGGCGCAGCGGCGCTGGGCGACATCGGGATGCATTTCCCGGACACGGATCCGCGATGGCGGGGCGCGGCCAGCGAGCGCTTTCTCAAAGAGGCCGTGAGATTACTGGAACAGCAGGGCTACCGGCTCGTCCACGTTGATGCCACCGTGGTGATCGAAAAGCCGAAGCTCAAGGATTACCGGCTGGCGATCCGGGAGAGGCTCGCCGCCGCGCTGGGCCTGGACACGAACCGGGTTTCGCTGAAATTCAAGACAGCCGAGGGGCTCGGGCCGGTGGGGGAGGGCCGGGCGGTGGAAGCCCAGGCGGTGGCAACGATAATCGGCGGGGCTGCCGAAGTGTGACGCCGCCCGGCGGCGGGCATCCGGGAGCGCACAGACGGGAGGGCGTGCCCTAACGCGGTAACCTGACCAACCGGGAGCGGGTCGCAAGACTTGGATGCTGCGATAAGTTGTGCCGCCTTGGCGGCTATATAATAGAGATCTTTTGCAGGTCTTCCGGGCACCGCGAGGCAGGGCAGGCCGTTGCAGCGGGTGGGCCGTGATGTTGGGGGTCCGGGGGGATCCAGTGGAGTTGGCGGAACTCACACGACGGTGACAAACACGATTTGCGGGTTCGCTCTGCTGCTGGCACTGGCTGGGGCCGGAGCAGCCCAACAGACGCCGAAGAAGCTCACTCTGGAAGACTGTATCCGGCTGGCGCGAGAAGCGCCGTCCGCGATCACCCTGGCCCGTCAGCAGACCGAGATCGCCAAGCGGGGCGTCAGCGGCGCCCGCGCGGGTTTTCTTCCCCGGACGGAGCTCAGAAACGGCCTCATCTATAACAGCCCGCTGCTGGACGACCGCTCCCAGTTCAGCTTCATTCCCCTGAACGCGATTCGCGAATATTCTTTCGCGCTGACGGCGGTCCAGGAGTTCGACACCTCGGGCCGGCTGCGGGCGGAGCTGGCCCGGGCGCGCGCCGGCCGGGATGCTGCGGCCAGCCAACTCGCGCTGGCCGAACGGGACTTGAAGCGGGCGGTTACGGCTGCCTATTACAAGCTGCTGCTGACGCGCGACGTCACGAAGGTGGTGCGCGACGCGCTGGCCGAAAGCGAGAACTTCGAGCGCCGGACGCAGTTGCTGTTTGAGAACGGAGAGGCGGCCCGGGCCGACGTCGTCAAAGCGTCGGCGCAGGTGGCGTTCCTGCGGCAGGCGTTGCGGGACGCGGAGTTGCAAGAGCGGCTGGCCAACCAGGGGCTGGCTTCGTTCTGGACCGAGGATGTGGATCAGCGGCTGGTGGTGGAGGACGTGCTGGAGAACCCGGCGCCGCAGCCGGAGGCGGCCGGAGCGGGCCAGCCGCCGGCGCCGTTCATGCGGCGCATCGAGTTCAACTTGCTGGATGCGCAACGGCGGATGTTCGAGGCCCAGTCCCGCAGCGCGCGCTCGGCGCTGCTGCCGCAGTTGAGCTTCGTGTTTCAGTATGGGATCGACTCGGACGCGGTCAGAATTCGCGATCGCGGGTACGCCGCTTTTTTCAACCTGAACATCCCGATTTTCGACTGGTTCAAGGCCCGCAGCGAGACCCGGCAATTCCGGCTGCGCGCGCAGCAGGTGGAGACGAGGCGGGCCATCGCCCGGCGAACCTACTCGCGGGAGTATCGGGATGCACTGGCGCGGGTCAAGGAATTATTCGGGCAGATCGACATCACGAAGAAACAGGTGGAACTGGCCCGGGAGGACCTGCGGCTGAGCCGGGTGCGGTACGAAGGCGGCGAGGGGTCGGCGCTGGACGTGGTCACGGCGCAGAACCAGTTGGCGCGAGCGCGGACGAATTATTACACGACCGTGGCGAGCTATCTGAACGCCCGGGCGGATTTGGAGGTCGCGGCGGGACGGTGAGATATCTTCCATTGCTCATGATCGGAGCTGTGTGGCTGGCGGGCTGTTCGGGGCCGGAGGAAACCGAGCCGGCGCCGGTGGTCCAGGTGAAGGTGGCGCGTGCCGGGCTGGCCGATGTACCGCTGGAGGTGGAAGCGCCGGCCACGATTTTCCCGCGGGCCCAGGCGAAGGTGGCCTCGAAGATCACGGCGCCCATTTGGAAGCTGGCGGTGCAAAAAGGGGATTCGGTCAGGAAAGGTGAACTACTGGCCGAACTCGAGAACCGGGACCTGGAGGCGCAAAAACGGAAAGCCGCCGCCGCGGTGACCGCCGCCAGGGCGGCGCTCGAGAAGATCTCGGCCGGCACCCTGCCCACCGACGTGGAACGGGCCAGGGGACAGGTAGCAACCGCGGAAGCCGCTTTGAACCAGGCCGAGAAGATTTACGACCGGCGAAAACAGTTGTTCGAGCAAGGGGCTATTCCCCGGCGCCAGCTTCTGGTGAGCGAGACGCAACTGGCGCAGGCCAAGACCGCTTACCAGGTGGCGCGCAAGGCGCTGGAATTGCTGGAAAGCCATTCCCGCGAGAAGGACATCCAGATGGCGCGCAGCCGCCTGGAGCAGGCCAAGGCGGAGCTGTCGTTCGTCCAGGCCCAACTGGAGTTCACGCGCATCCGGAGTCCGTTCCGCGGCGTGGTGACCGAGCAGTTCCTCTACCCCGGCGACATGGCCACGCCGAATTCCCCGATCTTCACGGTGATGGATCTGGGCCTGGCGGTCGCCCGGGCGCAAGTGCCGGAGGAGAACGCCACGGCTGTTCGCGTGGGCCAGAGTTGCACGTTTATCCCGCAGGATGCGCCGGGGACCTCCTATGGCGGGCGGGTGACGGTGGTAAACCGCGCCGTGGATCCGGCCCGCCGCACCGTAGAAAGCTGGTGCGAGATTCCGAATGGGCGCGGGGCGTTGCGCGCCGGGGTGTTCGGCACGGCGCGCATCAGGACCGGCGTGGCCCATGACAGCGTGGTGGTGCCGCTGGAGGCAGTGCAGTTTGAAGAGGGCACGCGGCGGGGCGTGGTGCTGGTGGCCGGCGATGACCATCGAGCGGTGGAAAAAAAGGTCGAAGCCGGAGTCACCTTTGACGGGAAGGTTCAGATTCTCGACGGTGTAAAGGCCGGCGAGCGGGTCGTCATCGAGGGCGGCTATGGTCTTCCCAGCGGCACCCAAGTCCGCTGGACGGAAGGAGAAGCATCCCGGTGACGGGCCGGCTCGGCGCCTTCGTGGAGGCACAGGGGCGCGCCCTGGTACTGGTGGTGCTCGGCTTTGCGCTGGCCGGGACCATCTTCATGTTCCAGCTTCCCATCGCCATCTTTCCGCAAACCGACTTCCCGCGGGTGATCATCCTGGTGGATAACGGCATCGCGCCGGTGGACGTGGAGATGGTCGAGGTGACGCGCCCGATCGAAGAGGCGATCCGTCTGGTGCCGGGCATCACCGACGTGCGGTCGGTGACCGCCCGGGGCTCGACGGAAATCAGCGTGTTTTTCCGATGGGACGTGGACATCGTGGCGGCGCTGAACCAGATCCAGGGACGAATCGGGCAGATTGTGCCGGCGCTGCCGCCGGAATGCCGGTTCTACATTAACCGACTGACCTTCTCGGTGTTCCCGATGATCGGCTTCAGCATCACTTCGCCGACCTGGACCACGACGCAGCTCTGGGATCTGGCTTACTACGACCTGGCGCCGCGGCTGTACCGGATCCCCGGGGTAGCCGAGACGCGGATTGTCGGCGGCCGCCAGCCGGAATATCACGTGCTGGTCGAGCCGCAAAAGCTGAACAGTTACGGATTGCCGCTGAGCAGGGTGGTGGACGCGATCCGGAAGACGAACACCATCACTTCGGCGGGCATGATCCAGGAGAACTATCACCTTTACTTGACCGCGGTGACAGGCCTGTACCGCAATCCCGAGGAGATCGAGAACACGGTAGTGGACGTGGTGCGGGGCACGCCAGTGCGCGTGAAGGACCTGGCGCGGGTGGTGCCCGGCGAGCGGCCCATTTACAACATCGTCACCGCCAATGGGCGCCCGGCCGTGCTGATCAACGTCATGCAGCAGCCGGGCGGCAACGCGGTGGAGATCGCCGGGGCGGTGAACCGCGAGCTGGAGCAGATCCGGAAAAGCCTGCCTGGCGCCGTCGAGCTTTCGGTTTTCTATGACCAGTCCGTGCTGGTGCGTGATTCGATCGAGGGCGTGGCGGAAGCGATCCTGATCGGGCTGGGGCTGGCGATCCTGGTGCTGGTGGGGTTCCTGAAGGACTGGCGGACGACGCTGGTGGCGGCGGTGATCATTCCGATCGCGGTGCTGATTGCGATCGTGTTCATGCGGCTGTTCCACATGAGTTTCAACCTGATGACGCTCGGCGGTATCGCCGCCTGTATCGGCGTGGTGATCGACGATGCGATCGTCATGGTGGAGAACATCAGTGTGCACCAGTCGCTGGGGCAGACGCCGGCCGAGGCGGCGCGCAGCGCGATCCAGGAGCTGACCCCGGCGCTGATCGGCTCGACGCTGACGCCGATCATGGTGTTCGTGCCGCTGGTGTTTTTGGGCGGGCTGACGGCGGTATTCTTCCGCGCGCTGGCGATGACGCTGGTGACCGCGCTGCTGGCTTCCCTGTTTCTGGCGATCTTCTTCACGCCGGTGCTGGCCCGCCTGGTGTTTCGGGCTCGTCCGGCGGCCGCGACGGATCTGGCGGCGGCCGAGCAGGCCGGCGAGGGGCGTTTGATGCGCTGGCTCACCGAGCGCTACGAGGCGGCGCTGGCCTGGGCGCTGGCGCACTCCCGGACGGTGCTGGCGGGGGCGCTGGTGGTGCTGGCCGCCACGGTGGGGCTCTACTTTCGCATCGGGAGTGATTTTCTGCCGCCGATGGACGAGGGGGCCTTCGTGCTCGACTACATCATGCCGCCCGGCACCTCGCTGGAGGAGACCGACCGCGTGCTCCGGCACATCCAGCGGATTCTCGAGGCCACGCCGGAAGTGGAAAGCGATTCGCGGCGAACCGGCGCCCGCCTGGCGCTGGCCATTGCCGAGCCGAACACCGGTGATTTCCTGGTCAAGCTGAAGCGGGACCGGCGGCGCAGCGTCGATGAAGTGATCGACGAGCTGCGGCGAAAGATCAACGCCGCCGAGCCGGCCATCGAAGTCGAGTTCCCCCACATCCTGGAAGACCTGGTCGGCGACCTGGCCTGGTCGCCCGAACCGATCGAGATCAAGATTTACCACGAGAACGAGGCCGCGTTTTACAAGGTGGCTGAGGAGGTGGAGCAGTGGCTGCCGAAGGTGCGCGGCGTGGTGGACGTGGTGAACCAGTCGGTGGTGATCGGCCCGCAGGTCAACTTCCGGGTGGATCCGGAGAAGGCGCAGCGGGCCGGTTTCAGCGTCAGCGACGTGGCCAATCTCGAAGCGGGGATCCTGGACGGGCGCCTGGCGGAGATCATACTGAATGAAGCCGATTTTGTGGAATGTATA
>CAZXVW010000208.1:0-6805 GCA_964644025.1 uncultured Solibacteraceae bacterium | reverse complement strand
CACGGCTTCGACATCAATATCGGCGGGACCGCCTGGGGAGCGCCCGGCAGCTTCTTCGACCCTTATTTCCGGCCGCCGGACCACGGCGTTGACCCCTTGCCGCCCGGCGGCGAGAAGGGAGACTATCTCACCGACCGGCTGACCGACGAGGCGCTCAAAATCCTCGATCAATGGGAAACCGGCCCGTTCTTCATGTACTTCGCTTACTACAACGTGCACCTTCCTCTGCAGGCGAAGGAGGACGACATCGCCCGCTTCCAGCCCCTCGTCAAGCCCGGCATGCGCCACCGCAACCCTACCTACGCGGGCAAGGTGGCCAGCGTGGACCGCAGCGTAGGGCGGGTGCGCGCCAAACTTGCTGAGCTGGGCCTGGCTGATAACACCGTGATTATCTTCACCTCGGACAACGGCGGGCTGGACCGCCGCGGCGGCGAGCCCACCGAGAACGCCCCGTTGCGCGCTGGCAAAGGATCGGCGTACGAGGGCGGTGTCCGCGTGCCCGCGATCATCTACGCGCCTGGCGTCACCCCGGCCGGGACAGTAAGCGAGGAGCCGATTATCACGGTGGATTACTACCCGACCATCCTGGCGCTGGCCGGCGTGGAAGGCGATCCGAAACACAATGCGAACGTGGACGGGGTCAACCTGCTGCCCGTGCTGAAGGACCCCGCGGCCACGCTCGGCCGCCACGCCCTCTACTGGCACTACCCGCACTATCATCCCGGCGGCGCGACTCCGTACTCGGCGATCCGGGCTGGCGACTACCGTCTGGTCGAGTTCTTTGAGGACAACCACATCGAACTGTACAACCTCAAGCAGGACATCGGAGAAACGAAGGACCTGGTGAAGGAAATGCCGGATAAGGCCAGGGAGCTGACCGAGGAGCTGCACGCCTGGCGCAAATCCGTGGGCGCGCAAATGCCGGAGCCAAACCCGAACTACGATCCGGCGAAAGACAAACGATAAGATCTCCTCAGCCGAAGCGGGCCGGGCCGGTTCATAGGCTCCCGGGGTACAATCACATGGGCGGTCTGGAGCCGTCTGATGAGAGGTGTGAAATGAAGCCAGGGAATGGTTCGCACGATATCGCGGCGGTGCTCGAGCGGCTGGGGATTGCCGAATGGAACTCCGGTGCTTGCTGGGGAGAATGGATCCGGCAACCTTCCGGCGGCGAGCTGGTCTCGGTGAACCCGGCCGACGGAAGCGCCATCGCCCGCGTGCACATGGCTTCCGAGCGCGATTACGACGAAGTGGTCGGCCACGCGGTGGAAACCTTCCAGCAGTGGCGTCTGTTTCCTGCTCCGAAGCGGGGCCAGATCATCCGCGAGATCGGCGACGAGCTGCGGGGCCGGAAAGACGACCTCGGTACGCTGGTGACGCTCGAGATGGGGAAAATCCTGGCCGAGGGCAAAGGCGAGGTGCAGGAGATGATCGACATCGCTGATTTCGCGGTCGGTCTTTCCCGCCAGCTTTACGGCTTCACCATGCAAAGCGAACGCCCCGGCCACCGCATGTACGAGCAGTGGCATCCGCTCGGGGTGGCGGGCGTCATCTCCGCGTTCAACTTCCCCGTAGCCGTGTGGTCCTGGAACGCCTTCATTGCAGCGGTTTGCGGGGATTGTGTGGTGTGGAAGCCCTCGTCGGAAACGCCGCTGACGGCGATCGCCGTCCAGAACATCTGCAACCGGGTGCTGGCGCGCCACGGCTGGAAGGGCGTCTTCAATCTGGTCATCGGCCGCGGTCCGGCGGTGGGAGAGACGCTGCTAGCCGACCGGCGGCTGCCGCTGGTGAGCGCCACCGGCTCTTGCCGCATGGGTTACCGGGTGGCCGAAGTGGTAAGCCGGCGCCTCGGCCGTCCGCTGCTTGAGCTGGGGGGAAACAACGGGGTCATCGTGATGGCGGACGCCAACCTCGACCTGGCTCTCCGGGCCATCCTGTTTGGCGCGGTGGGTACGGCAGGCCAGCGGTGCACCACGATCCGGCGCGTCTTCCTGCAAAAGCCGGTCGCCCGCGAGATGACGGAACGGCTCGTCGCGGCCTACCGGCAGATTCGCATCGGCGACCCGCTGGAGGAGACTACGCTGATGGGTCCGCTGGTCAACCGGGCCGCCGTTGACGCCATGATGCAAGGCTTGGAAACGATTCGCGGCCAGGGCGGGGAGCTGCTCTGCGGCGGCGAGCGGCTGGATTTGCCCGGAGGCTGCTTTGTTCAGCCAGCCATCGTGCGTTCCCGCCCGGACATGCCCATCGTTTGTGAAGAGATTTTCGCGCCGATTCTTCACCTGATCGAATTCGAAACGCTGCAAGAGGCGATCGAGTGGCACAACGCCGTTCCCCAGGGGCTCTCCTCGGCTATCTTCACCACGAACCTTCTGGCGGCTGAGACTTTCCTCAGCGCGCGAGGTTCAGATTGCGGCATCGCCAACGTCAACATCGGCACCAGCGGCGCCGAGATCGGCGGAGCCTTCGGCGGCGAGAAAGAGACCGGCGGCGGCCGGGAGGCCGGCAGCGACGCCTGGAAGGCTTACATGCGCCGGCAGACGGTGACCATCAACTGGTCGGGCGAGCTGCCGCTGGCGCAAGGCATCCGGTTCGAACTCTGAGCCGGGCGTCCGGCGGCGGACGGGGCTGCGGCCTGCATACCACCGGATCAGGCGAGAGGTATCCCATCGGCGGGTCACTATTTAGTGAAGGCTGCACGAATGGATGCACGCTCACTGAAGCAGAACCCCCTGCGCCTGCGTGTCCTTTACCTGGAATCGGACCCCGAGGCCGTCGCGCAGGCCCTGGCGGCGCTCGGTCGTGGCGGGATTGCGGCGGAAGCTGACGTCGCCGCATCGCTGGATGAGGCTGCAACCCTTCTGGAAACAAACACATACGACGTGGTGTTGTCGGACTCTGAGCTGCGGGACGGCAAGGGAGTGGAGGTGTTTGACCTGCTCCAGCGCATGAGGATGGACATCCCGGTGATTATGGTTACCACGTACCAGGGAGAAGACGAAGCGCTGAGTGAATTCAAGCAGGGCGCCAAGGCGCTGGTTTATAAGGACCGGCTGGCCGTTCTTGCGGCGGCCGTGCGCCGGGTGGTCCAGGAAAAGCTGCTACGGGATGCCCGGACGCAGGCGGAACTGGCGCTGCGCGCCGCCAACCAGGTCCTGACGGCGCTGATCCGTTGTGCGCCTTTGCCGATCACCGTGATTGACCGCAACGGTACCATCAACGTCTGGAACCCCGCCGCCGAAGACGTGCTGGGCTGGAGCAAGGAGGAGATGCTCGGGCGGCGGTTGTCCGAGGTTCTGGGAGGCAACGACGGGTTAGCCGCCGCGCTGGAGCGCTCCCTCAGCGAGGGCGGGGCAATCGGCGTGGAGACTCGCGAGGAGCGCAAGGACGGCGCCTCGGTCGACCTTCGTCTCTATAGTTCTCCGCTGACCGATAGCAGCGGCCAGGTCCAGGGAGTGGTGGGGATTCTGACCGACGTCACCGAGCGAAACCTGATCCTCGAGGCCTTCCGCGAAAGCAAAGAACGGTTTCAGAGCGCCTTTGTCTATGCGCCGATCGGCATGGGCATCGCCAGCCTGGAAGGCCGGATTCTCCGCGTCAACCCGGCTTTCTGCAAGATGCTGGGTTATTCGGATACGGAACTGGTCCGGATGTCGTGGGAAGAATTAATCCATCCGGAGGACCGGCACCGGTGGAACGAGGCCGCCACGCCCGCCGAATTGCGCCTGGTGCACCGGGACGGCGACCTGGTCTACGTGCAATGGAACACCTCCCTGGTCCGGGATTCCGAGGGGAAACCGCAATACCAGATCTGCCAGGCGGTCGATATTACCGAGCGGAAGCAGGCTGAAGAGAAGATCCGCCGCTACGCCGCCGAGCTGGAAAAAAGCAACGCCGACCTCCAGCATTTCGCCTATGTCGCCTCGCACGACCTCCAGGAGCCATTGCGGATGGTGCGCGGCTTCGTTGAACTCCTTGCCCGGCGATACGAGGGAAAACTGGGCCCGGACGCCGACGAGTATATTCGTTTCGCGGTGGATGGAGCGACGCGCATGCAAAATCTCATCCGCGGGCTGCTGGCCTACTCCCGCGTGGGCACCCGGGGGAAGAGTTTCGGGCCGGTCGATACCGGGGCCGTGGTCAGGCATTCCTTGCTCGACCTGGAGATGGCGCTGAAAGAAAGCGGGGCCGAGGTGACGCACGATCCGCTTCCCGTGGTCATGGGAGATGATACGCAGTTGACGCAACTGTTCCAGAACCTGATCGGCAACGCCATTAAGTTCCGCTCGGAAAGCCCGCCTAAGATTCACGTGGGCGTAACCGATGAGAAGGATGTGTGGCGGTTTGCGGTAAGGGATAATGGCATTGGCTTCGACCCCCGGCACGCTGACCGTATCTTTCAGATGTTTCAACGGTTGCACGGCCGCAGCGAATACCCCGGAACCGGCATCGGCCTTGCCCTGTGCAAACGAATTGTGGAGCGTCACCGGGGCAAGATCTGGGTTGAGTCCGCCCCTGGGAGAGGGTCGACGTTCTATTTCACGATTCCCAAGGAGGTTCCCCGCCAATGAAGGAGTTGTGCGGATTCCGGCCCTTTGAAGTGCTGCTGGTGGAGGACAACCCTGGAGATGTCCGCCTGGCCAAGGAGGTTCTCGCCGAGGGAAAGGTGCCCAAGAATATTCACGTGGCCCATGATGGTGTCGAGGCGGTAGAATTGCTCCGGGCCGGAACGCGCAACGGTGGATCCTGGGTGCCGGATCTGATTCTGCTGGATCTGAATCTCCCAAAGAAAACCGGGCACGACGTGCTGGCGGAAATCCGCGCCGACGAACGGCTCCGGAACACTCCCGTAATTATCTTCACCTCCTCGGCCGCCGAGCCGGACATCCGCCAAGCCTACGAGCTCCACGCGAACTGTTACGTCACCAAGCCCACCGGCTTCACCGACTTGATGGATACGATCAAGCAAATTGAAACCTTCTGGCTCGCCACCGCTACTCTACCCACGCGCGGAGCCGACGAGGCCTGACGTTTCCGGGGTCGCGGCCCATCCGGACCAGTTCTCGTCACCCTCTTCAGCAGGCGGCTAAAATCTGCTCGAGCATCGCCGATACGTCCAGTAGGATGCCGGAGACGCCACTCAACATCCTGCTGGTCGAGGATAACCCTGGCGATGCTCGTCTACTGGCCGAGAGCCTGACCGAGGAGGCAGGCGACGCGTTTCGTCTGATCTGGGTTAAGGATCTGGCCACCGCTGTGGAGAAGATCTCCGTCGAGCTGATCGACGCCGTGGTGCTGGATCTGAACCTTCCCGACAGCGAGGGCCTGGCGACCTTCACCAAAGTTCACGGCGTGGCGGGGGATACGCCCGTCCTGGTACTCACCGGGCTCGAGGATGACGAGATAGGGCTCAAAGCCATCCAGCAAGGGGCCCAGGATTACCTCAGCAAGAGCGACCTCACCAGCGGCGCCATTGCCCGGGCGCTGCGCTACGCCATCGAGCGTAACCGGAGCCGGCTCCGGGAGTTCCGGCAGGCGAAGACGACCCCGCCGGGCAAGATCATCGGCTTCGCCGGGGTGAAGGGCGGGGTGGGCACGAGCACCGTGGCCTTGAATATTGCCGCTTTGTTGGCCAAGAACTCACGGCGGGCGGTCACCGCGGTCGAGCTCCGCGGTGATTACGGTTCCTTCGCCTCCCAACTGCGCGAGTCCCCCATCCATACTCTTGGCACGCTGTTCAAGCTGGATCTCGCGACCCTGGCTGACAGCGTGCTCGAGAAATGCCTGTTCCCTTCCCCGTTCGGCGTGGACGTTCTGTTCGCCCCGCAGCGCCCCGCCGAGTTCGGCGAACTGCAGCCGGAGGCGGCGTGCTCGCTCCTGGAACGCCTCGCTCACCGGACGCGTTACACGCTGGTGGACCTGCCGGGCCTCTATACTGCGCTGGCCGGAGCCGCCATTGAGACCGTTCATTTGCTGGTGCTGGTAACCGAACGGGATCCTTCGTCGCTGGCCGCCGCCAAGGTGGCGCTCCGGTTCCTCGGGTTGCGGAAAGGGGAAACTCCGCCGGTCGGCTTGATCGTGGTGAACCGCGCCCTGATGATGGACGCGGCCTCGCCCCGGCAGATCGAATCCGAACTGGGCTGTCCGGTCATCGGCGTGGTGCCTCCAGCCCCGGAAGTTTCACTCGGCGCGCTGAAGTCGGGCACGCCGCTGGCGTTGCACCGGCCGCTGAGTGCGCCTGCCTCGATGCTGAACACGATTGCCACCCGGATCGAACGCGCCCTCGCCGAAACCAAGGCGGCGCGTCCCGTCCTCGAGGCGGTTTCCGCCTGATATCATGGGCCTGAATGGCCCTGTTGACTGTCTCGGGCGAGCCCGGCTGCCCCGTCGAGGAGGTTGCGCGGCTGGCCGCCCAGCAGCTTGGCTTCGAGATCTTCACCGAGTCAGCGTTATGCAAGCTGGTCGAGGAGCAATTCGGTCCGGAAACTTCTGTTCCGGATAAAGCCTATCCACACGTGCTCGCGTCAATCCTGGCCCGGCTGGCACGCGAACATCATTTGGTCGCTTGCATTCCCGGGGCCGAGTTTCTACTGCGGGATTACTCCGCCGTGCTGCGGGCGGCCGTGGTGGCGCCTTCCTCGCACCGGATCGGGACGCTGATGCTCGACCGGCGCCTGGAACGGCCAGCGGCTATGGAGCTACTCAGAAAGCTGGACCGGGACCAGAGACAGGACCGGCGGCGAAAGTTTGGGCGCGCCACGGCCCCGCCCCATCTGTTCGATATTATACTCAACGCCGGCTCGAT
>CAZXVW010000207.1:0-6861 GCA_964644025.1 uncultured Solibacteraceae bacterium | reverse complement strand
GCCAGTTCTTCGTAAAACATCTGGCCCGGATGGTAAAGACGGACGATACCGGCACGATCCACAAGCACCAAGGTCGGCGTCGTCGAGGAACCGTAATTGGCGAAGTTTTCCTTGCTGAGGGGGACTGCCATCCCCGCCACGGAGCCATAATGCTCCCGGCGGACTTGGTCGATGTATTGCAACTCCTCTTCCGGGGTAACCTCTTCTGCCCGGCGCGCGAACCCGTACCGCCTTGTAGGGCCGATGATCATCAGCACTCTGTTTCCATATTCCTGCTGTAGCCGGGCCAGAACCGGCGCGTGCTGTTTGCAATCAGGGCACCAGTGCGCCCAAAAGAACATGAGGACCACCTTTCCCTTCAGGTCTTCAAGTCCCTCCGCTTTCTCCCCGAGGCACTCGGAGGTGTCGAGCCGTGGCGCCGCCTTCCCCTCCAGGCTCAACAAATTGATGTTCTTCTGAATGCGGGTGCGGATTGACGTCGCCCGCCAGCGCTCGAGTTCCTCGTTCAAGAATGCGATGGCCTCCGACCGCGCACGCCGCGCAGCCATCACCTGGGCCTGGACTTCCATTGCGGCGCCGAGCGCGATGGGCAGGTGCCCGTCTTCGTCGAGCTTGCGCCCGTCGAGGAGCTTCAAGGTCAGTTCATGGGTCCGGGCGGCGTACTCTTCAGCCCGGGTGAAGTCCCTGGCAGCAAGCGCTGCCCGCCCCAGCCAGGAAAGCGCCTCCAGCATCTCGGGGGTAAGCCCATTGAGCCGCTGATATTCGGTTACCAGGTGCTCGCCCTCGGCAAGGCCGTTTCGGGCGATGGCTGCCCGGACGTCCCGGACAATCCCCGCCTGGGTCATCCCGGCCACGAGAATCAGGCATGTCAGCAAGCGGTGCATAAGGGTCAGACTCCCAGTATCTTTCGCACGTAACGGACGCTGGCTTCCAGATCCTCACGCTCCCGCCGCGCCTGCTCTTGCTTGGCCGGCGGCGCATAGCCCCCGGCCGGTCTGCCGCGTTCCGCCAGCGCCAGGAAACGGCAGAACGCCCAGGCCGGCACCTCACGGTACGGCGGCCAGAACTCCGGCTGTAAGAACGGGAATTCGCGGGGCCCGGTGACGATGACCTCCTGCGTGACCGCGTGCCCGGGGTGCAACTCCACGTAGCGCCGGAGCCAGCGGTCGATACCGACGTTACCTTCCCCGGTCCGAACCCACCGCACGGCCGCACCGTTCGGCGTTCGCCAAACCGCACTGTCCCGAATATGGCTGGTCAGCGCGTAAGGGGCCAGCGTTTCCAATGTGAGATGGGGGTCCTCCAGCGTCCACAATGGATTCCCGGAGTCGATGCAGGCACCGACGAAATCCTTTCCCGCTTCTTCGATCAGCGTCTTCAGCTCGCGGGCCTGCAAGTCGCCGGCGTGGTTCTCCACCGCGATCTTGACACCGGCATCGGCGGCGCGTGAACGCACATTCCGCAACACCCGAACCGTATTCTCGATGTGGCGTTCCAGCGGAACCGGGCCCTTGCGATCGTTCATTGAGCCAAGGTAGGCGCGAACGATGCTGGAACCAGCGGCCTTCGCCGCGGTGATCATTTTCACCAGTTGCTCCTCGGCCGTGCCCAGGCGGGCATTGAAGCGCTTCGACGTCGGGCAGATCGACCCCATGCCGATTTCCAACTCGATGCCCAGGCGCCTGGCGTACTCGCCCACCTTCCGGACGTGCTCCTGTTCCAGGCTGCCCAGGAAGCGCACTTCCGAAAAATGAACCAGATCCGCTTTCAACCCTGCGCAGTAGTCCAGGTACTCGAACGGGGACCACTTCGAGGAGCGGATGCTGAACAAATCAATCCCAATCTTTGGCCGCACCCCGGCGTTCGATCCGGCGGAGCCGGCCGTCATGGCTGCGGCAGTGGTTGCCAAGAAATTCCGACGGTTCATCCTTCTCTCCCGATCGAGCAAATCTTACAGGCGCAATGATTTGAGGTAGGTTCGGAACGGTCCGCCCAGGTCTTCCCGCCCCAGGGCCAACTCGACAGTCGCCTGAAGGAACCCTAGCTTGTCGCCCGCATCGTAACGGCGGCCCTGGAAGCGCAACCCGTAAATTGGACGGTCGAGCAGCAGGTGCCGGAGAGCATCGGTGAGCTGGATTTCACCACCGGCGCCGGGTCCGACCGAATCGATGGAACTGAAGATCTCCGGTGTGAGCACGTACCGGCCGATGATAGCAAGCCGGGAGGGCGCCTCCCCCCGCCTGGGTTTTTCCACCAGGTTGCGAATGCGAAATAATCTGTCCGTGCTCCCGCCGTGGTCGACCGGCTCGGCCTCGACGACTCCATAGGCCGAGACGCTCTCTTCCGGCACTTCCATCAGCGCCACGACCGAAGCGCCGTAGGACTCGTAGATGTCCAGAAGCTGGCGCAAACAAGGAGTGTCGGCCCGGATCACGTCGTCGGAAAGCACTACCGCGAATGGCTCCGGCCCCACGAGCTCCCGGGCGCGGAGCACGGCGTGGCCCAGACCAAGGGCTTCCTTTTGGCGCACGTAGGCAACGCTGATCATATCAGAAATGCCCTGAACGACCGCCAGCAGGTCTTTCTTGCCCTTTGCCTCAAGGATACGTTCCAGTTCGAAGCTGACGTCGAAATGGTCCTCGATGCTGCTCTTGTTGCGGCCGGTGACAATGATGATGTTCTTGACGCCGGAGTGAATCGCTTCCTCCACCCCATACTGAATCAGAGGCTTGTCCACCACCGGCAGCATCTCCTTGGGCTGCGCCTTCGTCGCCGGCAGGAACCGCGTGCCCAGGCCAGCCGCCGGAAAAACCGCCTTGCGAACTTTGGGAATCATCAAAACCATTGTAGTGGGTCAGGCCCCGGAGTCGGCTCTCGAAGGCGGAGAACCTGCTTTATCCACGCCGACGGCGGTAGTATAGTTGATTCAAGCACATGAACCTGGCTTATGAGGTTTCATCAATGATGACCAGTAAAAGATCGTTCTTGTCCTCCGCGCTGATTGCCGCTGTTGCGGTGGTCCCGCTGTTTTTCCTCGGCTGTGCCGAACAACCACAACCGGCCGAGCAACCGGCGAAGGAAGCTGCCAAGCCTCCGGAGAAACCGGCCGAGGCGCCTCAGGCCCAACCGGAAAAGAAACCGGAGGAGGCCAAGCCAGCGGCCGCGGAAACCGCTGCCAGGAAGTCGCTCCGGAATCCGTCGGCGCTGAAGGAGAAGGCGCCCGACGTTTACAAGGTCAAGTTTGAAACCAGCAAGGGAGACATTCTCATCGAGGTGAACCGTTCCTGGGCCCCCCGGGGCGCGGACCGCTTCTATAACCTGGTCAAGAATGGATTTTATGACGAGTGCCGCTTCTTCCGGGTCGTGCCGAACTTCGTGATCCAATTCGGCATGCATGGTGATCCGGCCATCTCCCGGATGTGGGCTAACGCTCGCATCAAGGATGACCCGGTGACAAAGACTAACCGCCGAGGGACCTTGTCATTCGCCACCAGCGGCCCGAATTCGCGCACCACCCAGGTGTTCATCAACTTGAAGACCAACTCATTTCTGGACAGCCAGGGTTTTGCACCATTCGGCCGGATTATTGAGGGAATGGACGTGGTCGGCAAGCTTTACGCAGGTTACGGCGAGGCCCCGGAGCAGCCTCTGATTCGAAACCAGGGTAACGCTTATCTGAACAAGAGGTTCCCGAAGCTGGACTACATCAAGACCGCGACGATCGTGGAGTAAGGTGCGGCGGCATCACCCGGTCGCCCACGTCACGTAGCCCGGGAGAAAAGGACTGCTCAGGTCCTTATGATAGGGCAGCACCCGGACCGTGTAACCGACCTCGCCGCTCTCCGGGATGGGGCCATAGGCTGCCTCGAAGGTGTGGACCTCGCCGTCGGCTCCCAGGTGGTTCATGGTCACTGCCAACCCGTTGCTGAATTCCCCTTTCGGGTTGAGTTTGCCGCAGTAAAGTTCCACCGCCACTTCGTCGGGGGAAAGGGGGCCGAGGTGTATCCTGGCCCGGACAGCCACCTTGTCGCCCACCTGAATCTGGTTCGGCGTGTCGCTCGATATGGACTCGACGCGCACCTGCGGCCAGTTGGCATGGATGCGGCCTCTCCATTCGGCCAGCCGCCTAGCCCGGCTGGCGCCGTCTTCGGCCAACAGCGCCCGTTTGCTGTGGGCCATGAGATAGAACTGCTCGGTATACTCGCGAACCATCCGGTGCGTGTTGTAAGTGTGGCAGAGAAAGGCGATACCGGATTTCATCCGCTCGGTCCATTTGCGGGGCAACCCGTTGTGGGGCCGATCGTAGAACGTCGGCACCACATCGCGTTCCAACACTTCGTACAGAGCTTCGGCCTCAATCTCGTCCTGGTAGGCCTGGTCGGGATACACCTCGCCCCGGCCGATCGCCCAGCCAATGAACTGCCCTCTCTGCTGGGCCTCTTCCCAGGCTTCCGCCCACCAGCCGTCCAGAGTCGACAGATTCAGCACGCCATTGGCCGCGGCCTTCATCCCGCTGGTTCCGCAAGCCTCATTGGGACGGAGAGGGGTGTTGAGCCAAACGTCGGCGCCCTGGACGAGGTAGCGCGCCACGGTCATGTCGTAATCCTCGATGAAGACGAGGCAGCGGCGAAACTCCGGTTCCCGGATCAGACTGGCAATTTCGTGGATCAAGTTCTTGCCGGCCTCATCACGCGGATGGGCCTTGCCGGCGAAGATGATCTGGACCGGCCGCTCGGGATTATTCAGCAGGCGGGCCAGCCGCTTGGTGTCCCGGAGAAATAACGTGGCTCGCTTATAAGTGGCAAAACGCCGGGCGAATCCGATGGTCAGCGCGCGAGAGTCCAGCACCTGCTCCGCCGCTTCGATCTCGGCCTCCGGCACGCCTCGCCGGCGCAACTGCGCCAGCAGACGCCGCCGGGCGAAAGCCACCAGCCGTTCCCTGCGCCTCTCGTGCGTCCGCCAGAGCTCTTCGGCGGGGATCGACTGAACCTTCTGCCACAGTCCCCGGTCCGCCGGCTCTTCCCGCCAGCGCGGTCCGAGGTAACGCTCATAAAGCTCGTTCATATCCCGGGAGATCCAGGACTGGAAGTGCACGCCGTTGGTTACGTTGCCGATGGGAATCTCTTCGGTGGGAATCCCCGGCCACATGGTCTTCCACATCTGGCGGCTGACCTGGCCGTGTAGCTTGCTCACTCCGTTGCTGAACGGGGAAAGATGCAAGGCCAGCGACGTCATACAGAATTCTTCCATGGTATGTGAGGGGCGGCTGTGTCCCAGCCGCAGGAACTCACTCCAGGAAATGCCGAGCTGTTGCGAGTAATCAAACAGGTACTGGCGCATCAGTTCCGGCGAAAAGTAATCGTGCCCGGCCGGCACGGGCGTGTGCGTGGTGAAGATGCAGCTTGGCTCGGCGAGTTCTCGCGCCTCGTAGAACGACAGGCCATGCTCCTCCCTGAGCTGCCGGACGTGCTCCAGGGCCAGAAATGCGGAATGACCCTCGTTCATATGGAAGACGGTAGGCTGCAGACCGAGCGCCCGCAACGCCCGGTAGCCACCGATGCCGAGCAGGATCTCCTGCTTCAGCCGCATCTCGCGGTCCCCGCCGTACAACTGGTCGGTGATGTCGCGATCTTCCTGGCTTGCGTTTGCCTCGATGTTGGCATCCAGTAAGTAGAGAGGCACGCGCCCCACGCTGACCCGCCACACCTGGGCGTGGAGTTGGCGGCCGGGAAAGTCAACCGAGATCATCAAGGGCGCGCCCGCCGCATCCCTCTCCAAGGTCAGCGGAAGGTTCTGAAAGTCGTTATCTTCGTATTCTTCCTGTTGCCAGCCGGCGGCGCTGAGGTACTGCCGGAAATAGCCCTGCTGGTACAGGAGCCCGACGCCTACAAGGGGAACCCCGAGATCGCTGGCCGATTTCAGGTGATCGCCGGCGAGAATCCCCAGTCCTCCGGCAAAAATCGACAGGGACTCCGTCAGGCCGAATTCGGCCGAAAAGTACGCTACCAGGGGTGTTCCCGCCCGGCCATAATTCCGCCGGAACCAGGTGGAACGGGCCGCGAGGTATTCATCCAGCTCCCGTGCCACCCGGTCCAGGTGGGCCAGGAACGCATCGTCTGAGGAGGCGGCTTCCAGCCGCCGCTGGTCGATCGTGCCGAGCATTCGTACCGGGTTGTGGCCCGTCGATTCCCAAAGGTCGCTGTCCAGACGCCGGAATAGTTCCACCGCGTCATGGTTCCAGGCCCAGCGCACGTTGTAGGCAAGCGTCCGGAGCCGTTCCACAGCGGGGGGCAATTTCGGTATTACGATAACTTTGCCAATTGGTTTCATTCCGCTTCCCTTGTCAGTCGCCTCTCATCACCATCCGGGCTTTGCGTCCGTCATCTATTGTCTCCCGTGGGCCCCAACTTGCGAGATTCTCACCGGAGCTGTCTTATGATGTTAGTCACTGACGCCCCGGGGCCCATAAGAGATAATCGGGACTACGATGACGCAACCTTATACCTTTATCAAGGACCTTCCCGCCGAGATCAGCATTCCCGAGAATGGCATCCTGAGCCGCACGCTGCAGGATGACGCGCATAGCAAAGTCGTAGCATTTGGCTTTGCCCCCGGCCAGGAGCTGTCTGCTCACACGGCGCCGATGCCGGCGGTCCTGTACTTCGTGAACGGCGAGGCGGACCTGAGGCTCGGCCAGGACGCGCTGGAAGCCGCCGCCGGCACAGTGGTTCACATGCCGGCCGGCTTGGAACACGGCATCCAGGCCAAAACGCCGCTGGTAATGCTGTTGGTTCTGATTCGGAGGAGCTAAGGCCGGACACGGCACACCCACCAGTTTGCAACACTGAATAGGTGCGGCGC
>CAZXVW010000206.1:0-6906 GCA_964644025.1 uncultured Solibacteraceae bacterium | reverse complement strand
TGGTGGTTTCCGGGTTCCCGAACATGACCCCGATCTTCTCGCGGATCTGGTTGATGAAGATCAGGCAGGAATTGGACTTGGAAACAATGCCGGTAAGCTTGCGCATGGCCTGCGACATCAGCCGCGCCTGGACACCAACGAAGGTGTCACCCATCTCGCCGTCTAGTTCCGCTTTCGGGACCAGCGCCGCCACCGAGTCCACCACCAGGACATCGATCGAGCCCGAGCTGATGAGAGCGCTGGTGATCTCCAGGGCCTGCTCGGCGTAATCCGGTTGGGAGACGAGGAGGTTATCGACGTCCACGCCGAGATTCCGCGCGTAAGCCGGGTCCAGAGCGTGCTCGACGTCGATGAACGCGGCCATCCCACCGGCCTTCTGGGCCTGCGCGACCACTTGCAGGGCCACCGTGGTCTTGCCCGAGGATTCGGGCCCGAAGATCTCGTTGATCCGGCCGCGCGGAAACCCGCCCACGCCAAGCGCCGCGTCGAGGGAAAGGGAACCGGTCGGGATGCTGGGAACCGCCACCACGGCCTCCCTGGATCCCAACCGGAGTATCGAGCCTTTGCCGAACTGCTTTTCGATCTGGTTCAGCGTAAGCCCGAGAATCCGGGCGCGCTCTTTTTCATCCATTGTGAATCGGGTCCTCGCTTCTGGTTGCGCTGGAAAGTCAATTATACAACCGGATGGCCCCTGTCTCGTCCGTGCTTACAGCTTCGGTGCGTAGTATCCCTTCCGGGCCCGGACGATGAGCTTCTTATGATTCTTCACCCGGATGCGCACCGGGTGGTACAGACCGTCGGCGTTCAGCGGTTCCGGCCGGTACAGGATGTTGTACTGGTGGCGCAACTCGTTAGCGATATTCTCAAACGACTGCGTCAAGTCCTCGACCTTGAAAGGGAAAAACACGAGCCCGCCGGTTTCCTCGGCGAAATATCTGAGCACCTTATCGCCGCTGGTCTGGACCCGGGAAATATTGGTCGATATGGTGTACAGGACGGCATCAGCCCGGTGGGCCATCTCCAGGGCCTGGTCCCGCGAGTACCGGCTCTGGTTGTCTTCCCCGTCGCTGAGGATCACCAGGGCGCGGCGGAACTTGTGGAGCGGCTTGTCCTGCATCAGCTTGTCCCGGCAGGCATACACGATGGCGTCGTAGAGCGCGGTCCCCCCGCCCGGGCGCAGGGAACGAATGGCGTCGGACAGCTCCTCCGGATCTCCGGTGAGGTCCGCCACCAGCCCGACGCCGGTATCGAAACTAACCACCATCGCCTTGTCGACCTCCGGGCGGATCACGCTGTTGATGAATTCAATTGCCGCCTCCTGCTGGAACCGGAAGCGGTCGCGGATGCTGTTGCTCGTGTCAATCAGAATCGCCAGGCGGAGCGGCAGGTCCGACAGCGCGGTAAATTCCATGATCGACTGCTTTTTCTTTCGCTCCAGGACCTCGAAATCGTCCTTTGTCAGGTCCGTGACAAAACGTCCCTTCTTGTCGGTCACTGTGAACAAGAGGTTGACACGCGTCACATCGAGAATGATGCGGGTGGCTTCATCGAGTTCCTTCTCGTTCGGGGGACCCGTAGCGAGCTGTGGCTGCTGGGATTGCGCGCACAAAACCGCGGCCATCCCGGCGACCAGCGCTAACGGAAACAATGCCCTTCTCATCTTGCTCCCCTACTTCAATTATAGACGGCCCCGCCGGCCACCGTTCACGACTCGATCGCCGCCAGTCGTGCCATCCAGCGCTCGAGCTCTTCCGGCAGCGGCGCCTCCACGGTCACCGGCCGGCCCGTCGAAGGGCTGCGGAACCGGATCCGCCAGGCGTGGAGGAAGTAGCGTCCCAGAGGGGGCAGACCAGGGATTCTGGCTGGCGCGCCGTACAGCCGGTCGCCCGCGATCGGATGCCCGATGCTGGAGAGGTGGACCCGAATCTGGTGGGTTCGTCCGGTTTCGATGCGCACCTGCAGGTAGGCGAAGCCGGCGAACTGGTCGAGCACCCGGTACTCGGTCACCGCGGCGCGCCCATAAGCGAGCCTGGCGGTCATCCGCGTGCGCCGTCTCGGATCGCGCGTGATCGGTTTCTGGATCCGGCCCTGGGGGTGGCTGAAGCGCCCGTGGGCCAGCGCCCGGTACTCCTTGTCCACCTGGTGGCGGGCAAACTGGGCGGCCAGCGCGCGGTGCGCGGCGTCGGTGCGCGCCGCCAGCACCACCCCGCTGGTATACCGGTCCAGGCGGTGTACGATCCCCGGCCGAAGCGCGCCGCCCACGCTCGAGAGTTGTCCAAAGTGATGAAGCAGCGCGTTCACCAGCGTTCCCGAGTGAATCCCGGCGCCGGCATGGATCACCATTCCGGCCGGCTTGTTGACCGCCACGACGTCGTCGTCCTCGTAAAGGATGTCCAGGGGCAGCTCCTCGGCGAAGGCATTCAGGGGAGGAGGTTCGGCTGGCTCTACCTCGACGACCTCGCCGCCCCGCAACGGCGTGGCGGGCTTGGCCGGCTCGCCGTTCACACGGACCCGGCCTTGCTTGATCCAGGCCTGCAAACGGCTCCGGCTATGCTCAGGGAGCTGCTCCTGAAGGAAGCGGTCAAGCCGCGCGCAGCTCCCGGCGGACTGGAGTCGCAGCGTCAAGTGAGGAAACCTTGCTTCCCGTTATATAGTTTAGAAGTGATCACCAATGCCATCGTACCCGTTGCCGGGCACGGCACGCGGCTTTTGCCGGCCACCAAGTCTCAGCCCAAGGAGATGTTGCCCGTGGCCCGCAAGCCGATCGTCCAATACGTGGTCGAGGAACTTGTTGCCAATGGCATCGGCGAGATCCTGCTGATCACCGGACGCAACAAGAACTCCATTGAGAACCATTTCGACAGCGATCCGAACCTGGTGCAACTGCTCAACTCCACCGACAAGCAGACGCTACTCAAGGAACTCGAGTTCGAGGACTTGGGCGCCCACCTGTACTACACGCGCCAGCGGATGCCCAAAGGACTCGGCGACGCGGTTCTCTGCGGGGAAAGTTTCGCCGGCGAACAACCGTTCGTAGTCGCCCTGGGCGACTCCATCCTGGGCCTGCACGCCCAGTCGGGCTGCGTGGCGCGGATGGTGGAGCTGTTCGAGGAGCGGCGCGCCAGTTGCGTGATCGCCGTCGAGGAAGTGCCGCGGGAGCAAACGCGCCATTACGGAATTATCGAGAGCGTGCCGGGGGCCGGTTCCTGGTACCGGGTTCGCAACCTCATCGAGAAACCAAAACCGGCAGAGGCGCCGAGCAACCTCGCCATCGCCGGCCGCTACATCTTTTCGCCCACGATCTTCGACATGATCCGTGACGTCCGCCCGGACGAGCACGGCGAAATTCAACTCACCGACGCCATTCAGCGACTGTGCGACGAAGGCCGGCGGGTTCTCGCCTGCAAGCTGCCGCCCGGCGAGAAACGGTACGACATCGGGAATTTCTCGAGCTACTTCGAAACCTTCGCCGAGTTCGCCCTGGCCGACCCACTCTACGGCCCCGATTTCCGGAAAGCGCTGGAGCGTTTGCTGGAGAGATCCTAGGTGCGCTTGCGGCTGGCCTTCGGTGGCTTGTTTCTGCTCATTCTGGCCACCCGGTTATGCCATCTCGACATCCTCTGGGTGGAGGAATGCTACCCGGGGGCTGCCGCGCTGCAGGTTCTGGCCGGCAAGATTCCGTACCGGGACTTCTGGTTCGACAAGCCGCCCCTGTCGATTCTCGCTTACCTGCTGTGGGGCGCGCGGGCGGGCTGGCCGCTGCGGCTGGCCGGAGCGTTGTTCGTCACCTTTCTTTGCTGGCTGCTGTACCGGTTCGCGGTCCGGCAATGGGGAAACCGGGAAGCTGTCCTGGCGGCCGGGCTGGGCGCCTTCTTCCTTACCTTCGGGATTCCCTCGGCGGTGATGGCGCTGGCGCCGGACCTGTTGCTGACAGCCCCGCACGTGGCCGCCGTGTACTTGATCTGGCGAAGGCGCCCGTTCTGGAGCGGATTCTGGGCCGGGGTCGGAATGCTCGTCAATACGAAAGCGATCTTCGTGCTCCTGGTGTGCCTGCTCTGGCGGTTTCGCTCGGCGCCCAGGGTGGCGGCGGGCTTTCTGGTGCCGAACGCGGTGGCCGTTGCGTGGCTGGCCGGGGTGGGCGCCCTGCGGCCCTATTACGAACAGGTCTGGCGATGGGGCTGGTTATACTCCCGCGACAGCTTCGTCGCAAATCCGGTGTGGGAAGGCATCCGCCGAACGCTGAACTGGGCCGGTTTCCATGCCACGCTGGCCGCCGGAGCCGCCTGGTACTGGTGGCGGGAGCGCAACCCCGACAGCCGCCGTTTCGCCCTCTGGGCGCTGATCTCGCTCGCCGCAGTGGCGGCCGGGGCACGTTTCTTTCCGCGTTACTACTTCCAGCTCCTTCCGGTAATGATCCTGGCCGGCGCTCGCGGCCTGGTCTTGCTGGGTCCCCGGCGAGCGGCAGTGGCGATGGCGTTGCTTCTGGTCCCTCTGGCCCGCTTCGGCCCGCGCTACGCGATCCTTGCGCAAGACCTCGTGACGAGTCGTCACCATCGCTGGCGGGACCTGGCCATGTACCAGGGCAGCCGGCAGGCGGCGGAACTGATCCAGCGCCGGGCCCGCCCCGGCGATTCGTTGCTGGTGTGGGGTTACCGCCCGGACATTTTCGTGCTGACGCGGCTGCCGGCCGGGACACCGTTTCTCGACTCCCAGCCACTCACGGGGGTGATCGCGGACCGCCACCTGACGCTCGCCCGGCCCTCGGCCCCGGCGCTGGCGCGGCGCAACCGCCGCGCGCTCGTCCATACGCGGCCCTCCTTCATCGTGGACGGGCTGGGGCCTTACAATCCGCGGCTGGCTGTCAGCAGCTACGCGGACCTGGCCGGCTGGCTGAGCCGCTACCGCGAGATCGCCCGGATCCCCACGGCCGTCATCTACCAGCGCCGGTCCACGCCCGTCCCTGGAGAGCGGCACGCCGAAGGAGGGCGACCGTAATCGGGCAGGGCCCGGTTCAGGCGCCAGCGGGGGATGCCGGAGGACCTTGTTCTTCCTGCTCGCGGCGCACCGCGTCCAGCACGCCGTTAATGAATGCCACGGAAGCTTCGTTGGAGAAGCGTTTCGCCAAGCGCAGGGCCTCGTCGATGACGATCGGCGGTGGCGTGGGCATCCGGGTCATTTCATAGACGGCCAGCCGCAGCAAGTTCCGGTCCACTACCGGCATGCGCTCCAGCCGCCAGTGGGCCGAGTGCTTCCGAATTTGCTCGTCGAGTTCGGCGGCGCATTCGGCCACGCCGGTCACCAGTTCCTCGGTAAACCTGCTTGGCGCCGGCGCGTCCCGGTCTTCGTCGGCCATCAGGGGACTGTAGAAAGCGGCGAGCGCGTCGCGCACGGTGAGACCCGCCGGCGGTTTGGAATCCTCCGCATCCGGTTTCGGGGAAGCTTGCCGCTGTTGCCGGTGCATATCCCACAAATAAAGGATCTGCAAGGCTCTCTCGCGCGACCGGTGGCGGGACGGCATGGGAGAAAGCGCAGGTTTCAGGAACCCGCGCGCAATGCGCGCATCAGGTTACCCATCTCGACGGCGCTCATGGCGGCGTCAAAGCCCTTGTTGCCGCTCTTGGCCCCGGCCCGGTCAATGGCTTGCTCGAGCGTGTTGGTGGTCAGCACACCGAAGGCGATCGGCACCCCGGTCTGCAACGAGGTTTGAGCGAGCCCCTTGGTGGCCTCGGCCGCGATGTGATCAAAATGCGGGGTATCGCCGCGAATCACCGCGCTCAGACAGATAATGGCGTCGTGCTGCTTGCGCCGGGCCAGTTCCGCCGCCGTCACCGGCATCTCCCAGGAGCCGGGCACCCGCACGATCTCGATATCTTCCGGGGCGGCTCCGGTACGCGAAAGAGCATCCAGCGCTCCCGTCAGCAATCTTTCGGTGATGAAGCTGTTGAACCGGCTGACCAGGATCGCGAATTTCAGACCCTTGGCGTTAAGATTTCCTTCGGTGACTTTGTGTGACATCACTGTCCTCCAGTCGCTGTGCCTTCACTGCCAAGTACCGGGCCGTGGCCGGCCGCCTGTGACCGGCCTGCCGGGGAAGCCTTGTACTCTGAGCAACATCTTACCGCACGAAGCCGGGGCCAAGCGGAGCAGACGGGACTAGATACAGCCCGGCCCGGTGCCGGGCAGGGGAGGTTTTCCACAGCCCACCCGATTCATAGGGAAAGAGATAGGGCCAAATTGGGTTCGAATCTGCGATTTTTTTCGCGGCACGATCAGAGACTGCGTGCAGCCGGATGGGAGCGTGCGCCGGCGTGGGCGGAGCGCGGCACGCCGGCTTCAGATATGCCATGGGTTGTCAAAGATCCAGGGGCAGTGCGGTTTTGGCGCCGCCGATTCTGTTGTAGCATGGCCGGCGCCAACCCGGGTGGGGCACGCGCCCAGAATGCATTCAAAACGCAGGGGTTACGAGCTGGGAGCAGACTGCGACCGAACGGAGTCGGGAAGCTCGGCCGGGTGTGGTTGCCAGGTCCGCCCGGCCACCCTGCGCGCGGGAAGGAACTGGTGAGCAAGTGCTTTGTCCCAGGGTTTCTGACCGGAGCAAGAGTCGAGATGAGCCTCAAGGCGGCAGACTGAGAGCGTGCGACCCGGGGTGAGCGAGCCGTGGGGAACAGAGCCGGTGTCCCAGGTTTCAGAGAGGCAGTGAGAGCGGGCTGGGACGCTGGGCTGCCGCAACACCTGCCGCACCAACACGGGCGGCTCCGGCGCGAGCTTCCACCTGTTGAGGGAACTCAGCACGCACCAGGCCAAAGCCTTTCGCCTGCCCGGTCTGTAGCCAGAGACGAGAAACTCCTTTCCGCCCTTTTCCGCGTAGTGTCAGTCAGATAGCGCTTGTTCGAGGCTGGAATTCCG
>CAZXVW010000205.1:0-6976 GCA_964644025.1 uncultured Solibacteraceae bacterium | reverse complement strand
AATTCAAGCTCTTAGCAGTGGAAGGTGAAGACGATCCGACCGTTCCAGTTGGTCGGCAGGTCCGCAGGAGGCGAGTGATTCCCACACAGGTGAAGGTCGAGGTGTGGAAACGTGACGGCGGGCGATGTGTGGTGTGTGGTGCAACCGACGAGCTGCACTTCGATCACATCGTTCCCTATTCTAGAGGTGGCACATCCCTCGTGGCTGAGAATATTCAACTGCTTTGCGTCCGACACAATCTTGAGAAGCGAGATCGGATCGAGTGAAGCCGCCGGCGGGACGACTTTGGTAAGCCTTTCGGTTTAAACGTGTGGCACAACCGCGTTGGTTGTGCGTTCGAAAGCGTAGGCATTTCCAAACGGGGAACCGCGTCGAAACGGAGCTACTGGGGATTGCTTGGGTTAAGGCGCGGCTGCAACCGGGGATGGCGCCAAGCGAAACGGGGTGGCGGGAAGTTACGGATTTTGGATGTGGCTCAAGTGGCCCCTGACATACTGCTTGACAACTTCTGAAAGCCAACCAAATTGAGAACAATCAGTTTACAGTGGAGCCACCTGGTTCGAATGTTGCCCGGGCCAACATAGCTCTCATTTCGAACCGCCGCCCAACCGCGGTCTCCTGGTAGACTGAGAGTCGAGAGGTGTCCCATGGGACGCGAATCCGTCATCGTGAGCGATCCGGAAATTCTGGGTGGCACGCCGTGCTTCCGGGGAACGCGTGTGCCGGTGGATACGCTGATTGACTACCTCGAAGCCGGCGACACGCTCGACGAGTTCCTGGACAACTTTCCCTCGGTGAGCCGCGAGGCTGCGATCGCCGCTCTGGAAGAAGCCAAGGCCCTCCTCACCAGCCCGCGATGAAGATTCTCATCGACGAGAACCTGCCGCGGAAGCTCGCCGCACACCTTAGAGGTCACGACTGCCACACCGTCGTTGAGTGCGGTTGGTCGGGGAAAAAGAACAGCGAACTGTTGGCCCTGGCCGATCCGCTGTTCGATGTCCTGCTGACTCTCGACAAGAACTTACCCTTCCAGCAAAATCTGGGATCGGTGCGAATCGCGGTGCTGATTATTCGTGCCCGATCGAACCGGATCCAGGATCTGGTCCCGGTCATTCCTGAATGCATGGCTGCGCTGGAGAGCATCAGGCCTGGACAAGTAGTTCGCATCGGCAGTTTCAGCGGACGTTGAGCGATTCAGCCTTGTCCCGCCTCCAACTCAGGTAGACACGACCCTTTTCGGGGTCATACACAGCAGAGTCGACGACCTGCCGGAGCTGCCAAGAGAGTGACTCGGCGGGCTTGCCGTCCGCGTTCTGATACAAGGCGGCAATATGAAACTCGATGGAACCCGCTGCGACCTGGTAGCCGCAGGGTGGCCGGTCGCCGCCGCTCGCACGGCGCCGATAGTAGCGGTAGACCTTACTGCCCCGACGGCAGCTATGCGGTGTGAGTGGGCGCCTGCATCGGCCACACAGGATCTTCCCCTGCATGGGCCATGCACAGGTGTAGCTGAGTGGTTTTCGGCTGTGCGGTCCGGCGCAAGTCCAGCTCAAGGGCCGCGGCTTCCGCAAACATGCATCGCACGATCGCAGCTCCGGCCGGCTCGGCGGTGAGTTGCCTGGTGCGAGGATCCGCGCTGTAGCTGAACGGAACCGTACCAGCCAGCCGCCGTTGCTGCGGCTGCAACCGCGTGCGCGCGCCGGCGATTCGTGCCGCAATCATCCCGCGCCCAGACTCGGCGAACGAAGCCATGATGTTCAGTAGGAAATGATCCTGTGCCGTACGGCCCAATTCCGGAACGGTGACAATCACGAGAGCTGCATTGAGGCGGCGGGAAGTTATGGATCTGGGCTGTGGCTCCCCGGCGTGGATTCGAACCACGATTCTCGGCTCCAAAGGCCGGTGTCCTGCCATTAGACGACCGGGGAGCATGGAGCGGAACCGCTCTGCTGAATAGTTTAGCAAAAAACCCGCGACGCTCCCGTTGTGCGCGCCAAGGTGACGGTCACGGTGGCGCGCCGCAGGCAACGGCGCGTACGCTTGCGGGTTTCAGGCGTAGCAGCGGATTTCGAAGATGCGGGCCAGCGGGTCGCCATTGGTGGCGGTGACGTGAACGCGGACGGCTTCGACCTCCACCGGGTCAATGACGTGGCGGCGCAGCCGCTGATGGTTGCCCTGCACCTGGACGAGGCGCCGTAGCCGGCCGGAAGTCCGGTACGCAACCGAATAATCCCGGACAGTTTCCGGCTGCGCGGCCCGGATGATCCCCTTGTTGACCCGATCCGAGGCCGACAGGGTCAGCTCGCGCTGGAAGCCGGTATCAAAGGTGAGCTGGATCTCGCGCACCCGCCGCGGCCGCTTCCAGGCGAGTTCAATCCAGGCGCCGTCCTCACGCATTTCACCGGCCCAGTGATGAATTTCCGGGCCTTCCGGGCGGGGATAATCCCGCAGGTGCCCGTCGATGACCAGCTCGGCCCGGGCCGGGCCGACCGCCGAGCTGCAACTTACCGTCGCCTGCCGGGCGAGATCTTTCGGGTCCTGGTTGACGCGGCCGCGGATCATCTGGTCATCGCGCAGCAGCGTTTGCTGGAGCGCCGCCAACAGCTTCTTGTCCTGGTAAATGCGGCGCGGCGGGATCCTTCGCTCGGCGCACAGGGCGGCCGCCGTACCAGCCGCCTGCCCCACGGCGGCGCAGGTGCCCATCACCCGCGTGGAGCTGAACGCCACGTGCGAGCAACTGATGTTGCGCCCGGCCATCATGAGGTTGCTGATATTGCGGCTGTAGAGCGAGCGAAGCGGAATGTTGTAAACCTCCCTGGTGCGGATCTGGCGGGTGGGCCTCAGCTCAGGCCGGTCGAACCCGGCCGGCGGATGATCGTCCATCGGCCAGCCGCCGATCGCCACGGCGTCTTCGATGTCGCCCCGCTCCAGGTCTTGTTGCCTGAGGATGTAATCGCCCACCAGGCGGCGGCTCTCGCGCTTGCCGGGCAGGAAGCCGATCCAGTCCATCGCCCAGGTCCGGCTGGAGGGGTGGTCGCCGGAATTCTTGATGTAGTCCCACACGCCCAGCACGATGGAGAGCAGCTCGAAGCGGATGCGCTGGTCGTCGTGAATCGTGTCTTTCTGGCCGCCCCAGGCGATCCACCAGTAACCGTATTCCCAGGAGCGGATAGGACGGAAACGGAGCTGTTCCCGCGTTACCTTGCGCGCCCACTTCGGCGGCGTGAAGGGCATTGGCCGGCCGTAGTCGCGGGCGGTGAACAGGATGCTGCTGGATTGTGTCTTGTCGTCGGCGGCAGGGGCGGCCAGCGACTCGTTGAATTCGCTGCGGGCTTCCCGGCCGACGCGGTATTCGGCGCCGGCTTCCAGTCCCAGGCGGCTGTCACCGGTGCAATCCAGGAACAGGCGGGCTGAAATGCGGTAAAGGTGCTCGGTGAGATCACACCGGGCCATCACGCTCCGGATGCGGTTCCCATCCATGGCGGCGGAGTAGACGGTAGTGTCAAGCAGCAAGGTGATGTTGGGCTCGCTGAGCACCTTGTCATAAAGAAGCAGATCCCAGAGTTCGAAGCTGCGCTGCGGGTTATTGACGGCGTCGTCGAGGCGGAATTCCTCGATCAAGCCGGACTCGCGCCAGCCGGGGCGGCCCTTGTGACAGGAGGCGCCGACGACGTGCATCTTGACTTCGCTGGAGGAGTTGCCGCCCAGCCGCGAGCGGTCCTGGACCAGAACAACGCGCGCCCCGTGGCGCGCCGCGGCAACGGCCGCGCAGACGCCGGCCAGACCGCCCCCGGCGACCAGCACGTCGGTCTCCAGCTCGACGAGTTTCATGTGCGGTTCGGCGGGAACTCCGCCCGGCTTGACGCCGGGAGGCGCGAGCCTGTCCAGTTCGCGCCGGATGTGGTCCGGAGGCGGGATTGCGGTGGTGCGCGCAGCCAGCCGGTCCGCGAAAACCAGCACGGAATAAGGGCCGAAGCCCAATCCGGCCATGAAATCCCGTCGTTGCATTTCCGCCTCCGTTTCCAGTCCGTATTCTAATACCGGTGCGGGGCGATGCGATAGTACTGGCGCCGCGGACGGGAACGCACCGCGTCACCACTCCGAATATGGCGTGCCGTCCAGCCCGTTGCCCTCGGCGCCGCTACGGACATCCCAGATGCCGGGCTCGGTCTGGTCCACGCTGGTGAGGGCATCCTCCATGATGACGACCCAGGTCTGGTCGCTACCGGTGATGGGATCGATGGGAATCTGCCGCAGGTAACCTTCGTTGACGAGGTCCTCGAGAGATTGCGGAGCCTTTTTCTTATCGTAGGTGTATTCGTCGATGACC
The DNA here is from genome assembly GCA_964644025.1 of uncultured Solibacteraceae bacterium. Taxonomy (GTDB): domain Bacteria; phylum Acidobacteriota; class Terriglobia; order Bryobacterales; family Bryobacteraceae; genus CAZXVW01. The sequence goes on along the minus strand of CAZXVW010000205.1, from coordinate 2,646 downwards.
GTGCGGAGGGTAAACAGGTTATTACGGAGGACGCTCTCCTTGGCGCGAATGATTGACTTCTGGTAGAGGGGCACGGCGATAGAGACCAGGATCGAGATGATGGTCATCACGATCATGATCTCGATCAGGGTAAACCCCCGGCGGCGAATGGCCGGCGCTGCAGCACGGCGATCCATGGCGGAAGATGAACCGTTTGCTGGCATACTTCTCCCTACCATTTCGAGTACGGCGTGCCGTCCGGCGCGAGCTCAGTGGACTTGGTGTAGACGTCGAAAACGTTCTCGCCGCACCAGGCGGTCGAATCCGGATCGTCCTGGACGCAGCGCAGGCCCCAGTCGGTGGAGTTCGTCATCGGGTCCACCGGGATGCGCCGCAGGAACTTGTACTTCTTGTCAACGCTGCCGGCCGCCTTGACCCCTTCGACGAGCACCTCGAGCGACTTCGGGTAGCCTTCGGTGCCGATCTCTTGCGGGCCGAGCAGATTCATATCGGCCATGTCCTTGTACTTGTCGATGGCCGTGCGGATCTCCCGCAGCGCCCAGCGCAACTCGCGTTCCTTGTCCCGCCGCACCTTGTAACGGGCCAGCGGCACCGCCATCGCAGTGAGCAACAGCATGATCGTAAAAGCCACGATCAGCTCTACCAGCGTCAAGCCGCGTTGCCTGCTTCGTAGCCGGAGCATGGCCCTTGTTCCCAGCCTCCTCCTACTCGATGGACACCGGGAGGCTCGGCGGGGTTACCGGGATGACCCGCATTTCCGAGTCCCGGATGGTGAACTGCGGGACGGTGAGCTGCGTGTTTCCCCGTCCGATGGCCTGGAACGTCAGCGTGACCAGCGTGCCCGTGCCACTGACGCCGCCGGCGCCGGGCAGGCGGTTCAGCACGATGGAAGCATCGCCGGAGTCATTCAGGATATTGCGGGTGAAGATCACCCGTTGGCCGTCGGCGGCCAGCAAGGCGCCGCGCGCCACCTCGTTCAGGCGCAGCATCTTGGGGTCGAACTTAAACCTCATTGGGGCGTTGAACAGGTCCGTGACGTTCGACAGCACGAGCGATACAGTGAATGTTTGCCCGCGCCGGGTCCGGACCGCGGCCGGAGTGAATCCGAGGCTCACCGCCGAGGGTTTGGCTGCCGCCGGTTTGACTGGCTTCGGAGAAACGGGCTTGGGTTTGGCCGGAGGCGCCGGGACCGCTGAGGGAGCTGGGGCAGGCGCCGGCGGGGCAGCAGCCGGAGCGGCGGGCGTTTCCTCCGAAGGCGCGTAACTCACCCGCACCACCTGGTCGGTGCCGGCGGCCACACCGCGCAGATCCAGCTCGCTGATTTCGGGGCGCCGCACGATGTGGGGAATCAGGGCGATGAGCAGTTCGCCCTCGTTGCGCTCCTTGCTCTGGTTAGAGAAGCCGAGCCAGCGGATGATGGGAATGTCCGCCAAGCCGGGAACGCCCGAGCGGCTGTTGGTCATCTGCTGCTGCGACAGGCCGCCGAGCAAGGTGACCTCGCCGTCGCGAACGCGGATATCCTCGGTCACCTTTCGCTGGCCGATGACCGGTTGGGAAAGACCGCCGATATCGATGCGATCCCGCACGGTCGAGATCTCAATCTCCACGTGCATGGAAATCTCGTCCTCGCCGTGGATCTTCGGCGTGAGGTCCAGGTTGGTGCCCACGTCGGCGAACTGGAACTGCGTACTCACCAGCGGGCTGACGCCCACCGCGCCGACACCGGGCTGGAAACTGCCCGTGGCGTAGGGGAACCGGTCGCCCAGCCGCAGCGAGGCTTTCTGCCCGTCGGCCGCGCGCACCTGGGGGCGCTGGAGAATGCGGGTGCTGCGGTCCGTCATCAGCGCCTGGAGCAAGGCGCCCGGCAAGGTAAGCGACCAGTCTTCCCAGGCTAGCGAGCCGAGGCTGCCGAGATTGACGGCCGTGTTGGCTGCCGTCGTCGTGGTAGCGGCCGAAGTGCCGTTTCCATCTCCGCCGTCGGGAACCGTGCCTCCCCCCCGGGGCGCAAACGAGATCGGAAGCGAAAGCCCCGCCTGGCCCGCTGACATGATGGAAGCGGCCAGATCCCGGGTCCGGGCGCGGTTGGCTTCCATGACGATGACGTCCACCACGACCTCGGCTAGCGGCTTATCCAGGCTCCGGATCAGCTTTTCGGCCAGCGCGACCTTGTCCCGGGTGCCGCGCACCAAAATCGCGTTCTGTGAATTATAAGTGAACAGCCGGCGAATGTCGGTCACCGAGCGCACGGCGGTGGCGATCTCCTGCAATTCCTGAACTTTCGTAATGTTTTTCAGGTAGAAGACCTTCACCACCATCTCGTCGTAATCGCGCCGCTTGGTGACGTTGTCATTGGTGACGAAGATCGTGTTCTCCGACAGCGGCTTCCAGAAGGTTTTCGTCAGTACGGAGAGGTAGCGCAGCGCTTCTTCGAGGGTGGCGTTCGACAGGTCGATCGAGACGGGCTTGCCGGTGGATTGGAACTCGGGATCGAAGACGACGTTGATGCCGGCGAGCTTGCCAACGGTTTCATACAGGACCTTGGCCGGCTGGTTGCTGATTTTCAGCGTATTGAGGCGGGGGGAAATCGGTTTCAGTACGGGTGGCGGCTCCAGCAAGGCGATCCGTTTCTCGGCTTCCTTTTGCGCA
>CAZXVW010000204.1:0-7203 GCA_964644025.1 uncultured Solibacteraceae bacterium | reverse complement strand
GGACCACACCAGCATTTGCGAGGAAAGCCACCACATCGGCTGGCTGCTGGCCACGGAAGGGAAGAAGAACCACTTCAAGCCGGACATCGCGAACGCCAAATTTATCATCTGGTTCGGGACCAATCCACTGGAGGCGAATTTTCCTGCCCAGACGCTGGGGCGCAAGATCGCCGACTTCATCAAGCGGGGCGGCAAGATGGCGGTGGTAGACCCGCGGTTTTCCCACACGGCCGCCAAGGCTCACCTGTGGCTTCCGGCGAAGCCGGCCACTGATGGAGCAGTGGCGATGGGGATTGCGCGGTGGCTGATTGACAACGAGAAATACGACAAGAAATTCCTCAGCGCTCCGAGCAAGGAGGCGGCGGCGAAAATCAACGAACTGAGCTGGACGGACGCCACCTACCTGGTGAACACGGAAACGGGCCTGTTCGCGCGGCCGGGCGATGTCGGGCTGGCCGGAGAAGCGACCGATTACGTGGTGAGTGCCGGGGGCGAGCTGAAGGTTCATAGGAGCGTAGACGCGGCGGACCTGCTGGCCAGCGTGACGGTCAACGACCAGAAACTGAAATCCGCCTTCCAGTTGGCGGTGGAGCGGGTCCGGGAACGGACCATTGAGCAGTACGCGGCGATTGCGGGGGTAGATCCGAACGATATTGTGCTGACGGCGAAGGAGTTTGCCGCGGCCGGCAAGCAGGCGGTGGCAGACTTCTACCGGGGCTCTTGCCAGAACACGAACGGTGTTCATGGCGTGATGGCCATTATTATGCTCAACATGCTCGCCGGCAACTTCGACTGGATCGGCGGCTACATCGGCGGCGGCAGCCACTGGCGCGAAACCGACGGCGGCGGCAAGCCAGGCTCAGTGAATGTGATGAATGTGCCCGGGGGCGTCAGCGCCACCGGGATCAAGCTCACCCGCTTCGGGTTTACCTACGAGAAGGACGCGCCAAACCTGTTCGCCCGCGACGGTTATCCGGCCCGGCGGCCGTGGTTCCCCCTGGCCAAAGACGGCGTCTACCAGGAGGTGATGCCCAGCATCCACGACCAGTACCCTTACCCGATGAAGGCGCTGTTCACGTACTGGAACGCCTGGCCCTATTCCACCCCGGCCCAGAAGGCGATCTTTGAGGCGACCGTCGCTGACGAAAGCAAGCTGCCCCTGTTTGTCGCCTTCGATATCGAGATGGGGCAGGTTTCCGAGTGGGCTGACTACATCCTGCCGTGCCCCACGATACTGGAACAATGGGCGACGCCCCATGTCTCGCCGGCGATCCCCACCAAGACAAGCGGCTTCCGGATGCCGACGGTGGGCGCTTTCGACGGCAAGCGCTGGGATGCGCCGTTTGATCCGGAGGCGAAGAATGACTACACCGGCGTGTTGCCGAATGCCCGGCTTGCCGAGGACGTCTTGATCGATCTCGGCAAACGTTTGGGCCTGCCGGGGGTAGGGGAAAATGCCTTCGAAGATGGCAGTTCACTGCACAATGCCTGGGACTGGTACGGGAAACTGGCTCAGAACCTGGCCGCCGACGCGGGAAGAACGCTGCAAGAGGTGATCCACAAAGGCGGCATTTTCGACCCGCCGGACAAGGCTTACGCCGGCAACGGCAAGGTTTACAAGCCGTTCGGCAAGATCCTTCATTTCTACAGTGAAAAGCTGGCGCAAACGGTGGACTCGATGACGGGCCGGCCTTTCGACGGGCTGTTCAAGTATGAACCTCCGCGGGACGCGATCGACCGGATCGTGGACGATTCGGCCGAGTATCCCTTCCAGGTGGTGACCTACAAGAACTTCTATCATGCGATGGCGCGCACGGCGATGAACCCGAGCCTGCTCGCGATCCGGCCCACGAACTTCGTGGAAATGAACGCCGCCGACGGCCGGGCGCTGGGCCTGGAAACGGGCGACCCGGTGCGGGTGATCTCGCCCAGCGGCGTCATCGAGCGGAACGCCACGGTGTGGCTGAGCGAGGGGATCCGGCCCGGCGTGGTCGCCGTCGCGCATAGCTACGGGCTTTGGGCGCTGTCGAGCGCCCCGTTTTATGTGAACGGGAAACGCACGGGCTACGACCCCACGCGGGCCAACGGGATTGCCATCAACCCGATCATGCGCCTGGATCCTTACCTCGGCAATGTCGGGCTGCAGGACAAGGTGGGCGGCAGCATCTCCTACCAGGAGACGAGGGTCCGCCTCGAGAAACTTACCGGATAATTCAGGAGTTCCTGATATGGGACAGATTGGCTGGATCATTGACTTGACAAGGTGCATCGGCTGCCATGCCTGCCGGGTGTCGTGCCAGGCGGAGAACAACACGCTGGAGTTGCAGACCGGCAAGGCCAACCTGCACTACCGGCAGGTGGTGACCATCGAGGGAGGTCAGTTCCCGCATCCCACCCGGGAGTGGGTGACCATGGCGTGCCACCACTGCGCCCGCCCGAGCTGTATCGAATCGTGCCCGGTGGATGCCATTTCAAAACGACCGGAGGATGGCATTGTCCTCATCGATCAGGACCTGTGCATCGGCTGTGGCTATTGCGAGGCGGCGTGCCCGTACGGCGCTCCGAAGCTGAACCTCAACACCGGAAAATACGAAAAGTGCACGTTTTGCGTCCATCGCACTTCGAAAGGGCTGGAGCCGGCCTGCGTTCCGACTTGTGTGGGCGGTGCGCTGCGATTCGTCCGGGACGGTGATTTCAGCGACCACGGAGCCGTGCCCGAGGCATTCGCCGATCCCGGGTTGACGAACCCTGCGGTGACGTTTCTTCGATGAGGCCGGGTGCGAGCGTGAGCAGCAGCCGCCAGGCGCAGATGGCTGAGGAGGCCCTACTCCGGGCTCACGGTTACCAGGTGGCGGCGGCGTTCTTTCTTTCTCCCCCCACCCAGGAGTTTCTGGAAGCGCTGGCGGCGAATCCGGTGGCTCCGGTCCCGGTGGATCCGGCCTGGAGGCTGGAGGAACTGGTGCAGGAGTTCCATAACCTGTTTCTGGTGCCTACCGGCTGCTACGTGTTTCCGTTCGAGTCGTGTTACGAGGGGCGCACCGAGTCGGGTCCGGGCCTGCTGATGGGCAGACCGGCGAGGCAGGTTCAGGAATTCTACCGGCGCGCCGGCTTCGAGCTGTCCCCGGCACTCAAAGAACTGCCCGACCACGCCGGGGTGGAGATCAGCCTGCTGCAGGCGTTGGCGGAACGGCAGGCGGCGGCGTGGGAGGCCGGAGACGCGGAACAGGCCGGGCGCTGGTCGGAGATGGAGAACGAGTTTTTCAACCGGCATCCGGGCCGCTGGATTCCCGGTCTCTGCGCGGAGATCCAGTCCAGAACGCGCGAGCGTTACTACGCCGGCATGGCGGACTGGATTGCGGAGTCGTTCACCGGCTCGGACGCCACCGCGGAGGAGAGACCGGCCGGCGTGAAATTCCCTGGCGGGGGGGAAGCGCCGGGATTCCACCCCTGGGAGAACCGGATGAGCGGGCCCGCAGGAGATTTTCGGGGCGCATGAGTGTTCGAGTCACACTGGCGGGGGTACTGGCGGGTCTGGCGGCCATGACGGCCGCCCCGGCGGCCCTGCGGGCGCAACCGCCCGGGTATGTAGGCGCGGAGATGTGTCTGAGCTGTCATCCGGACCAGGAAAGCTGGAGAGGGTCGCGGCACGCCACCGGCCTGACGAGCCTGGGGAGCGATTCCTACAGCCTGCAACCGGGTTTCGGCGTGGTCGCCGATGTGGATGGCAACGGCGTGGACGATTTCCGGCAGGGGCTGGATCTGAACACGATCCGGAGCGGGTTCGACCGTTACCGGCCGAACGCGCCGGTGCTTGGTTACGATGCCGCGACCGGCTACCGGATCCGGATCGGGACGGTGCAGTTTCCGGTGCGGTTCGCCTACGGCGGAAGCGGTCGTTTCCGGCAGCTTTACGCGGTGAAGATTCCGGTGGGGGATCGCGCGGGCGGGTTGAGCGCGGGCTATTACGTGAGCCCGGTCCAGTATAACGAGATCACTCACGAGTATGTCGCGTACCGGCCGGAGGTATGGTACCGGCAAGACGGCTCGCCCCGGTTTACCCTCGGGGCGGTGACGCGGCAGTTGCCGCACGAGGTTTCCTTTGACCGGCAGTGCGCCGGATGCCACTTCAACGGCCTGTCGGTGGGCCAGGACGGCAATGGCGAGTGGGTGGCGGCGGCGCCGCCCGCGGTTCACTACCTGGAGGGCGATCCCCACTACGCGGACCTCGACGGGGACGGCTACCAGGAACAGGTCAATACCGGGTGCGAGCGGTGTCACGGGCCGGGCCTGGAGCACGTGATCTCGAGCGGCGATCCCCGCAAGATCATCGACCCGGCCAGGGATTTCACGGCGGAGCAGGCGAACGAGCTGTGCGGTTCCTGCCATTCGCGCGGTCACAGCCTGCCCCAGGGAATTCACGACTACCCGGTGGATGAAGCAGCCCAGGAATCCTACGCTGCGAACCTGGGCGCTCCCTTGTTCGGAAGGTTTTTCCGGAGCCTTCCGAAGCTTTGGCCGGACCAGGAGACTTCGCGGGAGTACGGGCAGGAGTTTCAAGATTTCCGCCGGAGCGCAAAATGGAAGGCCGGTATGCGCTGCACCGACTGTCACGATCCGCATGCCGCCACCGCGGGGCAGCTTCGGACGGAGTTGAGGGTCAGTGACGCCTCCGGCCGGGCGGTGACCATTCCCGTGGCGGTCGCCGACAACACTCTCTGTCTGGCGTGCCACGCCGGCGAGCTTGACTTCGCCACCGTGCGCCCGGAGGATCTTCTGGACCCGGAAGCGAACCGGGCCGCGATCGCTGACGCGGTCTCCCAGCACACGCACCATCCTTACGAGCCGGAGGGCTATCCCGGCTTGAGCCGGTGCACGGAGTGCCACATGGCCAAGGTGGCCGTGAACGCAGTTCCATACGATACGCCTTCCCACACGTTCCGGGTGATTCCGCCGGAGGAGACGCTGGCGAGGCGGGAGCAAGGAGGGATGCCCAGTTCTTGCGCGGTGCGCTGCCACCGGAATTACGCGCCGGTATTCGGTCTCCCGCTGGATGAAAGCCTCACCGACTGGACCGAAGGCGCTGATCTCCAGGGGGCGGAATGGCTGCGCCAGTATTACGGGCCGGCGGGCATTTGGTGGCGTACCGAGACGGAAAGCCAGCGGGAATCCGGGGCTGGAAGCGGGGTGCCGCGCGCCCGGAGGGCGAGGCGCCGATGAGCGGGCGATGGCGCGCGGCGGCGGGGCTGGCGCTCTGCTGGCTGGTGGGCGTTGCCGGAAACGCCCAGACTTCGCAGCAAGCCGGCGCTTCCCAGGCGGAGGCGGCGCCGTCGCCGCGCGGCGGCGGTTTCGAGAGCCGCGTCGAGCTGTCCCTCGGGGCGGTTTTCGTGGACACGGATGGCAGCCGGGACAAATTCTGGACGGACCGGTACCTGCGTTCCGGCTTCAATACGGCCGGCCTGCTGCTCGATCTCCGGCCGCTGAAGGGGACCCGGGCGCGGTTCGATTCCCTGCGCTTGACGGCGGCGGGCATCGGCGATGCGAACCCGTACCAGCAGGCCAGCTTGAGAATGGTGAAGCGCAAACTTTACGACCTGAAAGCGGGCTACCACAAGTACAACTATTTTTTCGCGCTGCCGGAATTCGCGCTGGGGCTGCACACGGAGAATTCCGTCGGGCGGTCCGGGAACGTGAATCTCAAGCTGTTTCCCGGCCGCAAGATTTCCCTTTCGGCCGGTTACCGGCGCCACCAGTTTTTCGGCACCCGGTTCTCCTCGCAGAATCTGATTCTCGACACTTATCCGGTCTCATATCCCCGGCGGCTGGCCTCGGACGAATTCACGGGGGGCGTGGAAGTGAACTGGAAGCCGCTGTTGCTCAGCTTCGATCAGTCGTTTACCCGGTTCCGGGACGACTCGGAGGTGTTCGCGAACCCGAACCAGCCGGAGGGGGTTCGGGGCAACCTGCTGGAGGCCGGGCGGCGGGATGCCCCCACGCGGATTGCGACGCCGGTTTCGCGGGTCCTCGCCCGCTACGCCGGCGGGCGGCGCTATGAGCTGGTGGGGCGCTACCTGTACAGCGGCGCCGACCTGCGCATCAACCGGTTCGAGGATTTGCTCCAGCGGACGGGCGTGAACCGGTTCCCCGTTCGCCAGATTATCGCTTCCTCGGGGACGAGCGAGAAGCCAACGCATAATGCCGGGCTGGCGCAGACGTGGGAGATTACGGACCGGCTGAAGCTCGAGCACCGGTTCACGTATGAAACCTACACGCTCACCGGGCTGCTCGACACCACGGGATTCCTCCGGCTGATCAGCGAGGCCACTGGCCAGCAGCTTGATCTTCCTTTCCAGGGGCTTGGCGGAACGGTGACCGGCTACCGGCTGGGGCGCAACGAAACCGAGCTGGAGTACTCGGTGGCTCCTACCCTGTCGCTGGTGGGTGGTCATCGCTACAGCGACCGGCATTTGGCCTTCGGCGAATACGGCGCCAGTGCGCGGCCGGTGGTGACGGTGACCAACGCCGGCAGCGGTGGGGTGCTGTGGGTGCCGGACAGCAAGGGGCGGGTGCGGGTGGAAATGGAGAAGGGAACGTCTTCGCAGGCGTTCAATCGCATTGATCCGTTGTCATTCCTCCGGTGGAGGATCCGCGGGCAGGTGCGTCCGGTTTCCCGGCTCACGATCTCCGGAAGCGCGGTCATCGAGGACAACAGCAACGACACGGCCGGAGTGAACCACGACCTTGACAATCGTCAATTCGGGGCGCAGGTAGTCTACGTCCCGTCCGGCCGGCTGGTGGTGGGGGGCGGATACAATTTCTACCGCCTGCGTACAAGCACGGACATTGTTTTTTACGCCCTTACGAGTTTGACGGGAGGAATTTCGCTTTACGAGACGAACACTCACGTGGCGAACTTCCACCTTCAGGCGCCGGTCGGCAAGCGCGTCGATGTCCGGGCCGGCTACGAATACGTGCGGGACACCGGAGCGTCCTACCCGTTGCGCATGCGCACCCCGCGGGCAGGGGTTTCCGTGCTCTTGCGCAAGGGCGTCTATTTTGAAGCGGACTGGACCCGTTACGCCTATCATGAGGAGGCGTTTGCCATCCGGAACTACCGGGCCAACGTGCTGCGAACCGGCTTACGTTTCATTCATTAGACCGAAGTTCCAGCGTCGACCAAGCAGTATCTGACTGACACTACGAGGG
>CAZXVW010000203.1:0-7212 GCA_964644025.1 uncultured Solibacteraceae bacterium | reverse complement strand
TCCTGCTGACCAACCACCCGCTGGACTGCCCGGTCTGCGACAAGGGCGGCGAATGCGAGCTGCAGGACGCGGTCTTCCGCTACGGCGCCGCCGACGGCCGCTTCACGGACATTAAGCACCACGTCGAGGAAAAGCAATTCTCGCCGGTAGTGTTCTACGACGCGCCCCGCTGCATCCTCTGCTATCGTTGCGTCCGCATCTGCGACGAGGGGATGGGCGTGAAGGCGCTGGGCGTGGTCAACCGCGGCGCGGTCTCGGAAATCGCTCCCAACAACGGCGATCACCTGAACTGCGACGAGTGCGGCATGTGCATTGACATCTGCCCGGTGGGCGCGCTGACCAGCGGGATCTACCGCTACCAGACCCGCCCGTGGGAGATGAAGCACGTCGGCACCATTTGCGCCCATTGCGCTGACGGCTGCAAGACGACGCTCGGCGTGCGCGACAACAGGATCATCCGCGGCAACAACCGCGACCGCTCCGGTGTCAACGGCGAGTTCCTTTGCATCAAGGGCCGCTACGCATTTGACTTCACCGCGCACCCGGAGCGCCTGCATTCACCGCTGCTGAGAACCGGCGGCGAACTCCGGCCCGCCTCCTGGGCCGAGGCCCTGCACGCGGTGGCCGCCAGGTTCCAGGAAGTGAAGCAGCGCGGCGGAAAGTTCGGCGTGATCGCCTCGGCACGCACCACCAACGAAGAGAACTATTACCTGCAAAAGCTGGTGCGCCAGGGGCTCGGTTCCAATAACATTGACCACCGGCGCAGCGGGGACATCGTGAGCCTGCTCGGCGCGCTGGGCCGCCACGGCGGGCGCCTGGCGCGAACCGAAGATGTGTATCGAAGCAAGGCGGTCCTGATCATCGCCAGCGACTTGGCGCAACAGCACCCGCTGCTGGCTTTCCAGATCCGGGCCAACTGGCGGCACCACGGCAGCCATACCTACGTGGTGACGCCCGGGCCGGTCCGCCAGGACCAGTTCGCCACGCGCAGCCTACGGGCGGCCGAAGGCGAGGAACTCGCCGCCCTGGAATCACTGCGGCCGGACCTGGCGGCCGAGCCGGAACTGGTGGTGCTGTTCGGCGACGCGATCAAGAGAGAAGCCGTCGACCAACTGGCCAGCTTCTGCGCTTCGCTCGGCGTCCCAGTCCGCTACGTCTGCTTGATGGATTACTCGAATTCGCGCGGCGCCATGGACATGGGTCTGACGCCGGACCTGCTGCCCGGCTACCGGCCGGTTTCCAAAGCAGGCTTGTCACCGGGACTCAGCCTGCCGGAGATCCTCGACGCCCCGGATTTGGACGTCCTGTGGGTCATCGGGGCCAATCCGCTCGCCGGCGCGGAGCCGGCCGCGGAGAACGCTTTCCTGGTGGTGCAGGATCTTTTCTTGACCGAGACGGCCCGCCGCGCCGACGCCGTTCTTCCCGCAGCCTCGTTGTACGAAAAAACCGGAACGGTGACGAACGTCTGCGGCGAGCTCCAGCGCTTGCGGAAAGCCGTGAGCGTAACGGGCGCCAAGACGGATCTGGAAATCTTCGGGCTGATCGCCCGGGAAATGAAACTGGATCTTGGCCCGGCGGAGCCGGACGTCGTGTTCGAGGAAATCCGCCGCTCAGTGGCCGGCTACGCTGTCCCGGAGATCACGCTGGCCCTTGGCGGCGCTGCTCCGACGTCCCCGCCCGTGGCGGAAATCGAGGCCTGGACGCCGCCGGAACTGGTTCGCTCCGCGCGGGACACGCTGTTCACCTCCGGCACACTCGGACGCTATTCGAAGATATTGGGTTCAGTGATAGAATCACCCGGTAGTCTGTATGGGTCATGATCACGCAGTCTTGATGTTACGGGGCGCCTGCCGCTGCGGCGCGCCGCAATGGATCTGAATGAACTTTTACATACTTAGTGTTCTGAAAGCCGCCGTCGTCGCCGCCGCGCTGCTGACCACGCTGCTCTACTTGCAGTGGGTGGAGCGGAAAGTCATTGCCCATATCCAGGTCCGGATGGGACCGTACCGCGTGGGCCCGCACGGCCTGCTGCAGCCGCTGGCCGACGTGATCAAGCTGCTGACCAAAGAAGACCTGATGCCGTCCTACGCCAGCCGGTTCCTGTACCTGCTGGCGCCGTTTTTGGCCGTCTTCCTGGCGCTGATCTCCATTGCGGTGATTCCGTTCGGGCCGGACGTCGAGATTCTCGGCGTGCAAACGCCGATGCAGCTCACCGACCTGAATATCGGCATCCTGTTCCTGCTGGCGATCTCCTCGCTGAGCGTGTACGCGGTGGCGCTCGGCGGCTGGGCGTCTGATAACAAGTACGCTCTGCTCGGCAGCCTGCGCGCGGGAGCGCAGATGATCAGCTATGAGATACCGCTGGGCATCGCCCTGGCGGCTCCGCTGCTGATGGCCGGCACGCTCAGCCTGCGGGAGATTGTCAATGCACAACAGGGCAGCTACTGGGGCCTGATTCCCCACTGGGCCGTCTTTCAGTGGCCGGCGCCGCAGATCGTGGGGTTCCTGGTCTTTCTGATCGCCGCCTTCGCCGAGACCAACCGGCTCCCGTTCGATCTCCCCGAAGCTGAAAACGAGCTGGTGGCCGGGTTCCACACCGAGTACAGCAGCATGAAGTTCGCCTCGTTCTTCATGGCCGAGTACGCGAACATGATCACGATCTGCGCTATTGCCACCACGGTTTTTCTCGGCGGCTGGCACCCGTTGTTCCCCGCCGAACTCGGCTCGCGGTTCGTACCGGCGATCCTGTTCGGGCTGGCCGGCCTGGTGACGCTGTACCATGGCCTGCACCCGGCCCGGCCGAAGGACCGGAGAACGCTGCCGGTGGTGGCGGCGGCGCTGCTGGTGATCGCGCTGATTTTCCTGGTGCCGGCGGTTCAGAGCTGGCTGCTGCCGCTGTTCTGGTTCCTGGCCAAGACGGGCGCGCTGCTGTTGTTGTTTATCTGGGTCCGCGGTACACTGCCGCGATACCGTTATGACCAATTGATGAAGTTCGGCTGGACGTTCCTGTTCCCGGTTTCGATCGCGAACCTGTTCGCCACCGCCTTGCTGGTGGCCCTGTTCGGCACGTAAGTCATGGACACGATTGTTTTCTTCATCTTCGCGGCGATCGCCGTCGTTTGTGGCATCAACGTGGTGGTGCAGACGCACCCCATCCGCAGCGCGCTGTCGCTGGTCGGGGTGATGGCGTCGCTGGCGGTCCTGTACCTGTTGCTCGGCGGGGAGTTCATCGCCGCCGTCCAGGTGATTGTCTATGCCGGCGCGGTGATGGTGCTGTTCCTGTTCGTCATCATGCTGTTGAACGCGCGCGCCGAAACCGCGCGCGGGAAAAGCTGGCCCGCCCGCCTGCTGGGGATTCCGCTGCTCGTGCTGCTGCTCGGCCTGCTGAGCTACGCCGTCCAGCGTAGCTTTCCCCCGTCGGCGGCCGTCAAGTTCGGCTCGTTCACCAAGGGCGGCCCGCGGGACGTGGGCAGCCTGTTGTTCACCGATTACCTGCTTCCGTTCGAGGTCACCTCGGTGCTGATCCTGGTGGCGATCCTGGGGGCCGTGGTCCTCGCCCGAAAGGAGATCGATTGATGACCAGCGTTCCGCTCTCCTGGTACCTGATCCTCAGCGCCATCCTGTTCGCGCTGGGCGTGGCCGGGTTCCTCTTCCGGCGGAACCTGATCACCATTTTTATGTCCATCGAACTGATGTTGAACGCGGTGAACCTGAGCTTCGTCGCGTTTTCCTACAAGTTGCAGCAAGTGGACGGCCACATCTTCGCTTTTTTCGTCATGGTGGTGGCGGCGGCCGAGGCGGCTGTCGGACTGGCCATCATTCTGACCATTTTCAAGAACCGGTCAACGCTGGCGGTTGACGAAATCAACTCGATGAAATACTGACGCGATGCAGCATCTCTGGCTCATTCCCGCTTTCCCCCTGGCCGGGTTCCTGGCAAACGGCATCTTCGGCCGGCGGGCGCCGAAAGCCGTCATCAACCTGGTGGGGATCGGCGCGGTGGCGCTGTCGTTCGCCTGGGCGGTGAAGGTCCTGCTGGCGCTCAGCCCCTTGGAAACGGCGCACGTCGAGCAGTACGGAACCTGGATTCAGAGCGGAATCCTTACGGTCAGCTTCGAGTTCGCCGTGGACCGGCTGGCCGCCGTGATGCTCATGGTGGTGACCGGCGTCGGCCTGGTGATCCACGTCTATTCGATCGGCTACATGGCCGAGGAGGGCGGCTACTACCGCTTCTTCTCCTTCATGAACCTGTTCATGTTCTTCATGCTGACCCTGGTGCTGGCCAATAACTACTTGGTGATGTTCGTCGGCTGGGAAGGCGTCGGGCTGTGCAGCTACCTGCTGATCGGCTTCTATTTTCTCCGGAAGAGCGCCTCGGACGCGGGCAACAAGGCGTTTATCGTAAACCGCATCGGCGATTTCGGCTTCTCGCTGGCAATGTTCCTGATGGTAGTCACCTTCGGGACGCTGGACTTCCCCAGGATCTTCTCCGCCGCATCCGGCATGCCCACCGAGCATAGCGCCGGCATCTTGACCGCCATTTGCCTGCTGCTGTTCCTCGGCGCCACCGGCAAGTCCGCGCAGATTCCGCTCTACGTCTGGCTGCCGGACGCCATGGAGGGCCCCACGCCGGTTTCCGCGCTGATTCACGCGGCGACGATGGTGACCGCCGGCGTTTACATGGTGGCCCGCTCGGCCGCGCTATTCATCCACGCGCCGATCGCCTTGCAGGTGGTCGCGCTCGTAGGGCTGGCCACGGCCTTCCTGGCCGCCAGCATCGGCCTGGCGCAGAACGACATCAAGAAGGTCTACGCCTACTCCACCATTTCCCAGCTCGGCTACATGGTCCTGGCGCTGGGCGTCGGAGCCTTCGCCGCCGGCATCTTCCACATTCTCACCCACGCTTTCTTCAAGGCCCTGTTGTTCCTGGGCGCCGGCAGCGTCATCCACGCGCTCGGCGGGGAACAGGACTTGCGCCGCATGGGAGGGCTCCGCGCGAAGACGCCCCTCACTTTCTTCACTTTGTTGTGCGCCTCGGTGGCCATCTCCGGCGTGCCGCCGTTCGCCGGCTTCTTCAGCAAGGACGAGATCCTGGTGGGGGCATACGGCTATGCTCCCTGGATGTACTGGGTGGGAGTGATCACGGCGGGCATGACATCGTTCTATATTTTCCGGGCGCTGTTCCTCACCTTTTTCGGCAAGTATCGCGGTGAGGGACACCCGCACGAATCGCCTTCCGTGATGACCATCCCCCTGCTGATCCTGGCGGCCCTGTCGCTGACCGGTGGCTTCATCCCGGTGCCGTCGTTTCTGGAGCCGGCGTTCCCGGCCGTCGAAGGACCTCACGCGAGTTGGCTGGTGGCCGCCTCGACGACGGTCGGATTGCTTGGCATCTTACTCGCCTATCTGTTCTACGTCGCACGGCCGGGCCTGCCGGACGCCTTCATCGCCCGAGCCGGTGCGCTGTACCGGCTGGTTTATAACAAGTACTTCGTCGACGAGGTTTATGATGCCACCGTGGTCCAGCCGGTGGTGCGCGGTTCCCGCACCGTGTTGTGGCGGGGCACGGACGTCGGCCTCATCGACGGGACGGTCAACGGGATCGGCGCCCGCGCCCGGGACCTCGGCAATCTGCTGCGGCTGTTCCAGTCCGGCAACATCCGGAGTTATGCCACCTGGGTGCTCTGCGGCAGCGTGATTCTGCTGATCGCTTTCCGGCTCGTGGGAGGGGGACGATGAACCTCCTCAACCTAGTCCTGTTCCTGCCCGCCGCCGGCTTCCTCGTGGTGCTGTTGCTCCCCCGGGCGAAACCCGGAGCCGCGAGGGTGGCCGCGCTGGCGGTTTCGCTGGCCGTCTTCCTGCTCTCGCTGGCCCTGGCCGTCCCGGTCTGGAGAAGCGGCGCCCAGACGCACTTCGTCACCGACATCACCTGGATCCAGTCTCCACCCATCCGCTTCCACGTCGGCCTGGACGGTCTCAGCCTGTGGCTGGTGCTCCTGTCCACCTTGCTGACGCCGATCTCCGTACTGGTTTCCTGGCGCGCGATCGACCGCCGGCAAAAAGAATTCTATGCCTTTTTGCTCCTGCTCGAATGCGGCCTCATCGGCGTCTTCGTGGCCCTGGACCTGTTCTTGTTCTACGTCTTCTGGGAGGTCTCCCTGGTGCCGATGTATTTCCTCATCGGGATCTGGGGGCACGAGCGGCGGATCTATGCCGCGGTCAAGTTCTTCCTGTACACGATGGCCGGCTCGGTGCTGATGCTGGCCGGGATCATCTACCTGTACAACCGCACCGGCACGTTCGACTACACGGTACTGATGGAGCGGATTACGAGCGGCCAGTTGGTCCTCACACCGCAGGAGCAATTGCTGCTGTTCCTGGCCTTCTTTATTTCGTTCGCCATTAAGGTGCCCCTGTTCCCGTTTCACACCTGGCTGCCGGACGCCCACGTGGAGGCTCCCACCGCCGGCTCCATCATGCTGGCCTCGGTCATGCTGAAAATGGGGACCTACGGGCTGCTGCGCTACTGCCTGCCGATGTTTGCCGGCGCCGCGCGCGCCTGTGCGCCGTGGGTGGTGACGCTGGCCATCATCGGCATCATTTACGGCGCCCTGGTGGCCATGGTCCAGCCCAACATGAAGAAGCTGGTGGCCTACTCATCAGTAAGCCACCTCGGCTTTGTGGTCCTGGGAATCTTTACCTTCACGCAGATCGGGATGGATGGGGCCGTCTACCAGATGCTGAACCACGGCATCTCGACGGGCGCCCTGTTCATGCTGGTCGGCTTCATGTACGAGCGGCGCCATTCGCTCCAGATCGCCGACTTCGGCGGCGTGGCCACGGCCGCGCCGAACCTGGCCACGGTGTTCATGGTCACCACCCTGGCCAGCATCGGCCTGCCGGTGCTGAACAACTTCGTCGGTGAGTTTCTCGTGCTCCAGGGCTCGGCCCAGGTCAACATCCGCTGGACCGTGTTCGCGGCCGTGGGCGTGATTCTGTCGGCTTGCTACATGCTGTGGCTCTACCAGCGCGTCTTCCACGGCGCCACGCCCGAGCCGGTGCGGGCGAGCGTTTATGATTTGCGGCGCCGGGAATGGGCGGCCGCGCTTCCCTTGCTTTTGCTGATGGTGTGGATGGGAACCATCACCAGGACGTTCCTGCCGCCGGTGAGCCGCATGAATGCCTCGATTCTGGAACAGACCAAGGTCAACG
>CAZXVW010000202.1:0-7233 GCA_964644025.1 uncultured Solibacteraceae bacterium | reverse complement strand
GGGAACAAACGTGGGCAAGAGCAGGACGTCGGGATTCAGGGTGAGAACCCAGTCGCCCCTGGCCAGGGCAATCGCCTGGTTCTGAGCCGCGGCGAATCCCACGTTCTCCTCGTTGTAAATGATCTGGCAACGGTCTTCGAACTGCTCCAGAATATCAATGGTTCCATCCGTGGAGGCGTTGTCGATGACGATCACCTCGAGGTGAGGATACTTCTGATCCAGGACGGACTCGAGACAACGCTTGATAAACCGGCCGCTGTTGTAAGTCACTATCGTGACGGAAACGAAATCGTCGTAGTACATGTAATTGAACGTGATCTTAATCTTGTTAGCTGCAAACTCACTCAGATTGTCGTGCCACCAGCGGCAAAACTCCCAGCGCTTCGAACGCGGCCGCGGAGGAAGTAGCTTCCACCGAGCCGTATCACTCTAGCGTAAATACCAATCGGGGCCAGGCTCCGCGCCTGAACCGCCCGCACAGCCATTCTCCACAGTGAACCCGCCATCACCGCGGCACAAACCGCAGCGCGACCCGCTGGGCCGAAGTGCTTGGATGTGTACCTTAGCAGGCTACCATACCAATACAACTCGCGGCATCCCACGGGCAATTTTTCTACCGAGTGTCCACCGCGGTGCCGGGCAACTGCCGCGGGCACGTATCGGGTGGAATAGCCCCGACGGTGGGCGCGGCGAAGAAAATCGACCTCCTCAAACCACAGGGGGTAGAAGTTCTCGTCCAGGCCGCCGAGTTCGCTCCAGACGTCCTTGCGGATCATCAGGAAAGCGCCGGCCGGCTGCTCGACCTCCGCGGGCCGGTCGAGGTCGATGTCCAGGCAGCGGTACCGGCGATTGACCGGGTTGCCGGGCCAGATGCGATTCAGGCCGAGGGCCTCGAAAGCGAGCGCCGCGGCGGTTGGGAAGCGGCGCAAGGAGAAGCCGGATTGGGGACGCCCGTCCTGGCCGACTAATTTTCCGGCGGCGGCGGCGACGCCAGGGGCGCTGACGGCCTCAGCGAGTGCGTCGATTCCGGTCTGAAGGATTGCATCGGGGTTGAGGAGCAACACTGCCTCGCAGTCCAGGGCGGCGAGGCCTTGATTGACGGCGCTGGCGAAGCCACGATTGCTGCGGTTGAGGATCAATTGAACCTGCGGCCAGCGGCGGACCTGGGCGACGGTGCCGTCCGTGGAGGCATTGTCGACCACCAGGAGTTCAGCGGGCGTCCGCGCCGCCGCCTCCAGGCACGCTCCGATTGCCTCTTCGGAGTTGTAAGTCACCACGACGATGCCGGGCCGTCTCATGTCAATAGGAAATAAGCGCGCCAATAGCGGTCGAAACCGGTTTCCTGCTGCAGGCGATGGATGGCGTCCTCGCTTTGGCGGAGCACACGATCGAGGTTCGCGGCGGGCCTTGTCTGCCGGCGAAGGCGCCGAAAACGCCGCAGACCGTCCAGTTTGCCTCTCAGGTAAGCCCATCCCCGGCCGTGCCGGGCGGCGACAAATCCCCAGAGCAATTGTCCGATCAGCACCGGCCAGCCGAAACGGATCCACCAGTGTGGCGGGTAATGTTTCGCCACCAGGAGGACCTGATTGCGCGCCATGCGCCGAACCGTATCCGGGTGCCATGCGCCGAGCGTCGCGCTGCCGCGGTGATGGGCGACGGCCTGGGGAACGTAGCGGCCGGTGTGACCGGAGACGGCGCACCGCAAGCCGAAATCCACATCCTCGAGGTAGGATTCGAATTCCTCGTCGAGCAAACCGACCCGGTGGAACAGCTCTTTGCGGAGCAAGGCGGCGGTGAAGGGGATAAAGGAAACCTCGCGGCCCTGGCTCCAGGCTGGTCCGTCGGTGCGTCCCTGGCCGCAGCGCCAGGCACAGGCGGCGCGGGAGATCGCGTCGAAGGTGGCATCCAGCGTGGCTGGGGAACCCTCACGGTAGATCTTCCCGGCGGCAAACCAGGCACCGGTGGCCTGGGCGGCGTCCATGAGCCTCTCCAGCCAGCCGGGCTCCAGCCGGACGTCATTGTTCAGGATGGCCACCCAGTCTCCGCGGCTTTCCCGGATCCCGCGATTGACCGCGGAGCAGAAGCCGACATTGCGGCCCAATGATATCACCCTGGCACCGTGCCGGCTAGCGGCCGCCACCGAATCGTCCATAGAACCGTTGTCCACCACGATCACTTCCATGGGAGGACGGGTTTGCCGGCCAAGGTCCCGCAGCAGCCGAACCAGCAACTCGCGCTGATTCCAGGTTGGGATCACTGCAGTAACCTCGGCCATCGGGAGGGAAACGCCGGCGGGTAACACTTAATTTTAGCACGATGCTGGCGATTCCACAAAAAATAACGTCCCCCTGGGTCCCGTCGTTTTCCGAGGGCGGCGACAGGCAGCCCAGCGACCAGGGCGGGAGAACGGGGCCTGGATGGGGACTGAATTCTCGTCCGTCGAGGCTCAACCGCAGCAGGTGGTTGCCGCTTGGCGCACGCTCGGACGGCGGCGCCGGCGGAAGCGCTTCTTCAACAGAAAGTAGAGGTTGTAGAGTCCGTCGCGCCACGGGTTCAACTTCACTTCGCCGAGGCGGGAAGAATACTGGATCGAGATCTCCTCAAAGCGAATGCGGCGATTGCGAATCGCTTCGATCTTGATTTCCTCGGAGAAAGCCATTCCGTCGGACAGCAGTTCCATGTCGTCCAGGATCGCCCGCCGGAAAACCCACATCCCCGATTGCGAGTCGCGGACCCAGTGGAGAAAGAGGACCGACATGGCCAGCGACAACACCAGGTTCCCAAATTTGTGCTTGAGGCTCATCGCGCCCGGAACCCTGACGGGGAATCGGGAAGCGTTCAAGAAATCAGCCTGCAGGTGGAGGAACGCTTCGAGCAGATACGAGATGGCGTCGGGAGGGTAGGAGTGATCGCCGTCCAGGGTCACGATGATGTCACCGGCCGCCTGGCGGAAACCTTTCTTGTAGCTCCGGCCATAGCCGCGAACCTCCTCGCGGATCACCTGGGCGCCAAGAGAGGCGGCCACCTCGGAGGTGCGATCGGTGGAAGCGTTGTCGACGACGATGACTTCATCGACGAAATCCGGCATCCGCCGCAACACTTCCTCGATGCCTTGCTCCTCGTTCAGGCAGGGGATGATGACCGTGATCTTCTGGTCTTTGTACAAGATCCTATTGTAGTCCGACTTTTCCGCACGCCGGAACGTCTGATCTGGAAGAAGGAAGGTGGGCCGAAGACGTCGTGGCCGGTGACAACATAGCAGGCGCGGGCGTTGGAGACGGGGAAGCTTAATAAGGAGCCCGGGTAATGAGTCCCCGGGGAGCATGTATGATGAGTATGATGAACTTGCCAGACGACGCCGCGGGAGGCGGGAGCGTTCCGCGCCGCGTAACCCTGATGCTGCTCGCCGCCATGCTGCTGGCGCCGGTAGCGGCGGCCGGGCCGGGAGACCTCGCCGGGATTCGAACCGTCTACCTGCTGCCGATGGAAAGGGGCCTTGAGCAATACCTGGCGAACCAGTTGACGATCCAGGAAGTCTTCCAGGTGGTGACGGATCCCCAGCGGGCAGACGCCATATTCACCGACCAGATCGGCAAGAAGCTCGAGCGCGCCCTGGAGGAGTTGTACCCGCCCCCGCCGCCTCCGGAGGAGCCCAAGGCGGTCACCGAGGAGGAGGGAAGCGGGGAGGCGGAGGCCGAAAAAACCGAGGAACCAAAGAAGCGGGTGGTCCCACTCTCCACTTTTTCCCGGGGGAAAGGGAACGTATTTTTGGTGAACCGCGAGTCGCGCCGGGTTGTCTGGTCGATCTACGAGCCGCCCAAGAGCAGCTCGCCGGAGGACATGAACCGTACCGCCGAGCGAATCGTCAAGAAACTGAAGACCGGCTTAGCGGGCAAGTAGCAGAGCCGGCCGCGAGCAGGGTCAGCCGGCGTCAACTTTGCGGCTTGGCCGGTCCCGGAGACGGAGCGCTCCTCGCCTGCCCGGGGGCGGTGCTGGACCCGCGCGACGGCGCCGCGGGGGAGGAGGCCGCCGCGCTCACCTTGGGCGGCGCTGTTTTGACGATATCGATGCTTCCCTTGAAATAGGCCCCGTCTTCGATGGAGATGGTGGCGCTTTTCAGGTCACCCACCAGGTTCGCCGCCTTGCGAATGATGATTCTCTCGCCGGCGGCGATATCGCCCTGCACGGTGCCGAGGATTTCCACTTCGCGCGCCTTGATACTGGCTCGGACTTTTCCGTTGCTACCCACCGTCAGACGGTTGGCGGGTAACTCGAGCGACCCTTCCACCTGGCCATCCAGGTAGAGGTCTTCCTTGCTGTGGATCTGGCCTTTGATGAACACAGTCTTACCGATCGTTGCCTCGGGCCGGGAGACTCTGGGCCGGGGAACGCTCGGGGGCGTCCCGGTGGCCGGGCCTTCCGCAGGTGGAGCCGGAGTTCGGGCCGGTTCTGGTGTTCTCTCAATCAGGGTTTCTTTCTTACGTTTCTTCCACATGGTTGCAATTCCCCTGCAGGTTCATATCTGTGCGCTCCGGGCGGCATCGCCGGCCGGGGTGAAGCCACTCAAGCCGCGGGCGCCGTCAAAGGTTTCTCATTTCCAGCCTACCAGAGTCCGGGCCCGCGGCTTTGGCTTGGCCGGGCCGGGAGATTTGGATCACAGGTGCGCGACAGGGTCACCGCGCGAGGGCGCGCCGCCGCCTCAACTCGTCTGGAGCGGAGGCAGGGTGGCGTCGAAGCGCTCGGCGATCAATTCCCTGCGCTCGGCGACCACATCAGGGTGCTGGTCGACCACATTCGTCCGTTCGCCGGGATCGGCCTCCAGATCATAAAGCGCCGGCCCCTTCCCGGGATCCTTGCCACGGAAGTTCTGGAAGTAATGCCATTTCTTGTCTCGCACCGCGGCGAAGTTTCCGAAGCCGGTGAAGGTCCGCTCGCGAATGTCTGGGCCACCGTCCGCCATGGTCCAGAAGTTCTTCCCTTCCAGACCGGGGAAGTCGGGAATGCCGAGCAACGACAGGAAAGTCGGCAGGTAATCCAGATGACTCATGAGACCCTTAACCCGCTTGCCGGCGTACTTGCGGTCCGGGTGACGGATGATCAGGGGGATGTGAGCGACGCAGGAATTCAGCAGCCCGGCGGTCTTCTGTACGCATCCCAGCTCGCCCAGGTGAGTGCCGTGGTCGGTGGAGAAGATAACGATGGTGTCGTCTTTCATTCCGAGCTTGTCGATGCGCTCGATCAGCCGGCCGATCCAGTAGTCACTGAAGCTGACTTCGGCGGCGTACAGGTCCCGGATCACCGAGTAGTCGCTTTCCTTGATGTCCTTGTGCTGGACGCCGTAGCCGAACAGGAATCGCTCGTAATCCCAGTTCTTCCGGTACATTTTCTTGAACCGCGGCGGGGCGTCCCAGGGCTCGTGCGGATCGAACATGTCGATCCAGAGCATGAACGGCTTATACGGCTTTTGCCGTTCCAACCATTTCATGGCCGCAGTGCAGCTTTGCCCGCAGAAGTAATCCTGCTCTCCCTTGCGCATGGACGTGTTCCGAAGATACTGGCCCAACAGGTTCCGGTAGCGCTCGTTGGCCAGATGCTCCGGCATGTACTTGCTAAGGTCGAGATCCTCGGCTGAACCATTGATCCAGTGATCGGATTCCTGGCCGCGGATCCACTGGAACGAATCAAAGCCTTGCTGGAAGTTCATCCCGGCCTTGAAGTGGTGGTAAGTATCCACGATGAAGCCCGTATGCAGGCCCGCTTTGCCAAGAATTTCGGCGAAGCTGACGTCCTCGGGATCCATGGGGCGCCACCAGCGCTTCTTTTCCTTTAGGAGCGACCTTCCCGCATGCAGGACGCGGCGGCAGGGAATCGTAGGCAGACCATCCGCATAGACGTTCTCGAACACGACACCCTCAGAGGCGAGGTGGTCGAGGTTCGGGGTCTTGGTCCTCGCCGCATACGGATAGGTCGTGTGAGGGTATTGGGATCTGAGGGCACCAATATGGTCGGCGCGCGAAGTGTCGGCGATGATGACCACCATGTTGAGCCCGTTCGGCTTTGGAAGAGGCGTCTTCAGACGCTCCTGGCGGGTGAGTGCAGTGGGTTTCTTGACCGCCGGACCGGGTTCGCTTTTGCCGCACCCGGCAGGAAGCACGGCGGCAGTGATGGCGGAGGTGGCTGCCAGTAAGTCCCGCCGGCTAAGATTATGTTTCGTGTTTTCGTTCGACATACTCTGTACCTCGTGTTCCTCCCGATTTTGCCCCCCGGTCCATAATACTCTTTCCCGAAGCAGGTGTCACCGGGCGGTTCGCTGGGAGGTTCGCCGAACACGGCTGGCAGGCGACTGTGTACGGTCAAAAGCGCAGCCGCAAGCCGAGTTGGATCTGGCGAGGGTCGAAGGCGGAAAGTGGGTCACCGGCGTGCTTGAAGTTTGGGTTGACGCTGCGGACGTTGATCCGGTTGAAAAGATTGAAGCCCTCGAGCAGGAACTCCGCACTCAGCCGGTCTCCGAGCTGGACATTCTTTTGTAGCCGCAGGTTGAATGAAGCGAAGCCCGGCCCTACGAAGACGTTACGCCCAAGGTTGCCGGAGACACCGCTCGGCGGAGCCAGGAACGTGCCGTATGGGGTAGTCACCGAGCCGGGCGTGCCGGGAGGCACAACGTCAGGGCGGTCGCTGCTTGGGTAACCGTCGCGGTTGTTGTCGAAGCCAAGCAGGACGTTTACCGGCCGTCCACTGCCAACTTCGATGATGGGTGCGATCACCCAGTTGCCGAAGATCCGGTTTGCAATAGAGGGCCCGCCCGCCAGGGTCCCGCTGTCGTACAGGAGCGATAGCACGAACCGGTGACGCTGATCATAAAGAGCCAGGCCCCGGTCGGCACGGAAGTCGAACATGTTCTGGTTCCGGGTGTGAGGGAAGATCTCTTCGGCGTCATCGATGGCCTTGGAGAACGTGTAGGAGGCGTTGATCGTCGCCCGGCTGTTCAGCCGGCCCCGTAGGTTCACGCGAAGCCCGTGGTAGGTGGAACTGGCGCTGTCTTCGAAAGCCATCGCCTCGGAAATCTCCGGGTGCGGCCGGAGGAAGGAGTTGTGGGGATCGGGCGGGTTGTAATCCCGGGAGCGTGGCAAGTGCGTTCCCCTGACCCATACGTAGCCGACGTCGAGCGAGAGATCCGGTTTCAGCGCCGCGTTGACCAGGCCCGACAGGCCCTTGTCCTTCAGTTCGCCCATG
>CAZXVW010000201.1:0-7256 GCA_964644025.1 uncultured Solibacteraceae bacterium | reverse complement strand
CGGACGGCAACATTATGACCTCACCCGGAGTTGACGAGGAGGGGGAATTGTGGCGTTGAAGCACGTGGACGCGGTGGTCATCGGTTCCGGGGCCGGCGGCGGAGTGGTCGCCAAGGAACTTGCCACGGCCGGCATGAAGGTGGTGCTGCTGGAGCGCGGCCATTGGGTCAGCCCGGCCGAGACCCGGAAGGATGATCTGCGCAACCAGCGGACCTCGGTCCTGGGCGCCCCGTTCGGGCCCGACGATGCACGCAACCCGCGCGTGCATGTGGACAGCAACGGGAAAGAGACGATCGTCTACCCGAGCCGGGGCGGCTATCACAACAACGCCATGTGCGTGGGAGGCGGCACGGCCAGCTATGGGGCCATGGCCTGGCGCTTCATGGCCCAGGATTTCCGGATGAAGTCCATCTACGGCGCCGTCCCAGGCAGCACCCTTGAGGATTGGCCGATCACCTACGACGATCTGGAACCGTTCTACGAGAAAGCCGAGTACGAGATCGGCGTCTCCGGCGACGTCGGTCCGGACCCATTCAAAGCGCCGCGGAGAAAACCGCTCCCGATGCCGCCGCTGGCGCCGAACCTCGAGTACCGGATCCTGAAGCCGGCTGCGCTCCGGCTCGGCCTGCACCCGTTCGATATCCCCATGCTGCGCAACAGCGTCCCGTACGGAGGCCGGCCTGCTTGCATGCGGTGCCGCTGGTGCGTCGGTTTCGCCTGCGAGGTGAACGCCAAGTGCGGCACGCAAAACACAGTGATCCCCAAGGCGCTGGCGAGCGGAAACTGCGAGTTGCGCACGCGCTCGATCGCCAAGGAGATTCTCCTCACTCCCCAGGGCAAGGCGAAGGGCGTCGCCTACTTCGATGAGAACGACCGCCTGCAGCGGCAGACCGCGGACCTGGTGGTGGTCTCCTGCGGCGCGATTGAATCCGCCCGGCTGCTGCTGAATTCCACCAGCAAGCTGTTTCCCAACGGCATCGGCAACAATCATGACTGGGTAGGCCGGAACCTGGTGGGCCACGCCTACACGGGAGCGAACGGCCTGCTGCCGTTTGACTGTTACGACGATGTCGGACCGGGGGCCGGGATCGCCGCCTGTGATTTCAACCACGGCAACCCGGGGCTGGCGGGCGGCGGCATGCTGGCCAACGAGTTCATCCGCCTGCCATACCAGTTTGTCCAGAAGGTCCCTCGCTTCGTGCCGCAATGGGGGCGTGAACACAAGGAATACGTGCGGAAATGGTACCGCCGCACCATCAGCGTGAAGGGTCCCGTACAGGAGATGCCGGTTTTCGAGGCCCGGGTGCAGGCGGACCCGAAGGTGAAGGACTACTGGGGAATTCCGGTAGCGCGGCTTTCCGGCGGCCGCCACCCGCACACCATCGAGATCGCCGAGTTTCTTTCCCGGCAGGCCGAGAGATGGGTCAAGGAAGCCGGAGCCATCAAGACGTGGCGCAACGTTCCCGGCCGCAGCCTGAGCGGCGGCCAGCACCAGGCAGGCACCTGCCGGATGGGGAATGATCCGAAAACGTCCGTCGTCGATAAGTACTGCCGGGTACACGACGTTGATAACCTCTACGTAGTCGATGCCAGCGTCCACGTCACTAACGGCGGATTCAACCCGGTGCTGACGATCCTGGCCAATGCCTACCGGGTCTCGCATCATCTGTTGCAATCGCGGAGCTGAAAGAAAGTGCGCGGAATCAAGTCAAAACGCCGGTTCATTCTCGGGATCGGAATTCTAATGGCGCTGGTCATCGCCCTGCCCGGCGGCAGCCTCATTTACGAAGCGGGCAACGGGTCCGCTTGCGCCCGCTGTCACGAAATCCGCCATTCCTATGAGATGTGGGCTAACTCCACTCACCGTTCCGTTCCATGCGAAGAGTGCCACGGCGGAGCGCTGACGCTCGACGTTGGATTCCACGCCGGCAATCTGCGGCGGGTGGTGGAGCACGTCCGCGGCAGCATCCCCCGGCAGATCCTGCTGGTCAGACCGGCTGACATCGACCGGGCCACGGCCGCGTGCCGGAAATGCCACGAGCAAGAGTACACGAAGTGGAAGGCCAGCGCCCACAGCGCCACTTACGCCGAGATCTTCCTGGACAGGGAACACAACTCCGAGGAAGCCTTGATCGACGACTGCCTCCGCTGCCACGGCATGCATTACCAGGGCGGTATCCAGGATCTGGTCACTCCCCTGAACACGAAGGGGCCCTGGAAGCTGAAGGTCCCGGAACTGGCCGGCCAGCCGGCGATGCCGTGCCTGGCCTGCCACGCCATTCATCGACCGGGCAAACCGCTGGGCCCGCACGTTCCCGGCCAGATGCGGCCCGCCGCCGGCGGCGAAATCGCCCCTCCGTCACTGGCGCTATTCGACCGGCGGACGCAAGGTCACATCGGGGCGCTGCAGATGCCCATTCCGCAAGTGTTCGACGGCCAGCGGAAGGTGACCATGAGCCCCGACCCGCGGCAGGGGCTCTGCTACCAGTGCCACGCGCCGGAGCCGGACGGCCAGGCGGGCTCGGGGGATGACCGCACCGGCGTGGGCGTCCACGAGGGCATCAGTTGCCTGGCCTGCCACGACCACCACACCCAGGACACGCGCGCCTCCTGCGCCGGCTGCCATCCGCGGCTGTCCAACTGCGGTCTGGACGTCGAAAAGATGGATACGACTTTCCTGAATCCGGAAAGCGCGCACAACATCCACACGGTGAAATGCGCTGACTGCCACTCCAAGGGCGTGCCGCCGCGCCGGCAGCTCACCGCCGCTCGCCGGCGGTGAAGAGAGCGCCGCGGACGGCACTGCGCCGGCTGGCTTATTGCTCGTCGTAACCGGTGAGCGGCCGCACCCAGATATTCCGGTACCGGACCGGGTTGTTGTGCGATTGCAGCATCAGCGGGCCGGTCGGGCCGTGCGGGACGTACCTGGTCAGCACCTTGTGCCGCATCGGCCCCAGAAACGCCTGGTGATTGTGCACGACCACCCCGTTGTGCAGCACCGTCACGTAGGCGGGTTTGACCAACTTGCTTCCGTCAAACACCGGGGCTTCAAAAATGATGTCGTAGCTCTGCCATTCGCCCGGTTTCCGGCAGGCATTGACCAGCGGGGGGTATTGCCCGTACATCGCCGCCGCCTGCCCGTCGGCATAAGTGATGTTGCGGTAAGAATCCAGCACCTGGATCTCGTAACGGGCCATGAGCAGGACGCCGCTGTTGCCGCGGCCCTGACTGTTGGACACCACGTTCGCCGGTGAAGCCCACTCGACGTGCACCTGGCAATCGCCGAATTCCTCTTTGCTCACCAGGTCCCCGGTGCCGGGCACGACCTCGATGTAACCGTTCTCGAGTTTCCATTGCGGAGGAAGGATCTTTCCCTGGTCCTTGCGTTTGCCCCGGGTGACCCAGTGCGACAGGTCCTTGCCGTCGAACAGGACGATGGCGTCGGAAGGCGGTGCGCCCGGTTTCTCACCGGGAGTGACCACGCGGGGGTGTGGGCGATGCAGGTCATGCACCCGCCACTTGCCGCCCGGCAGAAACGGAGTGTCGGTATAACCCTCGGCGAACTTCTTGGGTTTCTGATTCCTGGATTGCGCCAGCGCCCAGCCGGAGGCCAGCGCGGCCGCCACGCACAGCGCCAGAAAACCCGCAGCAGCACTTTTGCTTGAAAGAAGAGGTCGGCTCATAACCTTTACAGGAATACTACGAAGGCAAGCCGGGTTACAAATTCCGCCGCCGAACCGCCATGGCGGCACTGTCACGAAACGGGCAAGTCGAGGGCGACTTCCTCGCCGACCTCCAGCCCCGAGACGACGGCCACGTCAGTGTGGTTGCGAAAACCGAGTTCAACAGGCCGCTTTGTGAACTTCTCTCCCTGTTTCACGTACACGTAAGCCTGGCCTGCGTCCTCGTGCACGGCCCCCAGCGGGATGTGTTTGGCGTTGTCCACGCGGTCCAGAATGATATCCGCGTAAGCCGACAAGTCCGGAATCAACCGGGGATCGGAACCCTCAATGGTGATGTTGATCGGGATCCGGCGGACATACTGGCTTCGCCGGCTGCTCTTGGCAAGCGCGCCGATACTGCGGACGCGTCCTTTGAATTCCAGCCCCGGAAAAGCGTCCAGGCCGACGCGGGCTTGCTGGCCGATGCGGAACTGGCTGCTATCGGCCTGGCTGATATTGGCTTCCACCTGCATGTGATCCGTGTCCATCACTTTGAGGAAGAGCATTCCCGGACGGATCTGGTCACCTTGCTCGACGATCTGCATCTGGCCGCTCCGGAAAATCTGTTGGCGAACCACCATGCCGTCCATCGGGGACTTGATCGTGTAATGGCGCAAATCATAAATGTGACGATCCCGATGCCGAGTGTGGCGCTCCTGGGTAATCTCAAGGATACGCAGCTCGGCTTCGTTTTCCGTCTTTTGCCAGTTGAGGTCCTTCTGCTGGGCCAGGTAGGCAGCTTCTGACTCCTCGACGCCGAGGTCCAGCAGCTCGCGGTCGATCACGGTCCGGATCTCCGCCGCCGACGCTTCCACCTTCCATTTCTCCCAGTTGGCCTTCGCTAATCGCAAACTCTGTTCCAGGCTGCTCCACTCAGCTTCCTGCTCGGCCCGGCGCTTCTTGACATCGGCCTCGGCGGCAATGACCATCGCGTTGACATCGTCAATGTGGTCTCTCAGGCTCTGGTCGTCAATGCGGGCCACCACGTCTCCTTTTTTCACCTTCGCACCCGAGGGTGGCAGTTCCAGAAGAAGCATGGGCATGCGCTCGCCCCCGCGCTGCCGGGGCGCCCGGATGTTCACGTAGTTGATCGAATTGGTGATGCCGCTGACTCGCTCCACTCGTTCCATGGGCCCGGCGGTCACGCGGGCGGTGCGGATGGCCGCCACCGGTGCGCTCGGGGCCGGCTGTTGCGGCTGGAGCCACAGTTCGTAAACCGCGAAGGCTCCCACGGCGACCACGCCCAAAACAACGAGCAGTAGTTTCCAGCGGGCCCGCCGTTCCGGCGGCGGCTCCACCAGTGGCGGGGCGACCTTGCCGGGTGGCGGGGCCGGAGATGGTGTCGGACTGGAAATTGCTGACATACTTCCCCCAGCTTACCTTCTATAAGGATACTGAAGGTACATTACTAACAGGAAGACGCAGTTTCGGCCCCCTGAGGTTACCGAGACGGAAACCCGGGAGACCCGCCGCCGATGTGGTATGGCGGTTCCGTGAAAATCCGAACGCGCCGAGATCCCGTTGCCAGAGCCCCGGTGCCGCGGAGCCTGGCCGCGGGAGCGCTTGCTCTGATTGTACTGGCGGCCGCGGCCGCCCTCGCCGGGTTGCAGGAAATGCTCGCGGCTGAGCGCTTCGCCACCGCGGCCCAGCAGCAAGAGGTTGGCGCGCTATATCGAAGGGCGCACTCATTCTACGAAGCGAAGCTCACGGCGCACGGGTTCCGGTGAAGCGGCCTGCCGGCGAAGATTCCCGGGGGGCGGGTGCGCACGCGGTAATTGCCATTCGGCCCACACCCCGTTACGATAGAATCTGCGAAGGAGAGTCCGGCCATCCGTTGATGTCCGGCCAGGAGGTGTCCGCGATGTGGAATCGACGCAAGCCTGAGCCGTCTCGACCGAAGCCGCCATCTCCGGTGCCAACTTCTACGGATTTGACCAGGGAGGGAATTCCGATGTCAACAACGCCCACGAAGATTTCTGAGCCCGGCAGCGGGGCCGCGGCGATCGGCAAGTCTGTCGTCGTCAAGGGGCAGATTTACAGCCGTGAGGACCTCTATGTGGACGGGGAGGTGGAAGGCACGATCGAGGTGCAGGAACACCGGCTGACGGTAGGACCAAACGGGAAGGTCCAGGCAGCGGTGAAGGCCCGGGAGGTGGTGGTGAGGGGTACGGTCCACGGCAACATGGAGGTCGGAGAGAAAATCGACATCCGAAGAGACGGCAAGCTTGTGGGCGACCTGAAGACATCGCGCATCGTGATCGAAGACGGCGCTTACTTCAAAGGCTCGGTCGACATCGTGCGCCGGGAAGTTCCCAGGCCCGCAGCCGCCAGACCAGCGGCGCCTCCTCCACCGAAGCCAGCGCGGCCCGCGGCGGCTCCGGCCCCGGGCAAGTCCTGACATTTCACGTCCGGCCGGTGTCGGGGCGCGCGGAAAAAGGGTAGAGTTTGTTGCGAGAACGGTTCCGGGCGATATTTAAGAAGAGGGTGGAGGGCACCTTGGCCGCCCAGCCGCCGCCGGTGTCCCAACGCGGAGCGCAGGCAACCCAACCCTGGGTGCGACCCAGCCACGCCCTGGAGCAGTTTGTCGATTCCATTCGGGACCGGTCCGGGTTGTCGATTCTTGACCTCGGAGCGCTTTCCCAGGCCAACGTCAGCTTCATCACCAACCTTGGCCACCGGCTATACTCGGTTGACTTCCTGCGCACCCTGGATGAGGTGTCGGTGGAGGGCGACCCACCCGGTGGGCCGTCCCAGCGCAACCGGATGGAGGAGCTGCTGGAGCAGACGCTCGGCTATGAGGTAGATTCGTTCGACGGCGCCCTCATCTGGGACGCGCTGGACTTCGTGTCCCGGCCGCTGCTGTTGGCCGCGGTGGAGCGACTGCACGAGATTCTCCATCGAGGAGCCTACCTGCTGGCGTTTTTCCATACCGCCCGGCCCGGGTCCGAGGTGCCGGTTTACTTCCATCGAATCGCCGATGCGAGCACTCTCCAGCTAACCCCCCGGGGCCGGCGCGTTCCGGTACAGTCCTTCAACAGCCGCGGGATCGAAAGGCTGTTCGAGCGGTTCGAATCCGTCAAGTTCTTCCTTACCCGGGACAACTTGCGCGAGGTGATCGTGCGCCGCTGAGCGGGGCTGGCCCAGGCAAGGGTGCGGAGGGCAAAAGCCGAGCCCGAGCCTTAACCACTTTTCCACAGCTTAATCGACTGATTATAATACAGTTAAGTCGAAATTGGGTTCGAACCTCAAATTTTTGTTTTTGCCTCGTCCACGAGCGGCCAGAAGCAGTGAGAGAGGCTCGTTGCAACGCAGGCGCGCACGGACAGCAACTGCCGCTTTCGTATCCAATTGTCAAAGACCCGGCGGCGGCTGGCTGTTGCCGCTGCCGGTTCCGTTATAGCACGAGGGAGCCGGGCACCGGCCCGCAGGAGACTGGCAATTGATTGAAGGCAAAAGGGTTGTGCATGGAGGAGGGGCTGGGAAAGCGAGAAACCAGCATAGCTGGGATGGATGTTGCCGGTGGAGGATCTTTCC
>CAZXVW010000200.1:0-7263 GCA_964644025.1 uncultured Solibacteraceae bacterium | reverse complement strand
ATGTGAGAGGGAGCCCGAGGCCCGGGGCGGGCAGTTCGGGTTACTACGTGGTGAGGCTGGTCCAATGAGGGTGGAATTCGAACGACAGCGGCGCAACTCCGGCCGGCGCGGCAACGCGATGGTCGAGTTCGCCCTTTCCTTCGCGCTGCTGTTTCCCGTCCTGGCCGGGGCGTACCAGTTTGGCTATGCATTTTTCATTTACAACGAGATGCAGACAGCGGTGCGGGCCGGAGCGCGGTATGCTTCCCTGCGAACGTACAATTCGGCTACGTCGACGCCAGCGGCGGACTACCTGGCCGCGGTACAGAACGTGGTGGTTTATGGAAGCCCCGCCGGGGGGGAGCAGCCGGTTGTTCCCGGCCTGGAGCCGGACAACGTCACCGTGACCGTCGCTTTCGAGTCCGGGGTTCCCCGGCAAGTAACCGTGGGTATCGAAAACTACCAGGCTGACGCCGTGTTCCGGTTGTTTGATTTCGACCAGAAGCCCCACGTCACGATGCCATACGTGGGCCGGTTCGATCCCTTGTAAGGTGGGCCGGGGGAGTGGTGCCGCAGATGAGGACGTGTGTGATGCCGAGAAAGAAGAGCGCACGCCGGGGCCAGGCGCTGGTGGAATCGGCGCTGGTCACCGGGGTGTTTCTGACGCTATTGATCGGGGTGCTCGACGTGGGGCAGGTTCTCTTCGTCCACCAGACTCTGGTGGAGCGAACCCGCAACGCGCTCCGTTACGGCGCCGTCCGGCCCTTCGACGCCGACGCGATCCGCAACATGTTCTTGTACAATCAACCCACGGCGCCGGAGGGATCCGAGGAGGGACTCTTCGGCCTGCTGCCGTCGATGGTTCAAGTGAGCCGGGAGGATGCGGGCACCTCGGCGGATCGTATCGTCATCCGGGTGACGAAGTACCCGTTCCGCTTTTACACTCCCTTGATCGCGGGCGCTTACGAGGGCAAGCCGATCATCGCGTCGATCCCGTACGAGGGCGGCTAGCTGCCGGCTTCACCTCCCGCCGGGCGTCGCCGCACCAGCCAGGCACCCACCCCGAGCAGCAGCAGCGCGATCCACTGGGTGGCGGAAAGCGGGCCGCCGAGCGGGTTCGGCTGCTGGTGGTAGCGCACAAACTCTATCAGAAACCGGGCTGTTGAGTACAGCAGCAGGTAAAGCCCGATAATACTGCCCGCGGCGTGGGGCTTCAGAAACCGGCGGTACAGGATCACGAAAATAATCGCTTCCACGGCCGCTTCGTAAAGCTGCGTCGGGTGAAGGGGAACGTTCAGGGGAACGCCGACCAGCCGATGGGCCTCCGGGTTCGTGAACGTGACCGCCCAGGGCCGGTGGCATTCCAATCCCCAGCAGCAGCCAGCCGAAAAGCAGCCCAGCCGGCCGATGGCGTGGCCGAGGGCCAGCCCCGGCGCAAAGACGTCGGCGGTGCGATATCCCGGCAATTTCTTGCGGCGCATATAGACGAGCGCCGTGATCAACGCCACGATCAGCCCCCCCTGGAAGACCCCGCCCGCCTGCAGGCTGGACAGGGAAAAGATCTCGCGGGGGTTGTTGGCGTAATAGCGCCAGTCGAAGACGAACATCAGCAGCTTGGCTCCGGCCAGTCCGGCCAGTGCGCAATAGACGCCGAGGTTGGTGACATCGTTGGCGTTGAGTCCGGTGCGTTTGGCCAGCCGCGCCGCCACCCAGAGCCCGGCCAGGAAGGCGAGGGCCACGAGCACGCCGTAGGTCGGAAGAAAAAAATCACCGATGGTAATGAGTTTCGGGTGCATTCAGTCTCTGTGAGCCGGCCGGAGCAACTCGAGCGCCAGCAGCACCGCCCCTATTGTAATCGCGCTGTCGGCGATGTTGAAAGCCGGCCAATGGAGGCTGCCGGCGTGGAGGTCCAAAAAGTCGGTGACGCTGCCTTTCAGCAGCCGGTCGTAGAGATTGCCCAGCGCCCCGCCCAGGATCAGGCCGAGAGCGGCCGGCGTGAAGCGCTGGCCCCGGGGCGCCTGAGGCGGCAGCCGCCAGATAAGCCCGGCGACAAAAAGCAGTACCACCAGGGCCACAGCCGCGAGCAAAAGGTTCCGTGAGGCGCTGGCCCCGTCGGAGAACAGGCCGAACGCCATGCCCCGGTTCTGCGTGTGGACGATGTTGAAAACGCCGGGGATCACCGGGATCGTGTCCGAGAATGACAGGTGGCTCTCAATCCAGACTTTCGTGACCCGGTCGCCCAGCAATACGACCGCGGCCAGGGTGAGCGACAGCGTCCGGCGGCTCATTTCACCCTTTCAGGTTCTCGATGACGGCCTGCGCACACCGGGAGCAGACGGCCGGAACCTTCGGGTTGGCTCCAATATCTTCGGCATATTTCCAGCAGCGCGGGCACTTGGAGCCGCGCGCTCGTTCCACGTGCACTGACAGGTGCGCGTCCGTCTCGCCGTCCAGCGCCACCTGGGAGACGATGAACAGGTCCGGCAGTTGGGCGGCATACCGCTCGAGCAACGGGTAGAGTTCCCCGTTGGCTTCCAGCCGGACCCGCGCCTCCAGCGGGGCGCCGATGAACTTGTCCTTGCGGGCGGCTTCCAGGCTCTTGAGCACCGTGTCGCGCACCTCCATCAGCCGGTCCCAGTTGCCGGCGCGCCGGCGGTGGGCCTCGGGAATGCCCGCGGTGAGTTCGCCGGGCTCGGGCAGCAGCGCCAGGTGCACGCTGGCAGGGGCTTCGGGCGGTTTCGCCAGATGCTGCCAGACCTCGTCGGTGGTGAAACTCAGCAAGGGGGCCAGCAGGCGGACCAGCGAGTAGGCCAGCCGGTACAGGGCGGTCTGGGCGCTGCGGCGCGCGCGGGACTTGCGGGCCGCGGTGTAGAGCCGG
Organism: uncultured Solibacteraceae bacterium; assembly: GCA_964644025.1. GTDB lineage: Bacteria > Acidobacteriota > Terriglobia > Bryobacterales > Bryobacteraceae > CAZXVW01. Next base: position 4,406 of record CAZXVW010000200.1, on the reverse strand, counting down.
TCCTTGAGGACGTCGAAGTAGATGGCGCTGAGGTCGGTGACGGCGAAGTTATACAGCGCCTGGTAGACGCGATGAAACGCAAATTCGTCGTACCAAAGGCGGCATTGCCGGGCCACCTGCTCGGCCCGGATGAGGATCCACTGATCGATTTCGGCCAGTTGTTCGGCCGGCACGGCATCCGAGAGCGGGTCGAAATCGTGAAGATTGCCGAGTGCGTAGCGGAACGTGTTGCGCAGTTTCCGGTAGGCCTCGGTCAGCCGGGTGAGGATGGTTTCCGAAAGCCGCACATCTTCGGTGAATTCGACCGAGGCCACCCATAGCCGCAGGATCTCGGCTCCGTAGCGCTGGACCACCTCGACCGGCTCGATGACGTTGCCGAGCGATTTCGACATGGCCCGCCCCTCGGCATCCAGTGTCCAGCCATGGGTGGCGCAATGCCGGTAGGGGGAGCCGCCGCGGAGGCCGACGCCCACCAGCAGGGAGCTATGGAACCAACCGCGGTACTGGTCGCCACCCTCAATGTAGAGATCGGCGGGCCAGCGCAGGCCTTCGTCTTCGTTGACCACGGCGAGGTGGCTGGAGCCGGAGTCAAACCAGACGTCGAGGATGTCGTTCTCTTTTTCAAATTCCTGGCTGCCGCAGTCCGGGCACTGCACTCCGGGGCCGAGCAGTTCGGCGGCGCTCTTCTCATACCAGATGTCGGCAGTGTGTTCGGCAAACAGTTCGACCACCTTGTCCAGAACGGCGCGGTCGGTCAGCGGGCGCCGGCAGCGGGCGCAGTAGAAGACGGTAATCGGCACGCCCCAGATTCGCTGGCGCGAGATGCACCAGTCCGGGCGGTGGGCGATCATGTTATAGATCCGCTCTTCGCCCCAGGCCGGCAGCCACCGGATCCCGCGGATCGCGGCAAGCGCCGCCTGCCGGAGGCCGTTGCGTTCCATGCCGATGAACCACTGCTCCGTGGCCCGGAAGATCGTGGGGTTGTGGCAGCGCCAGCAATGCGGGTAGCTGTGGCGGACCGTCTTTTCCGCCTGCAGCGCGCCGTGCTGCCGGAGCAGTTCCAGCACCACCGGGTTTGCCTCCCAGACGGTCTGGCCCAGGATCTGGGGCGGCAGCTCGCCCGCGGCGCCGGTAGCCGGGAAAAACCGGCCGCCGGCGTCCACCGGGCAGTAGGTTGGAATGCCGTACTGCTGCCCGGTCAGGTAATCCTCCTGGCCGTGTCCGGGCGCGGTGTGGACCGCTCCGGTGCCTTGTTCCAGGGTGACGTGATCGGCCAGCACGCCGGCCACCTCGCGCTCGATGAACGGGTGGCGGTACCGCGTGCCTTCCAGTTTCGCGCCGGGAAACCGCGCCAGCACGTCGTGCTCGACCCACCCGCATACGTCGCGTGTCGTCTTCAGCAGCTCCTCGGCGACGATGTAGACGTCCTCGCCGTCGGCGACGGCCACGTACGGGAATTTCGGGTGGTAGGCGATGGCCATGTTGGCCGGGATGGTCCACGGCGTGGTGGTCCAGATCAGGCCCCAGACCTTTCGCCCGGCCAGCGCGGGGTCGATCCGGGCCGGGTCGGAGACCATTGGGAAGCGGACCCAGATTGAGGGGCTGGTATGGTCTTCATACTCGACCTCGGCCTCGGCCAGCGCCGTGCGGCAGCTCATGCACCAGTGCACCGGCTTCAGGCCCTTGTAGACGTAGCCCTTATCCAGGAACTCGACGAAGGCTCTGGCGATGACGGATTCGTAAGCGGCGCTCATGGTCAGGTACGGGTTTTCCCACCGCCCCAGCACTCCTAATCGCTTGAACTGTTCCCGGTGGATGTTGACGAACTTTTCGGCGTAGCGCCGGCAAGCGGCCCGGATCTCCGTGACCGCCATGCTCGCCTTCTTGTCGCCGAGCTCGCTGTCCACTTTGATCTCGATCGGCAGCCCGTGGCAATCCCAGCCGGGCACGTAAGGGGCGTCGAAGCCGGCCATGCTGCGGGACTTGACGATGAAATCTTTCAGGATCTTGTTGAAAGCCGTGCCGAGGTGGATGTTTCCGTTAGCGTAGGGCGGGCCGTCGTGCAGCACGTACTTCGGCTGTCCGGCCCGGGCCTGCCGGATCTGGTCGTATAAGCTCATCTGCTCCCAGCGCGCCAGGATCTCGGGCTCGCGGCGGGGGAGGTTGGCCTTCATCGGAAAATCGGTCCGGGGCAAGTTGAGCGTTTTCTTCAGGTCGAGCTTCTCTAAATCCATGAGCGGTTTCCTTCTCATGGTACAAAATTTGGGCTGCCGGCCCCCGAGATTGTTCTTCCCGGGGTCGGCGGCGGTCAGGAGATCTCCGGCTCGCGGCTCCGGTACAGCAGGCTGATGGCGGCCTTGTGGTTTTCGAGCACCTGCCGCCGGCGCACCTTCATGGTGGGGGTAAGCTCACCGTCGGCGATGGTGAAGTCGCGCTCCAGGACCTGGTACTTCCTGATCCGTTCGAACGGGGCCAGGTTCTGGTTGACGCGCGCCACCACGCTCTTCACTTCGCGCTGAATGGGTTCGGCGCGGACCAGTTCGGCCATGGGCAGACTCGCGGCGTCTTCCATCCCTTTTACTGAGGCGGCGGCGGCCGGGTTGAGCGTGAGAAGCGCGGCCACGTAAGGCATCCCGTCGCCCAGGAGCAGGACCTGGTTGATTAACGGTTCGACGTTGAACAGGCTCTCGATGTGGGCCGGGAAGATTTTCCGCCCGTTGGAGGCGACCAGGACCTCTTTCTTCCGCCCGGTGATGTAGACGAAACCGTCGTCGGTGATTTCAGCAACGTCGCCGGTGGCGAGCCAGCCGTCCTTGAGAACCTTGGCCGTGGCTTCCGGGTCGTTGTAATAGCCGGAAAACAGGGTGGGACTCTTGATGAGCAGTTCGCCGTCTTCGGCCACCTTCAGCTCCACGCCGGGAAGCGGTTTCCCGATGCTGCCCGGCCGCGGCGCGTCCAAGGGATTCAGAACCACCACCCCAGCCTCGGTGAGGCCGTAGCCCTCGACGAGCGGCATCCCGATGGCGGCGTAGAATTCGGCGAGTTTCTTTCCGAGGGGCGCGCCGCCGGAGACGGGCAGCCGCAGACGGCCCCCGAACCGTTCCCGGATCTTGGTGAAAACGAGCTTGTCGGCGAGCTTCAGGGCTTGCCGGAGCCAGGGAGGAATGGGTTTACCGGCCAGGCGCCGCCGGCTCGCTTCCAGCCCGATGCCGAGGGCGCCGTAGAACATCTTCTTGGTGATACCGCCCCGTTTGCCGATTTCCGTGCAGATGCTTGAATAGATGCGTTCCCAGACCCGGGGGGGCGCAACGAAGAACACCGGTTTGATGGATTGGATTTCTCGCGGGAGACTATTCAGTCCGGCCGAGAACCAGACCGGTATGCCCAGCTTCAGCGGAATGAATTCCATGGCGACGCGCTGGGTGATGTGGGCCGAGGGCAGAAACGCCAGCGCGGCCTCGATGCCAATGGCGCCGAGCACCTCCGGTCCCATATCCGCATTGGAAACCACCGCCCGGTGGGATACCAGCCCCATCTTGGGTTCCCCGGTGGCGCCGGAGGTCAGGTAGAGGATCGCGGGATCTTCCGGTTCCACCTCCGCGCGGAAGCGGGCCTGCAATTCCGCGTCCTCAGTGATGGCGCGGGCCCCTTTCGCGCGCAGCTCATCCAGGGTGAGGGCTTCGTCCGCCTCGCCGGTGAGCAGGATCCATTGGACCGGCAGGGGTGGCTCGGCCGCCTCGCGCAGCTCCCTCAAGGATTTGGGGGTGTCCACAATCACCGCTCGGGCGTCGCAGGACCGGATCGTCTCCACCCGCCGGCTCAACTGGTAACTGGTATAGAGGGCCGCAGCGATCGAGCCGTTGGTCATCACGCCGAGGTCGGCCAGGTAGAACTCGGCCCTGGTCTCCGAATTCAGGGCGACGATGTCGCCTTTGCCGATCCCGATCTGACGCAGTCCGGCAGCGATCTCCTCGACGGCCTGCCTCACATCGATCCAGGTGTAAGTCCGGTAATTCCCGCCCGAGAGCGGCTGGTGCAAGGCCGGCGCCGCGCCGAAGGTTTCCGCGGACTCTGCAACCAGGCTGTAGATGGTGCGGTGGTTCATCGCGATTATGCTATCACGGCGTCCGAGAAATGGTGGGCCCTGCAGGATTCGAACCTGCGACCAACGGATTATGAGTCCGCTGCTCTAACCGCTGAGCTAAGGGCCCGGCTTACCGGATCGCGGGGGCTGGATGCCAGTCCACCAGCGGCGAAACCAGCGCTCCGACACTGCTCACCGGGGTGTGCCTCAGTGAGTGTAGCACGAAATCCGCGGGTCATTTCAACCGGCGACCGTGTTGGGGTCCTTCCCGTAATCCGTCGGTAAGGGTGAGGGGGCTATTGAGGGAGGGGAGCGGGAGGCA
>CAZXVW010000199.1:0-7295 GCA_964644025.1 uncultured Solibacteraceae bacterium | reverse complement strand
CTTCACCTCGATCGAGGGTCCCGAGATCGAGACCGAGTACAACAACTTCGACGCGCTGAACATCCCGCCCGATCACCCGGCGCGGGACATGCAGGACACCTTCTGGGTCGAGGGCGGCAACCTGCTGCGCACGCACACTTCGCCGGTCCAGGTGCGCGGCATGGAGCGGCTGGGACCGCCGCTGCGACTGATCGCCCCGGGACGCATCTTCCGCAACGAGGAAGTGGACGCCTCTCACGAGCACACCTTCTACCAACTCGAAGGCATGATGGTGGACCGGGAGGTTTCCATCGCCCACCTGGTCTACTTCATGAAGACGCTGCTCAGCGCCGTTTTCCATCGCGACGTGACCGTGCGCCTGCGTCCCGGCTACTTTCCTTTCGTCGAACCGGGATTCGAGCTGGACATCCAGTGCCTGATCTGCGCCGGCCGGGGCTGCGCGGTCTGCAAGCAGACCGGCTGGCTGGAACTGCTGGGCTGCGGCCTGGTGCACCCGAACGTGCTGAGAATGGGCGGCATCGACCCGGAGGAATGGAACGGCTTTGCGTTTGGCATCGGCCTCACCCGGCTGGCCATGATGCGATACGAGATCGACGACATTCGGTTGCTCCAAAGCGGCGATCTGAGATTCCTGACTCAGTTTTAGATTCTCCGTGAATTCCGTGCTCTCAGCGGCTTGAACAAAAATGAAGTTCTCATACAACTGGCTTTGCGAACTTGTTGAAGGGGTTGACGTCAGCCCGAAAGAGCTCGGCCGGCTCATCACGATGAAAACGGCCGAGTGCGAGGGGGTCGAGCCTTACGGCGGCTACCTGGATCGCGTCTGCGCGGGGCGCGTGACAGCGGTAGAGCCGATCCCCGGGGGCAAGAACAAGAAGGTCACTGTCGAAACCGGCCGCTATGGCGTCAAGACGGTCGTCTGCGGCGCACCGAACTGCCGCCAGGGAATGACCAGCGCTTACGTGCCGGCCGGGACGAAGCTGCCGGAAGGCGAGATCGGCAAGATCGAGATCGCCGGCGTTGCCAGCGACGGCATGCTCGCCAGCGGGGCCGAGCTCGGCATTAATCGCGACGCCGCCGGGATCCTGGAGCTCACCGCCGAACCGGGGGAACCGATCCCCGGTTGCACGCCGGACCACATCATCGAAATCGACAACAAGTCCATCACCCACCGGCCGGATCTGTGGGGCCACTACGGTCTGGCGCGCGAAGTCGCCGCCATCCTCCGGAAGCCCCTGGCGAACCCGGTGAAGCTGGATCTGCTGCCCTCCGGCGAGGCGGACATCCAGGTCAAGATCGAGGACTTCGAACTGTGCCCGCGTTACTCGGCGCTTACGTTCGACAACGTCACCGTGCAGCCGTCGCCGCTGTGGATGCAGTACCGGCTGGAGGCGATCGGCCTGAACGCAATCAGCAACATCGTCGACGTGACCAACTATGTTATGAGCGAGATCGCCGAGCCGATGCACGCCTTCGACCGGGACACGCTCACGGGCAACACCATCATCGTGCGTCCGGCGGCCGAGGGTGAGTTTCTCACCGCGCTCAACGGCGAGACTTACCACCTTGATGCGTCCAACCTGGTGATTGCCGACGTGAAAGGACCGGTGGCCATCGGTGGAGTCATCGGCGGGCTGGACACGGGCGTGGTGGAGCGCACGCAGCGCATCGTCCTCGAGGCCGCCAATTTCCATCCCACCAGCATTCGCAGAACGTCGAGCAAGCTGAAGCTGCGCACCGACGCCTCGATGCGCTTTGAGAAGGGACAGGACCCCCTGAATACGGTCTGCGGACTGGCGCGGGCCGTCGAGCTGCTCCGCGCCGTTTCACCGGGAATCCGGATCGCCGGCGGGCTGGCCGACGCCAGGCGCGAGATCCCGGCTCCGCCGCAGATCGCGCTCCACTTGGAGTGGGTGGCGCGCAAACTGGGGCGGCGGGTCGAGATGAGCGAGGTCAAAGGGATTCTCAAGGCGCTTGGATTCAGCGTGGAAACGGTGAGTTCGAAAACCGTGGCGGTCACGGTGCCGAGCTGGCGGGCCACCCGCGACGTCTCGATCAAGGACGACGTTCTCGAAGAGGTGGGCCGGATGGTGGGCTACGATTCCATCACACCGGCGGCCCCGCTGATTCCTTCTGTGCCGCCGCCGGCGAATGAGGAGCGCCTGTTCCATCGTGGTGTCCGCACCCTGGTGGCCGCGCTTGGCTTCACCGAGGTCCACAACTACTCTTTCATCAGCGCGGAGATGGCGCGGGAGTTCGGCATGGATCCGGCCGAGCACCTGGCCATCGTCAACCCGATCGCCTCGGACCTGACGCACATGCGCCGGAGCCTGGTGCCCGGCGTGGTGAAGAACATCCGCAGCAACGCCAGACACTTGGACGAGTTCCGCCTGTTCGAGATCGGCTATGAAATCCACCCCCGGCGCCGCAGCCAGATCAACGAGGGCGCCGGCGAGGGCAGCGCGGGTGCGGGCGCGGCCGCCACCGGCGGCCCGAAGCCGGAGCCCGCCGAGCTTCCCGACGAGATCGACCACCTGGTGGCCGCAGTCTACTCGCGTGAGGGCGACGGCACAACCGGCTTGTTCGAGATGAAGCGCGTGGCCGAAAGCCTGATGCCGGGGGCCGAGGTGACGCACGCCACCGCCCGCTGCTACGAGCACCCGGCACGGGCTTATGAGCTGGCCTGGCGCGGCAAGACGTTGGGGCGCATCTTCGAGCTCCACCCCAAAATGGTGGAAGGCCGGGCGGCCCTGCTCGATGTCGACCTCCGCGAAATGCGGCGCCTGGGTCCCGTCCAGAAGAAGTACCGCCCGCTCAACCGCTTCCCGGCGAGCGCCTTCGACCTCTCGGTGGTGGCCGGCCTGCGCGAACCCGCCGGCGACGTCCAGAAGCGCCTGGCCGAACTGGCCGGCCCGAGCCTGGCTTCCATCGCCTTTCTGCGCCAGTACACCGGCAAGCCGTTGCCCGAGGGAAAGCGGAGCCTCTCCTACCGGCTCACCGTGTTCGCCCCGGACCACACGCTCACCGCCGCCGAGGTCAACTCTATCCGCCAGCGAGTCATCGACGGGATGCGCGCGGCGGGCTATGAGCTCAGGTTGTAAGGGCGGCGGCGCCCCCGCGGGACTTCCCGTACCGGAATCACCTGCCGATGAGCTCGACGCTCTGATCAGTGCCAGCCAACGCCAGCAGTCTGGAATCAAACGTGGCTAACCTCGCGTGGTTCTTCTCGGCCAGTGCCAGCAGGTAGGTATCGGTCACTTGCTTGAACCCAAGCAACCTGGCGAAGCGTCCTCGGAAAAGCTCTTCAACGGGCGCGGGCGCTACGCCGAAGTACACGTGGCGTTTGTCCTTGGTCATCTCCAGCAGCAACGAAGCCGCTTCGGCGGGCCGTCTTGCCAGTTCCACAACTTTTGGGTTCGAGGAAAGCCGGATGAAACCCAACTGGGTGAGAGCGCAGGTCGCCCACCGGTCCGCGCTCCCCTCCAACCTCGCAGTGGCGGCCAGGTGAAACTGGTGATTCGGCCAGGCCAGGGCGAGCAGAACGTTCACGTCCAGCAGAAGCAGGTCAGAAGATCCCTTCTTCATCCAGCACTTCCTGAACCCGGGACGCGGGGATGATCTTGGCATCCGGCGGCACGTCGAATACGGGGAATCTCCCTTTTGCCTTCCGGATGGCCGGCTCCCCGCCGGCCAGGCCCCGCCGGGCAAGTTCGGAGAGAACCTTGCCCAAACGCCGGCCCGTCAGGCGAGAAAGATGCAGCGCTGCCTCGTGGACATCGTCGTCGAGGGTGACGGTGGTTCTCATAAACCCATCTTGATACGCTGATACGATGATGTCAACTGCATCAGGCGCTTCAGTGTGCTGGACTGAATGGGGCAACTTCCACACCCAGCCTCTGTTTCCATAACCGCACGGCCAGATCGGTGTCGGCCGGCGCGGGGCCGCGCGCTCACTGCCGAGCAGATCAGCGCCAGCCGCCAGCGAGTCATCGACGGGATGCGCGCGGCGGGCTGTGAGTTGCGCCTGTAGGCGCGGATGAGCCCGGCTAACTGCGCCGCGGCGCAGAATCCCGCAACTCGAAGTCGGCCGGCCGTTCCTGGTGCCACGCTGCCTCGTGGACATCGTCATCCAAGGTGACGGTGGTCCTCATACCTTCATCGTGATACGTTGATGCAGTCATATCGATGCCATCTCGCCGTTCACTTTCCCGGATCGGATTCGGTGACTTTCACGCCGAGGCGTCCTTTCCATAACCGCACGGCCAGATCGGTGCCGGCCGGCGCCTGGACGGCCTCCTTGATGACGCGTCCTTCGCGGTTCTGCACGATGGCGTAGCCCCGCTCCAGTACGGCGAGGGGGCTGAGCTGGGCAAGCTGGGCGGCCAGCGGGTCCAGGCGGCCGCGGGCCGCGGCGAGCCGCAACTTGAGGTTCTCGCCCATCGCCGTCTCGGCCTTCTCCAGCCGGTGGCGCAAAGCGGCCAGCTCGAGGCGCAGGTCCTTCCGGCGCAGCCGGGCATCCAGCTCCGCCCAGCGCCGGTGGTCGCGCTCCAGGCGCCGCCGGATTTCGTCCCGAAGGCGGAAACCCAGCTCGTCGATTCTCTGCTGCGAGCGGCCGATGCGGCGGCGGACCAGGCCGGCGGCCCGGTCGATACCCCGCTCGTGGAGCCGGTTCCAGGCCTCGGCCAGCCGGTATCGCACGCTCTGTTCCATCTTGCGGCGCGCGGTAGCGATCCGGTCGAGCACCTCCCGCTTTTCCGGCACCACCAGTTCGGCCGCCGCCGAAGGCGTGGGCGCCCGGAGATCAGCTACGAAATCCGCAATGGTGAAATCGGTCTCGTGGCCCACCGCCGAGACCACCGGAACCGGGCAGGCGGCGATGGCCCGCGCCACCGCTTCTTCATTGAAGGTCCACAGATCCTCGATGGAGCCGCCGCCGCGGCCGACGATGACCACGTCCGGCCACTTCGTTTTGCTGAAGTACTCGAGGCCCTCGACCACCGCGCCGACGGAGCCTTCCCCTTGCACCAGCGCCGGGTAGAGCCGGATGTGCAGGCCCGGGAAGCGGCGGCCGAGGATCTGGATCATGTCGCGGATCGCGGCGCCAGAGGGTGAAGTGACAATCCCGATCCGGGCCGGAAACGGTGGCAGCGGGCGTTTCCTGGCCTGCTCGAAAAGCCCCTCGGCGGCGAGCTTCTTCTTCAACTGCTCAAAGGCGAGCTGCAGCGCCCCGTAACCTTGCGGCTCCAGGGCTTCGACAATCAACTGGTAGTTGCCCCGCTGCGGGTAGACGTCCATCCGCCCCCGCGCCAGCACGGCCACTCCGTCGGCCGGCTTGAAGCGCAGCGTCCGCGCCAGGGTTCTCCAGCAGGCGCAGCTCAACTGGGCCTCTTCGTCTTTCAGCGTGAAATAGTAATGGCCGCTCGGGGCCCGCTTGGCGCCGGAAATCTCGCCGGCCACCCAGATGTCCGCGAATTCCCCTTCCAGCAACTCGCGGATCCGGCGGGTCAGCTCGCTCACGGTGTAGATCCGCCGTTCCGGGGCCCAGTTGAGAGTCATCTGCTCCATGACGCTTTATCCAGTCTACCCGCATCCGGGCGCGGTCCCCGGCCGCCGTCAAGCCAGGGTAAGGTTCGCCCGGGCCTTGAGCGAAAAGTCGGCGAATTGTTTCCGCTTCAGCTTCTCAAAGGCTGCCGCGGCGATCATGGCGGCGTTGTCGGTGGCCAGGCCCGCCGAGGGAAAGTAAACCGGGCAGGGCAAACGCACCGCCGCTCGCGCCGCCTCCCGCAGGCCGGCGTTTGACGCCACGCCGCCGGAGATGATGATGGAGCGCGCGCCGATCTGCTCGGCTGCGGCGGCGGCCCGGCGGAGCAGCTCCTCGATGACCGTCCATTGGAAGGAAGCCAGCAGGTCCAGCGTCTGGCGGGGCGTCACCTCCAGCCACTGCTCGAGCGTGGGTCGCGGCGTCTGGCGAGACAGCGCCTGCCGCGCCTTCACTTCAGCGGCTAGATCCCTCGCCTCGAACCACCGCAGCACCGCGGTCTTGAGTCCGCTGAAGCTGAAATCCAGCGGATTCCCCTTCATCTTCGCCAGGGTGAACTTCACCGCCTTCGGGTTGCCGTGCGGCGCCAGTTGATCAATGATGGGGCCGCCCGGATAGGGAAAACCCAGCAGTTTGGCCACCTTGTCATAAGCCTCGCCGGCCGCGTCATCGCGGGTTTTGCCGAGCAGCCGGTATTCACCGGGCGCGCGCATCTCGAACAGGTGCGTGTGCCCGCCGCTCACCACCAGTCCCAGGGCCGGAAACTCGACCGGTGCGCCGCGCTGGTCCGCCTCCATCAGCACCGCGTGGATGTGGCCTTCAATGTGGTTGACCCCGATCAGGGGAATCCCGCGGGCAAAGCAAAGCCCCTTGGCGAACGTCAGCCCCACCAGCAGCGAGCCGACCAGCCCGGGGCCTTCGGTGGCCGCAATCGCCGCCAGGTCCTCGTAGCCCACCCCGGCTCGCTCGAGCGCCGATCGGACGACCGGCACGATCGCCCGCAGATGCTCTCGCGAGGCCAGCTCCGGCACCACGCCGCCGTACTTTCCGTGCGTTGCCAGTTGCGAGGCGACGACGGAGGAAAGAACCTTCTTTCCCTCCTCGACCACCGCGGCAGCCGTCTCATCGCACGATGTCTCGATGCCCAGGATGCGCAACCTGCTATTCTACCTTTGGCGCCCCGTTTGCCGTTGACCGAACCGACGGCGCACCGGCGGGCCTTCGCGCCGCCCGGGTGCGGGCGGGCGTGTCCCAGTTCGCGATGAGGCTCTCTGAATTTGACTACCACCTGCCCCCGGAGCGCATCGCGCAGCAGCCGCTGGCCGATCGCGCTGCCTCGCGCATGCTGGTGGTCGACCGCCGCCGCGGCCGGTGGGAGGACCGCCGGTTCCGTGACCTGCCGGAGTACCTGGGTCCCGGCGACTGCCTGGTGCTCAATGACTCAAGGGTCTTCCCCTCCCGCCTCTACGGCCGGCGCCAGGGAGTGCACGCGCGGCCCGTCGGCAAGCACAACCCCAAGCGGTGGCAGAACCTCACCGGCCGCGTCGAAGTCTTCCTGCTGCGGCCGGTATCGGAAGACCGGCTCACCTGGGAGGCGCTCGTGCACCCGGGCCGCAAGATGCGCACCGGTGAGATCATCTACTTTGACCAAACGCTGTCGGCCGAGATCACCGGCCGGGGGCAATACGGACTGCGGACCGTCCGCTTCCGCGCGGAAGGTGACATCGACCAGGCCATCGACCGGCTGGGGCACGTG
>CAZXVW010000198.1:0-7370 GCA_964644025.1 uncultured Solibacteraceae bacterium | reverse complement strand
TACGAAGGTGTTCTCAGCCTGGAATGCGAAGGACAGGGCGGCCCGATGATCGAGCGGAGTCTGGCCTGGCTGCGGCAACAGCTCGAGGCCGGCAAGGAGGAGGAATGAACAAGAGAGACAAGTTCGGCCGGAATCGAGGCCGGCTCGCGGGGTGGGCCGTCTTGCTGCTGGCTTCTTGCTTTCCCCCGGCCCTCCAGGGAGCGGAGCTGCGGGCTCTGATCGTGACCGGCTGGTACGACCATTCGTTCCTGAAGCCGGTGCCGGCGCTGCGCCAGTTGCTGAGCGAATCCGGAAGATTTCGGGTGGACGTAACCGAGGATCTTCCCTCGGCGGATCTGACGCCCTATGACGTTCTCGTCCTGCTGTACAACGGTCCGCGCTGGCCACCGACTACCGAACGAGCAGTCGAACAATTCGTGGCGTCCGGCAAGGGCATGGTAACCATCCACGGGACCACGTACGCCTTCGGCGGAGTCGAGGTGCGCAAGGTTCGGTTCCAGCGGAGCGGAATCATTCAGCCACCCTGGAAGGAGTTCGTCAAGATGATCGGCTGCCAATGGCCGGAGGAGAGACTGGGCCACGGCAAGCGGCACCGGTTCGCGGTCCGGTTCACTGACCAGACGCATCCGGTCACCCGCGGCTTGCCGGCCAGCTTGATGGCCGATGACGAACTTTACCACCGGATCACGGTGTTGCCGCAGGCGCACGTCCTGGCCACGGCGTTCGATGATCCCAAGATCCGCGGCACCGGCAAGGACGAGCCGGTGATGTGGGTGGTTCACTATGGCCGGGGACGCATCTTTCACACGACGCTCGGGCATGATCCGCAAGCAATCCGCGCGCCGGCGTTTGTGCGCGTCGTTCCCCGCGCCGCCGCCTGGGCTGCCACCGGCGAGGTGAGGCCGGCGCTGGCTGCAGCAGTTACGGTGAAGAAAAATGATGATCGATAGGACCGGAACGGCTGACAGCGATGGCAGCCACACCAGGGCTGGTGTTCGGACAGCCGCAGGATTGCCGCGGTGCAACGATGCCTCTCCCGGACGACGGGCTGACACCAGACTCAGCGAAGAAGGAGTTTCATTTTCGGGCCGACACCATTAGGCCATACATACAATGGTGACCGAAGAGGCTCCGGTGACCTACCGTCTCTAGGAAAAATGGCGATACCGAGACTGGACCTAAGGGGACCCCGATGGAGAGACCCAGGTCCAGGTTGCTGATGGTCGTCTGCGGGATGAAGAGATGCTGGTTGATGCCCAGGCCGATGAGGGGGGTTATCGAGACGCCATGTGGTGAGGGGACCGAAGGCCCGACTGAGAGGTAGTAGTACCAGCCGTTGCCTTTCTGGACGTCCCGGTGTACCGTCACCGATGGGTGGAGCGCGTCGGCATGGGAGAAACCGGCATAGATTTCATTCGTGTACTTTCCTTGTCTCCGGTCCAGATTGGGAAACGTCTTGGTCCGCCAGCCGAGGCGGCCGATGAAATGACCAAGTCGCCGGCGGTAAGCGAAATGCAAAGTCTGCTCCGTCCAGCTTTGACCGTTCTTCGCCCGGCGGGAGAAATTGCTCCAGGAGGTGATCGAAAAGCCCCTGTACCCAATGGTCAGCTCAGGCTGCAGAGAAGGCGAATCGTTCGCCACAAACCCGCGCCACAGGTATTGGTTCGCAAATTTCACCTGGAACGAGGCCCAATACGGGGACTCCTCTTGCGCCGGGGCGTTGCTCACTCCTAACCCGGCCGTGATGGCGACGGCCGCCAGCCGCTTGCAAATACATTTCATGTTGTCTTTCTCCCGGGACTTCTCGGTGCGCCCGCCGTGCGGAGACGAAACCTGCTCCCGCCGCCTCCCTTTAGCGGGTCTTTGGGAAATCTGCGCCGGGGGAACTCCCACTCTCGGCTTCGCGCAGGATGGGGCCCCGCACCAGCAAAGTGAAGAACAACAGCATGACTTCGCAGCGCAGCAGCCGGAGGGCAGGGCGTGATGAAGTGCTTCCTTGTCTTCGAGGCGCCCATGCGGCCTGACCTCGTCGCACACGCTCTGCCAAACGATCGAAATTCCACTCTGTCCGGTAACTGATTGAGAATGCGAAGCGCCCGTCCGAAAACTGCGGGAGAACGATCCGTAGCTGCGAACCTGGAATGCAATTCGTGCAGCTTTCCTCCTCCGTGAAGCGCAGGCCTTGCGCGCCGGCCCGGGGGCGCGAGTGAGCGCCTGGATGCTCAGCTCGACGTAGCTGTCTCTGTTTCCAGGAACTTACGCGACACCATGTATCTGCACCCTCTCGGGAACGCGATTTGCGGTTCCCGGAGCGGAAAACATGGCCGGGCCTCGACAACTCGCTCAACGGTTGGCCCCGTGGCTCGTGCTGCTGGGCGTCGCCGTCGCTGTGAGAGCAGAACCGCCCCACCCGGCTGAGCCGGAACCGGTTGCCGGACCAATCACGGGTCAGGCCTCCCTGGCATGGTCGAGCAACATGGCTTCCGACTCATCCTCCGGGGAGAAGGCGAGACTCCCTCGTTGGTTGCGCCTCGGAGCTGAGATACGCGGCCGGCTGGAGCTCGTCACCGGGGTTGAGTTCGAGCAAGACCGGGAAGAGAAAAGGTACCTGCAGCGCATCCGGCTCAGCGCCACGCTGATACCCAATGATTGGTTCCAGTTCCATGTTCAGATTCAGGACGCCCGCGCTTTTGCCAGCGATGCGGCGAGTTCGGCTGGCTTGGCCAACACGTTCGATATCCGGGAGGCTTACGGAGAGATTCGGGAAACCGAAAGCCGCCGATGGGGTTTGCGCTTGGGCCGTCAGGAGCTCTCGTTCGGGGATGAGCGTCTGATCGGTGCGGACTGCGAGTGGTGCAACTTGGGACGGAGTTTCGATGGCGCGCGTTTGTGGTTCGGTTCGTCGAACTATCGCGTGGATTGCTTCGCCTCGTCCGTCGTCGAGCCTGTGAATGGCCGCTGGGACCGTCCGTTCGGCGGGGATCAATTGTATGGCGTTCATTCTTCGATCATCGCGAGCCGGAACTCCGCAGTGCTGGAACCGTACCTGCTCTGGAAACACGCTTCAGGAGCTCTTGGGGAATCCGGAAGCCAAGCTGACCTGGATGTGTACACCTTCGGACTGCGAGCGGTAGGCAGTTTCGGATCGAAGCTTGGTTATACCTTCGAAATCGCTCGACAGACGGGCCAGGCCGCCCAGGCTCGGATCAGCGCCTGGGCCGGTTATTGGGAGTTCAGCTACCGGTTCGGAAGACCAGACGCCGGGCGGCGCCTGTGGCTGGCTTACAGCCGCGCCTCGGGGGATGATGATCCCGCAGATGATCGTTGGGGGACTTTTGATGATCTCTATCCGGCGGGGTACAACGAGTGTGGAACCATGGAGCCATTCGCCTGGCGAAACATTCAAGACGTGGCGGCGGGAGGAGAATGCCGGCTGAGCCGGAGGTGGAGCCTGGCCGCCAATTATCATTCGTACTGGCTGGCCGACACTGCCGACGGCCTCTATACGAATGAGCCTGTCTACTCCGTTCGGAACCCTGACGCTACGAACTCGTTCATTGGACAGGCCGTCAATTTCCTTGTCACTTTCACGGTTTCCGGGAATGCGGAGCTCTACTTCGGCTACGCCCATCTGTTTCCCGGGACCTATCTGAAAACCTCCTCGTTGGCAAGCCATCAAAACGCTCCGTTCGTAAGCTGGAACGTCCAGTTCTAGTTTCAGGTTCTTGACTCTGCCGGCGATGGAGAGTGGGTTCCGTTCAAAATCAGCTCGATGCTCGACAACGAAGCGGTGGTTATTAAGCGGCCCGCCTCTCAAGGTTCACCTTCGTACAGACCGTGGACGCTCTCTCCGCGAACCAGAACATACCGCCGCGGGAACTCGGCGGGGGAAGGTTGCAGAAGCCCCTCCTCAGCGATTACGCTGAGTGGCGCCTGTGGAGCCCCCGGGTTTTCCGTCACGGGGCGAACCTGGGTGAACAAGAAAGGACGTATCAAACGAGAGCCAGCCATGGGAGGGCAACTATGAACCGTAGGACTGGAAATAACAACGCGGGCCAGCCATCGAGATCCCCGCGCGCCGTGGACCGCCGGGCATTCGTGCAAGCCGCCTTCGCGGGTACGACCGCTGCCGCAATCTCGTGCGGCGCCCGAAACTCCGCCGGCTCGGGTAGCCGGAGGGAAACTTATCAGGAGCGCTTTGAAACGCCGGTTGTGGCTCGGCACCAGGTGGTGGTGGCTGGCGGTGGCCCGAGCGGCGTGATTGCCGCGCTGGCGGCGGCCCGCAGCGGGGCCGACACTCTGCTCATCGAGCGTTACGGCTTTCTGGGCGGCAACGGAACCGCCGGCCTGATGACCTGCTACAACGGCTTCCGTAATCAGCGGCCGCCGGAAGCGCTGCAGACCGTGAAAGGAATCCCGGCGGAGTATATCGCGGAGATTGTGCGCCTGGGCGGCGTGGCGGACATGGACAGCTACGAGCACACGGTTCCGCACGACGTCACCAGGGGAGACATACCCTATACGGTTCCGTTTGACCCCGAAGCCGCCAAGGTCGCTTCGCTGAACATGATCAAGAAGGAGGGAGTGAAACTGCGGCTTCACAGCTGGGTGGTGGCGCCGATGCTCGATGGCTCACGGGTCACCGGCGTCATCGTGGAATCGAAGTCCGGCCGCCAGGGCATCGCCGCCGACGTCGTCATCGACTGCACCGGCGACGGTGATGTCGCCGCGCGCGCCGGAGCGCCGTTCATGAGCCCGGCCGAGGAAGGCACGGGTGACCGGATGAGCATGAGCCTCATGTACCGTCTCGGCGGACTCCCGGCCAGCATCAAGGGCCCGTACGGAGGAATCCGGATCGGTGATCGCGTCGTCAAATGGGGACCCCGGTTTGGCGGCGACGGGCTGGACGTGGAGAACCTGACCCGGGCCGAGGCCGAAACGCGTCTGCAGCTCTGGGATCGGGTTCAGCAGTTGCGGCGGAAGCCGGGCATGGAATCGCTCTACCTGATGCAGACGGCGACGAATATCGGAGTGCGGGAAACGCGCCGCATCATCGGCGAGCACATCCTCACCGAGCAGGAGGCCATCGAGGGAGTACACTTCCCCGACGTCGTCGCCATCAGCTCGAATCCCATGCCGAGCTACCATGGCCGGCGATACTTTTTCCGGCACGAAGGATTTGACATCCCCTACCGTTCGCTGGTTCCGAAGAAGGTGGAGGGACTGTTGCTGGCGGGGCGCTGCATCTCCTGCGAGCAGGCGCCGTTCCAGTCGGCCCGTTCGATGGCCCCGGCGATGGCGATCGGGCACGCATCCGGTTGCGCGGCTGCCCTGGCCGCCACCGGCGGTGTGCCGCCGCGGAAGCTCGACGTGAAGGCGCTCCAGAAGCTGCTCCTTAGCCAGAACGCTGAGCTGCGCCTCTGAATCCGGTGTAGCCGGAAGGCGGCTGGATTCACTTGCCTTCTGGTAGACTCTCGGAAGGGTTGAATGCCATGGGTCGAAAGCTTCTCGCGCCGGTGACTCTGGTGGGCTGCTCGGTGCTGGTCCTGGCCGCTTCGGCGTTCGGTGCCCGGGTGACATTGGTGACCGATTCCGGGCTTCCGGAGCCGGCTCGGCACGGGCTAGCCGCATTGGAGGCAGCCCTTCAAGCTCGTGGAGCGGCAACGGATCATGCGGACTCGCTGCTCGAAGCCCGCGGCGGCCACCTGGTCGTGGCGGGTTTGTGCCGGGGTGATGGCGCGGCGGCCGCGCTGATCAAGGTAGAAAATCTCACCATCCCGCTCCTGCCCGAATCGCTGGTGATTCACCGCACGAAAGTCGGAGGTGAACCCGCGATTGTGCTCTGCGGCGCCGATGCCCGGGGGCTGATGTACGCCGCTCTCGACGTGGCCGAGCGCATCGGGTGGGCCGGACCGAAGCAAGACCCGTTTACCCACGTCCACGAGGCGAGAGAACATCCTTACATTGCCGAGCGCGCTGTCTCCATCTACACCATGCAACGCGCCTGGTTCGAGCGCCGGCTGTATGACGAAGCTTATTGGCGCCGCTACTTCGCCCTGCTCGCCCGCAGCCGGATCAACAGCTTCGTGGTCGTCTTCGGCTATGAGAACGGCGGGTTCATGGCGCCTCCCTATCCGTATTTCTTCGATGTCGAAGGGTTTTCCGATGTTGAACTGGTGGGGATCACGCCCGGCGGGCAGCACCGCAATGTCGAGGCTTTCCGGCGCCTGATCCGCCTGGCCCACGACTACGGCCTCGACTTCGCCGCGGCTATCTGGGACCACATCTACCGCGGCGGGGTGCAGGCGGGCGGAATCGCGGGCGCTTCGGAACTGGCAGGCAAGAAGGTCCCCGGGTTTATATGGGGGCTGAACTCCGGTAACCTGGCCGCCTATACGAAGGCGGCGTTGCAGAAATTCCTGGAGACATTTCCGGCCATCGATGCCCTGCAATTCCGCATGCACGGCGAATCCGGCCTGAAGCGGAGCGAAATGCCGCGCTTCTGGCACGAGGTCTTCACGATGATCAAACAGCTCCGTCCGGAAATGCGGGTGGACCTCCGCGCCAAGCAACTGCCGGATTCGATCATCGAAGACGCCGTCGGCCAGGGTCTCCACGTCCGCATCGCCACTAAGTACTGGATGGAGCAGATGGGACTGCCCTTCCACCCGGCCCACGTGAACCGCCGGAATCAGCACGACCGCCGCCACGGCTACGCCGACTTGCTCCGCTATCCGCAGATCTACCGGGTACACTGGCGCCTGTGGAACGGCGGCACCACGCGGTTGCTGCTCTGGGCCGACCCGGAGTACGTGAAGCGGTTCGCCGTCAGCGCGAAACTCTACGGCGGGGACAGTTTCGAGGTCAATGAAATGCTCGCCACCTGGATGCTGGGTGAACCCCACGGCCGGGAGCCGCTGCCGGTACTGAACCCCGCCTGGCGTTATTACGACTACGCCTTTGAACGCTATTGGCATTACTACCAGGTTTGGGGGCGGGTGAGTTACAACCCCGCGGCCCCGGCCGGGGTCTGGGAGCAGGAGTTTGCCCGGCGGTTCGGCCGCGGCGCCGGTCTGCACCTCATGAAGGGACTGCACGTGGCAAGCCGCGTGCTCCCGCGCATTGTGGCCGCCGCCTATCGTTACCGGCTGTTCCCGACCACCCGCGGCTGGGCCGAGATGACCCGGATGGGGGACTTGCCGCAGTACGCCCAAGACGAGGAGCCGAGCGACATCCAGCAGTTTCTGAGCGTGCGCGAGGAAGCCGACAGCATCCTCGAGGGCGCTGACACCGCCCGGCGCCGCCCGGAAGAGGTCAGCCGCTGGTTCGCCGCGTGCTCGCGGCGGATTCTGCGCCAGGTGCGGGCGGCC
>CAZXVW010000197.1:0-7574 GCA_964644025.1 uncultured Solibacteraceae bacterium | reverse complement strand
GGGCCGCGGTAGTACGCCGGATCGCGGTTCGACACCCGGGCGGGCCCCTGCGGCCCGTTGTACCAATTCCCCCCGCGAAGAACGTGATAGGGCTTGCCATCGGGCATCGGGCTCCCCTGGCGCGGGCCGCGCGGGTTGGCGCTGGGGCTCCTGGCATAATAGTCGCGGCCGTACCAATCGTTCGTCCACTCCCAGACATTCCCGGCCACGTCGTACAGTCCATAGCCGTTCGCCCCATCCGATGCCTGATAGCTTTCCTGAGCGCTCGGCCAGTGGAAGTCCTTCTTCTGATGCCGTTCTCCGTTGTAGAAACCCACGGGCGTCGTCCACGGATAGGGTCCTGTCTCATACGGGTCGCCGGAATTGGGCCAATTTGCCTTGTGATTATCCGGCTCATTCCCCCACGGGAATATGTAATAGGGTCCGTAGTGGCCGCCCCGGGCAGCGTACTCCCATTCAGCCTCGGTCGGAAGGCGAAAACCGTTCTTGGAAAAGTCGCACTCGCCGGTCCGTAAGTCGTAACAAGGCTCATAGCCCCGCCGCCAACTCAGCCAGTTCGCATAGGCCGCGGCGCCGTACCAGCGGATGTGTGTCGCCGGATGATTGCCCCTGTTATCGAGCACGGAAAATGCGTGCCCGTCCCACCCAATCCGGCTGGTGCTGTCTGATCGACGGGTATCTGCGTAAGCGTGGTCATTCCCGGCGCCGTAAATCAACCCATTTCGCACCTCCACCAGCTTCCGGTCCAGAGCCGAGTTGAGAAACTCCACGTACTGGCGGAGAGTCACTTCGGTGGTTCCGATGAAGAAGGGATCCAGCCGGACCGTATGCACGGGGACTTCGTCGTTGCGGTGCTCCCGCCCGCCCAGGTTGTGATGGTCGCCCATTTCGAACTCCCCTTCAGGGATGAGGACGAAACCGCGATCGGGTCTGGCGGTGCGGGTCTGGCGGGCGCGGCGGTCTTGACCGCCCGGCAGAGACTGGCGAACCGGTTGCCGGGGCCGTTCCCGGCGCGCCTGGAGACGCTGGCGGTCCCGGGGCACGGGCCGATCAGAGCGGGGATCAGCCACAGGTGGCGGATTGGCTGGCCGGTTGCGGTTTCCCTGATCGCTGGCCCGGCGGCGGCCGCGACCGGGGGGCTGGTCAGGGGGCTGGGGATTGGGATTCGGTGGCGCCTCGATGGGGCCTCTGCCGGTCAGATCCTTGCCGGCGAAGGCAGGATAATCAGGCGGATACCGGTGGATCTTGAATACGGCGTTCCAGTTGTGTCCGCGATGGTCTTTGCCGGGAATCTCGCCCGGGGCAAGGACTCCGGTTCTTACGACAGGATTGACGAACTTCCAGACGGTCTCACCGGCTGGGGTCACTTCGATGAACACGCCGCTGGTGCCGTCACAGATCAGAGTGTTGCCGTTGGGAAGCCGCTGGGCGCCGGAGATGGCCTCAGCATACATATCCGGGGGGTTCGGGGCCTTGTAGACCCATACTGGCCGCCGTGGCCCGAAAGCAGAGCCAGGCTCCCGGTGGTAATGACCGCTGGCATCGACCGGCGGGACAATCTCGTCCACAGAGGAATATTCCCCACCGGGCCGCCGCAGCCCGTTGTTGAAGATCAGGATGTGCCCCGCACCCGGGCACCCTGGTTCAATCCATTGCGCATCGTGCTGTTGAAATAGCTGCTGATCCCGAGCGCCGCCCGCGTGGTAGGTCTGGGGGTTGCCCCAGCGGTAAAGCAAATCCCCTCCCTTGCCGCTCCGGCCGCCCGAGTGACCCGCCGCCTCCTCCGTCGTCGTGCTGTGATCAATGACCCAGATCTCGCTGTTGCCGCGGACGCTGAGCACGATCTGGTCGAGATCCGGGCTGTAGTCAATTGAGTTCATGTGGTTCCAGAAGGCTCGAAGTCCCCGGCCCGACGCGTTCGGATCAACCAGTTCCGGATGAGCGGCAGGGTCGCCATAGTTCGCTTTCGAGGGGTCAAAGTTCTGGACCAGATGGTCCCAGACGTGCCACTCCCAGACGATCTTGCCGCCGCTTGAACCGGTGGGCTGGATCTCGATTATGTAGTCCGGGAACAGCTCGCCGTTGCGCAGCAGACGAGGATTGATTCCAGCAGCGATGCAGTCGGCGCGCGATTTCCTCTCGACGACGAGCGCCAGGATGTTGCCGTTGGGGAGTGGTTCGATATCGTGGTGCATCAGGTAGTTGCTGGAGGCGTAGTTGAACTCCCAGACGATGTCGCCCCGCCAATTGAACCGCTCGATGCGGCCTCCTTCTCCGCCGCCGAGCATCCCGCGCTGTCTGATGAAACAGGTGTGGAGGAGATCGCCGTCAGGCAGCAGGTAGACGGACTGTCCAGGCTCATAGCGACTGCGCCAGGAATGGACGACGCGTCCGTCGTTGTCCATCAGGTAAGTCATTACGTTGTGCTTGGGAGCAAACAAGGTGTAGCCGGGGCAAGTTCTATCGCGGTCATGGACGAGCAGCCCGACGGTTGGTTTCTGGGCTGTGAGCGAGTACAGGCCGGCGGCGAAGGCGGCCGCCACGAGAAGTATCCTTACCGGTTTCTTATTCATGACGAACCCGTGAGAAGTGCGGCCGGACGGAGATTCTCCGTCCGCCTGCTCGTTGGCCATGACGAAGCTCCGGCGGGAAGGGATTACGCCGCGGGCATGGAAGTTACCGCGCAGGAATGCTGGTCAGCCGCTACCCGGGCTAGCGGATCGGCGAAAAAGCGAGCGGCTGCAGGAATGTGTTGGTGATGTTGCAGACCGTGCCGGCCCAGCGGGGATCCTTGCTGATGCGCTTCCAC
This sequence comes from uncultured Solibacteraceae bacterium, assembly GCA_964644025.1. Classification (GTDB taxonomy): domain Bacteria; phylum Acidobacteriota; class Terriglobia; order Bryobacterales; family Bryobacteraceae; genus CAZXVW01. The sequence continues at coordinate 4,765 of CAZXVW010000197.1, read as the reverse complement.
TCCGGGTCCTGGCGAAACTTGGCCCAGGCGGCTTCGCGCGCGTCCCAGTCGTCGTACCAGACCATGTAGGTAATATTGGGTATCTTGCCGCCGAACAGCGTTTCGCCGAAGAAAACGGGGTGCAGACCGCAGCGGCGGAAGATTTCGATCTCGCCGGAATTGAACATGTCAATCTTACGCCGGCGGTCGGAGAAGCTGGCCGATTCGTAAGTGCGCAGATCGAAAAAGCGCGGCGGCTTGCCCTTCTCCAGGGGCGGGGCCGCCAGCTTCGGCATGCCGTCAAAGGCCCGCAACAGCCAGGTCTCCACCCGCTGGAACACCGCTTCGCCGGATTCGGAAACCGCCTCGCTCGCACGCATCCACTCCTTGTCGGACCGCTGCGCCGCCTGCTTGGCCTGCAGATCCCCAAGCGAGTCGTAGGCCGCCACCGTCACCACCCGCGGCGTTTCCGGGCCAAGGTAGACTTCGAAGTAGCCGACCGGGCCGATTCCCAGCCGGCGGGTCATCGGCAGGTGGGCGTCCTTCAGAAATGCGGTTAACCGGCGCCGCTGATTGCGGCTGTCGTTCCGCAACTGGTAAAAGCACAATTCCATGTACTGATTGGCGGTCTGCTTGCCGGCCGCCGGCCCCGTAGCCAGGCCCGACGCCACGGCGCCACCGAGGAAATTGCGTCGATTCATTCGCTTCCGTCCTTCCTTGCGCATCGCGGATTTCCAGTTCGGCTACCAGTGTAGCCGATTCGGCGAACCGGCGGCCGGGCCGGCAAACAAAGTATCCTGGGAGGAAACAGGAGATGAGGCCGGATGCTCTCGGAGAGAAACCGATGGGTCCATTCCGGCTGGCTGGAGGAGCCATGAAGAACCAACAACACATGACGCGGCGGGAACTTGGACAGGCCGCGGCAGTCGCCGGTGGGATGCTGGCGGCCGTTTCCTCGCCGGCAAATGCGGCGGCAGGCGGAGCAATACCGAAGAGAAAGCTGGGGCGGACCGGCCTGGAGGTAAGCGTGCTCGGGATTGGAACGGTGCCGTTCGGCCGGTCCGCGATGAGCCAGGAAGTGGTGAACCGGATCGTCGCCACCGCCATCGACGCGGGCATCAATTACATCGACACGGCGCCGTTCTACACGATGGCGGAGCAGCGCCTGGGCGTGGCGTTGAAGGGGAAGCGCGACAAGGTCGTGCTGGTGACGAAGGTGGAGGCCACTTCGATGCGGGACGCGAACTGGTATGTGCGGGAAAGCTTGCGGAAACTGCAGACCGATTACCTCGACGTCGTCCACATTCACAACATCGGCCTCACCGACCGGTTCCCGAGCCTGGAAGCGGCGCTGGCCGAGGACGGCGTGCTGGAGGGATTGCGCCGCTTGAAGAAGAAGGGCGTGATCCGCCACATCGGCGTCACCAGTCACCTGCGGCCGAAACGCACGTTGCCGGTGATCGCCACCGGGGACATCGAAGTGGTGATGTGCGCGGCCAACTTCGTTGACCGCCACACGTATAACTTCGAGGAGACGGTCTTCGCCGAGGCCAGGAAACGCGGGATCGGCACGGTGGCGATGAAGATTCTGGGCGGGGGAAAGGGCCAGGGCGCGCGGCTCTCGGCTCCAGAGCATTACGAGGACGCAGTCCGGTACGCGTTGAGCATTCCGGGGCTTTCCGTGGCCATCATGGGCATGAAGAGCGTCGCCGAGCTGGAAAAGGCGATCGCGACGGTGAAAGCCTACCGGCCCTTCACTGCGCAAGAGCTGGCTCGCCTGGAGGAAAAAGGCAAGGCCATGGCCGCCGAGTGGGGCGAGTTACGCGGCCCGGTGGCCGTGAGCTGAGGTCCACCGGCCGCAAGGACTGGAACCTCCACCGTCACCGGGGTCCCCGGGGACACACGCAGTTACCGGGTTCATACTGGCTAGCTACCGCCGGGTCTGCTCACGTTCTGCGCAGCTTTGAAACCGGCGCCGGCCGCGCGGCGTCCAATCCACTGAAATCCGGCGCGGGATCGGATAGACTCAACAAGGAAGCGGCCGGCGCAGCAGCCGCCGCGCCCGGAAAGAGCCGTCTCGCCGGGACAATCTCGCTGCCCGCGGCTCAGCTTTATCGATCCAGGCCGCGCGCTGCCCCAAGCGCCCGGAACGCATCGCCGCCCAAGCGTTGCGCCTTCGGCGGGCGGCCGCCGGCGCCGGAATCCACTGACAACTTGTTCCACGACAGGAAACGGGAGAAAGCAAATCGTGGCCGTTGACGTAAGAGAAATCCGAGACAAAGTGGAAAAGGAAAGCGCGGTGCTCGCCCAGCTCCGGGCCGAGATCCGCAAGGTCCTCGTGGGCCAGGAACGCCTGGTCGAGCGCCTCCTGCTGGCGCTGCTTTCCAATAACCATGTTCTGATCGAGGGTGTGCCGGGGCTGGCCAAGACGCTTTCGGTGACGACGCTCGCGCGGGCCATCCGCGCCTCGTTCCGGCGCATCCAGTTCACCCCGGACCTGCTGCCGGCGGACCTCATCGGCACCCTCATTTACAATCCCCGGACCGGCGAGTTCACCACCAAGAAGGGGCCGATTTTCGCCAACATCATTCTCGCCGATGAAATCAATCGCGCGCCGGCCAAGGTGCAAAGCGCGCTGCTGGAGGCGATGCAGGAGCGGCAGGTGACGATCGGCGAGGAAAGCTATCCGCTCGATGACCCGTTCATGGTGCTCGCCACCCAGAACCCGATCGAGCAGGAGGGAACCTATCCGCTGCCGGAGGCCCAGGTGGACCGGTTCATGCTCAAGCTGAAGGTGACTTACCCGACCAAGTCCGAAGAACACGAGATCCTGAAGCGGATGGCGCGCTCGGCGCCCGCGCTCGATGTCAATCCGGTCATCGAGCCCGCCGACATCCTCCGCCTCCGGGTGCTGGCCGACGAAATCTACATGGATGAGAAGATCGAGGAGTACATCCTGAATGTGGTCGAGGCCACGCGAAATCCCGAGGCTTATGGACTCGAGATCGGCGGCCTGATCCGCTACGGGGCATCGCCGCGGGCCACCATTTACCTGGCCATGGCCGCGCGAGCGCAAGCGCTGCTCGAGGGGCGGGGTTACGTGACGCCGCAGGATGTCAAGACCGTCGGCATGGACGTGCTGCGCCACCGCGTCATCGTCAGCTACGAAGCCGAGGCGGAGGAGAAAACCTCCGAAGACCTTCTCCAGGAGATCTTTGACACGGTCGAAGTTCCATGATTCCGCAAGAGCTGGCCAGGAAGATCCGGTACATCCAGATTTACACCAGCAAGGCCGTCAACGACGTGCTGGCCGGGGAATACCACAGTGTGTTCAAAGGCCGGGGGATGGAGTTCGAAGAGGTGCGCGAGTATACACCCGGCGACGAGATCCGCACCATCGACTGGAACGTCACCGCGCGCACCGGCCATCCCTACGTGAAGCGATACGTGGAGGAGCGGGAGCTGACCATCCTGTTCCTGGTGGACCTGTCGGCCTCCGGCTCGTTCGGCAGCCGGGAGAAACTCAAGAACGAAGTGGCCGCCGAGCTGTGCGCACTGCTGGCTTTCTCGGCCATCAAGAACAACGACAAGGTGGGGCTGATCATCTTCACCGACGTCATCGAGCTTTACATTCCGCCGAACAAGGGCGTCTCGCACGTGTTGCGGCTCATCCGCGACGTGCTGAATTTCAAACCCCGCCGGACCCGAACCGATCTCGGAGGAGCGCTGGACTACCTGGGCCGGATCACCCACCGCCGCGGGGTCGTGTTCCTGGTTTCCGATTTTCTCGCCGAAGGCTACGAGAAACGCCTGCGGATCGCCGCGCGCCGCCATGACCTGATCGCCATTTCGGTGGAGGACCCGCGGGAGATCAGCTTGCCCAACGCGGACCTCATCGACCTTGAGGACGCCGAGACCGGGGAGATGATCACCGTCGACACGAGCCATGCGGCCGTCCGGCGGCGCTGGGAAGAGCTGGCGCGGCGCCGCCAGGAGCGGTTGCGGGAAACGTTGCAGTCGGTGGGAGTGGACCAGGTCAACGTGGTCACCGGCCGGGACTATGTCCGGGACCTGGTGAGCTTTTTCCGCGCCCGGGGGAGGCGCCTGTGAAGGCAGCCGCGCCCGTGCTGCTGGTGGCGCTGCTGGCGGCGGCCTGCCGGACCGGGCCCGGGTCGCGGACGCCGCAGGCTTCCCCGATCGAGAAACATTACCAGAACGGGCCCGTGGCGCTGACGCTGAAAGTAAGCCGGCGGCAAATCACGGCCGCTGACCACGTCGAGCTGGTGCTGGAGGCCCGCGCCGGTGAGAGCGACAAGGTCCAGTTTCCGACGCCCGCGGCTGATCGCAAGCTCGGCAAGTTCACCGTGACGCGGACCCGTTCCGGCGAGCCCCGGCTGGTGGGGGACAACCAGGTCCTGCGCAGCCAGGTCTATGAGCTGGAGCCGTTCCTGCCGGGCGACTATGAAATCCCGGCCCTCACGATCCGGTTCGGCGCCGGTCGCGTTATTAAGACCGACCCGGTTCCGGTGCGGGTGGTCTCCGTGTTGCCCGACTCCTCCCGGCTTCCCGATATCAAGGAAATCGCCCCGCCGGTGGCGCTTCCCAGGCTGGCTCCGTGGATCTATGGAGCAGTGCTAGTCGCCCTGGCAGCGGCCGGGTTCTGGTTCTGGCGCCGCCGCCGGAAGCAGCGCGAGAAACCGGCGACGCCGGCGCCGCCGCATGAGCGGGCGCTGCGCGAGCTCCGGAAACTCATGGAAGAGGACCTGATCAGCAAGGGGGAGGCCAA
>CAZXVW010000196.1:0-7596 GCA_964644025.1 uncultured Solibacteraceae bacterium | reverse complement strand
TGGGCCGTACTCAGGGCTGAGGCGCGGTGGCGGCCGGAGAAAGAAGCTCTCCTCAACTTTGCTTCGCTGGCGTTTTCCGCGCCCTGGGTTTGTACGCACTCGGCCCCTCCAGCTCGCGAACGCCGCCGCCGAGGCGGCGCAACTCGGCGATCAACTCGCCCTTCTTCCGGGCGTAGTCCGGCAGCGCAGCCAGGTTTCGCACCTCGGTCGGATCTTCCTCCAGGTTGTACATCTGCTCCCAGTCACGGTAGCGGGCGTACTTCCAGCCGTCCGCCGTCCGCACGCATTCGAGCGAGGGCACGCCCCAGGTGCTGGTGAAGTACTCGTAAAGGAAGGACCGGCGCCACCCCTCCGGCGTCGCGCCCCGCAGCAGCTCCTTGGCCGAGCGGCCCTCCATGCCGCCCGGGACGGGCACTCCGGCCAGATCGAGAATCGTCGGCGCCAGGTCCACGTTCAAAACGATACCGTCGTTGTTCACCCCCGCCGGAGCAAAACCCGGATACCGCACCAGCAGCGGGATCCGCATCGATTCCTCGTAAGGCAGCATCTTCGAATAGAGCTGATGCTCGCCGAGGAAGTGGCCGTTGTCTCCCAGATAAAAGATGGCGGTGTTTTCCGTGAGCCCTTTCTCGTCGAGCGTGTCAAGGATCCGCCCCAGGTTTTCATCCACCGAGTTCAGCGTGCGGGCGTAGTTCTTCACGTACTTTTCGTAGTTCGGCTTCGGATACAGCAGCCGGTGGAAGTAGTCGTGGTCGTGGCACCGGGCGAACCAGGCCGGCTTGTTTGCCGGCGACTCCTCATAAGTGGCCGGCACGGGAACGTCCACGTCCTCGTATAACTGTTCCAGGTGCTTCGGTGGGGTGCAGGGCGAATGGGGCGCCTTGTGCGCCAGCCAGAGGAAGAAGGGCCTCTCGCGGCGGCGGCGGATGAATTCGATGGCGTGGTTGGTGAAGATGTCTTCCGAGTAACCCTTTTCCTTGGCCTGGCGGCCGTTGATGTTCAAGACCGGATCGAAGTACCGGCCTTGCCCGCGAATGCCGGCCCAGTAATCGAAGGCGGGGTTCGGAATATCGCTGTCTTCCCCGATGTGCCACTTGCCGACGAAACCGGTTTCATAGCCGGCTTTCTTGAGCAGCGAAGGAAAGATCACGGCGTCCGGCCGCAGGTTGGCCCGCAAGCGCTTGACCCCGTGCGTGTGCACGTACTGGCCGGTCATCATCGAGGCGCGGCTGGGCGAGCACAAAGAGGTAGTGACGAACATGTTGCGGAACCGTACTCCTCCGGCGGCCAGCCGGTCCATGTTCGGGGTCTTCATGAAATTCAGCGGGCTCGGCGCACCGTAGCAGCTCATCGCGTCCGGCCGCTGGTCGTCGGTCAGGATCACCAGTAGATTCGGGCGCCGCCGCCGGCGCACCCCACAGGCGGCCAGCGAACCGGCCAGCCCGGCCTTCAGAAAACCGCGGCGGGAACTCACGCTTGCCATCTCATCCCCCAATGTTGGTCCGGCGCGGACCGCTCAAACATCCCATTTCCGGTTCCACTCGATCCTCTTCTTCTGCCGGTAAGCCTCCAACCCCATGTAACAGGCCATCGCGGAATAGTAGCCTTCCACTTCGTTCGCCACCGGCTTCTCCCTTGTCCGGATGCACTCGAGCCAGTTCTTCAACAGGAGTTCGGCGCTTGACGGGCCGCCGGGGCCCGAGGCCGCGGGAACGTTGCTGGCTTTCGGCTTCGGCGTATAGACCCAGCCCGGGTCCTGCTCATACCGGTTCACATGAAGGATGCCCTTGGTGCCGCGCAGTTCGATGCCGGCCGAAGAGCGCGGCATTCCGGCCGTCATTATCTCTGCCTCGAAGGTCACGTTCAACCCCTCGGGATATTCGAGGATCAAGTTCACCACGTCGGGCGTGTCCCGGTCATGGTAGTAGTAAATGCCGCCGCCGGCCACCGCGGCCTTCGGATGAACGATCCCGGTGAACTGCCGCGCCGAGTCAATCACGTGGATGCCGATGCCCATGATCATCCCGCCGTCGTAATGGAGCCACTTGTACGGGCTGAAGTAGATCTCGGGGTTCCAGGGGACCTTCGGTCCCGGTCCGCACCAGCGGTTCCAGTCCAGGCCCTCCGGCTTGCGCTCCATGCCCGGCGGGGGCTTTTTCACGTAACCCTTGTTGCTGTCGTACCAGGTTCGCACCAGCCCGACCTTGCCGACCGCATCGCGTTCGATGAACCGGCGCCGCGCCTCCTGCCAGTGGGCCACTGCCCGCGCCTGCATGCCTACCTGCACCACGCGCCGGTTGCGCCGCGCCGCGCGCACGACGGCCTGTCCATCCTTCGGCTTGTGGACCATCGGCTTTTCCACGTAAACATCTTTGCCGGCTTCGCAAGCCGCCACGGTGATCGGCCCGTGCCAGTGGTCCGGCGTAGCCACGATCACCGCGTCGATGTCCCGATGCTCCAGCACCCCGCGGTAATCGTTGTACGTTTTGACCTGGCCGCCCGCGATGGTGGCTGCCTGATCGCGCCGGACATTGTACACATCGCACACGGCCACCCATTCCACCGCTCCGGTCTTGTTCAATTCCTTCATCAGGTACTGGCCGCGGCCCCCGGTGCCGATCGCGCCCAGCCGGAGACGATCGTTTGCCCCCGCCACCCGGCGCGCGCTGGCTGCCGACAGCGCCGACATCGCAAGAAATGACCTGCGGGATGATTCAATGCGCATTTGCATCCTCCTGCCGTTGCCGATGATAGGCCCTCTCCGGCCTCCGGCGCAAGCAAAATCGTCGCCGGCCCGGCCGGCTCAACTTACCCGGCGGACGGAGCGGGGAAATGGTGGAACAGGCCCCGCGGCAGGAGCTCCGGGCGGAATAGCTCGGCGGCCATCGGGCGCATTGGGTCGGCCAGCAAGGGGCGGAACCCCATCTGCGGGAAGACGTCACGTTCCAGGTCAATGCCCGGGGCGATTTCCTCCAGGCGCACCCCGCCTTCGGTCAGGCGGAACACAGCCGCCTCGGTGACGTAGAGCACCTCTTGTCCCAGTTGGCGGGCGTAGCCGGCGCTGAAGGTGGTCTCGATCACCCGCTCGACGAACTTCGGCCGGCCGTGCTCCAGGTAGCGTAATGACCCGTCGGCCAATTCAGACCGCGCCCGCACCGCCAGCGTCCCGCAGAAGACGATCTTCCGCGCCCGTTGCGAAATGTCGATGAAGCCGCCGACGCCGATGATGGCCTCGCCAAGCTTGCTGACATTCACGTTTCCCTCGCGGTCAATCTGCAGGAAACCGAGGTAAGCCTCGTCCACGCCGCGCCCTTGGTAGAAGGAAAGCATATGGCCGGTCTCGAGGATGGCGGAAGGGTTATAGGAAGCGCCGAAGTCCAGGCCCTCCGCCGGGACGCCGCCGAACTGGCCGTGTTCGGTGGTCGGCAGGACGGCGGCGGCCAGGCCTTGTTCCCGCGCTACCTTCACCACGCCGTCGGGCATCCCGAAGCCGACGTTCAAAACGCTGCCCGGCGCCAGCTCCAGCGCAGCCCGGCGGGCGATGACCTTCCGGACGCTCAGCGGGAAGTCGCCGAATTCTTCGTCCGGCTTGACGGCGTCGCCATTGAGCGCGGGGTCGAAATCAATCTGGTAGGTCATGCCCTGGTCGGGATCGATGACCAGGTAGTCCACGAAGCAGCCGGGCACGCGGACGTCGCGCGGGTGAATCGCTCCCTTTTCCACCAGGCGGCGCGCCACCGCGATCGTCATCCCGCCGGAGGCCTTGGCGGCCTGAGCCAGGGCGCAATTGTGCCAGAAGCCGGGTTCGTTGTTCATACCCAGGTTCCCCCCCGCGTCGGCTTCCGAGGCGTGCACCAGCGCCACGTCGATCGGGATGGTGGGGTAGAAAAGGTATTCCTTTCCGTCTCGCCTCACCAGCTCCACCAGGTCCTCGCGGGCCTTGGCGTTGAGCTTGCCCCCTTTTTGCCGCGGGTCAATGAAGGTGTGCAGCCCGACGTGGGTCATCCAGCCGGGACTGCCCGCCGCAGCGGTGTGGAAAAGCTGGATGATGACGCCGGCCGGCAAACAGTAAGCCTCGAAGGCGTTGTCGGCCGCCAGCCGGGCCATCGCCGGCGACATCGACCAGTGCCCGCCCACCACGCGGCGGTAGAGTCCCGCGTGGGCCATGTGCTCCAGTCCCCGGTCCTTCTGATTGCCGACGCCAAACGCATGCACCACGGTGAGGGCGCGAGGCTGTCCGGTTTCGCGGAACCGCTTGCCGATGGCTTCGAGCATTTTGTCCGGGATGGCGTGCCCGGCGCCCGAGCCGCCAATGCCCACCGTGGCGCCGTCGGCGATCAATGCGGCTGCGTCCTGGGCTGAAACTACGGGTTTTGTCAACAGGGCCTCGCGCGCTGAAAACACGGACAAACAGTATAACAGGCGGCAGGCGCTCTCACCCGGGCCGAAGGCAGCCCGGAGGAAAAGGGGTATAAAATCTTTCGGTAGGCCGGGTAACGGCCGCCGGAGCTTTTATGAAACACCCGATTCGCCGTCGCAGTCTTCTCTCCTTCTGCGCATGCCTGAGCGTTGTTGTGGTTCCCCTCGCACAGGCCGTCTTCGCCGCCGGGCAGCCGCCCTCGCGCCCGAACATCGTGCTGATCCTGGCCGACGATCTCGGCTGGAGCGACACCGCGCCTTACGGCAGCGAGATCGCCACGCCCAACCTGGACCGGCTGGCCGCCGCCGGCGTGCGCTTCACCCAGTTCCACAATACCGCCAAGTGCTTTCCTTCCCGGGCCTGCCTGCTCACCGGCCTTTATGCGCAGCAGTGCGGCATGGATCGCAAACCCGCCGTCATCCGCAACGCCGTGACGCTCGGCGAAGTTCTCCGTTCGGCGGGCTACCGGACCTACATGGCCGGCAAGCACCACGGCACGGAGAATCCTTACGACCGCGGCTTCGACCACTACTTCGGACTGCGCGACGGGGCCTGCAACTACTTCAACCCGGGCCGCCAGCGCCCCGGAGAGGGCAAACCGGCCCAGAAGCGGCCCAACCGCGCCTGGTGCATCGACGCCCGCTTGTTCCAGCCTTACACCCCGCCCGAGAAGGATTTCTACACCACCGATTACTTCACCAGGTACGCGTTGAAGTTCCTCGACGAGGGGCAGGACGACAAGCGCCCGTTTTTCCTCTACCTTGCCTTCAATGCGCCTCACGATCCGTTGATGGCGTGGCCGGAAGACATCGCGAAATATCGCGGCAAGTACCGGGCCGGTTATGGGGCGATCCGACGCGCCCGTTACCAGCGCCAGCGCAAGATGGGTCTCATCGACGACACCTTCCCGCTTTCGGCGCCCACGCACCGGCCCTGGAGCTCGCTCTCGGAAGAAGAAAAGGACACCGAAGAGCTCAAAATGGCTGTCTACGCCGCGATGATCGACCGCATGGACCAGAACATCGGCAAAATCCTCGCCAAGCTGAGGGAACTCGGCGTGGAAAAGAACACGCTGGTGATTTTCACCTCCGACAACGGGGCTTCCGCCGAGGTGGTCACCAAGGGCTACAACGTCCCTGGCACGGGCGAAATCGGCACGATGACGCGCTGGTCCTCGCTCGGCCCGGACTGGGCCAATGTCGGCAACACGCCCTACCGGTTCTACAAGAATTACAGTTACGAGGGCGGCATCTGTACGCCCTTCATCGTGAGCTGGCCGGAGTTTCTGGAATCGTCGCGGGCGGCGTTCCATCCCGGCGGCGTGGTGCGCGACTACCCGGGACACTTCATCGACATCATGGCCACCTTCGTCGAGGTCGCCGGGGCGAAGTACCCCGAACAGTTCCACGGGCAGCGCATCTGGCCTTTGGCTGGCGAAAGCCTGATCCCGGTGCTCACGGGCAAGAAAAAGGAGCGGCGAAAGCCGCTGTTTTTTCAGTGGAGCCGGGGCCGCGCGGTGCGCAAGGGGAACTGGAAGCTGGTTTCCTGGGGGCGTGGCGAGAACGTGCCCTGGGAGCTGTACGACATCGCCGAGGACAAGACCGAAACCCGCAACCTCGCCAGCCGCTACCCGGAGACCGTTCGCTCCCTGGCGAACCTTTACGCCGAATGGTACCGCCGGGTCACCGGCAGCCCGCAGTAGCGAGCTGCCGCGGCTTGGCTTCCTCCGGGTACCGGGCGTGCCGGAACCGTCTCAAGCGTAATACCGCGAGGGGGTGATGGTCGCCTCCGGCTCGCCGGCCTCTTTCATCCGGGCGAGCAGGCGCTCGGCCAGCTCCTGGCCGATCTTCCGGTAATCGCTGCGGCCGATGAGGTTCACGTGCTCAGCCGGGTCGTTGTGCAGGTCGTAGAAATGATGCTCGGTGTAATGCGTGCTGTGGGGCTGGTTGCGGTTCCGGTTCTCTGGATCCCAGACGCAGTATTTCCACCGCTCCGTCCGGATGATGCGGCCGAGCTGCACTTCGCGCGTCTGGATGAACACCTCGTTCCGCCACCCGGAGTTATCCCCGCGCGCCAGCCGGGTGAAGCTCCGGCCCTGCATGGCCGACGGCACGCTGATACCCGCGGCGTCGAGCAGCGTGGGCGCCAGGTCCACCAGGCTCACTAGTTCGGGCACCACGCGCCCGCCCGTGAATCCGGGCCCCCGGATGATCATTGGCACGTGCGTCGAGCCTTCATGGCAGCTCCTCTTGTATTCCCGGTTTCGCGTACGGAAGTGGCAGCCGTGATCCGAGGTGAACACCACCAGCGTCTCCTCGGCGATTCCCTGGTCTTCCAGCTCCTTCATCAGGCGGCCGACACACTCGTCGATCCGGGTGACAATGCCGTAGTAGTCGGGCAGTTGCGATTTCCAGTCGCCGGGATAGGGCGCCAGATCCGGCGGAACGTAGAAGGCGTTCCGGTACCGGTCGGCGTAATGATGCGGAGCGACGAACGTGTTGGTCGAGTTCTGGAAATGCGGTTCCAGGTAGGAGAGAAACAGGTAGAACGGCTTTGACGTGCTGCGCTGGCGCAGAAACTTCACGGCCAGGTCGGTCATCGCATCCACGCGGTAGTTGGAAAAGTGGATGGGCTTGTTGTCGGCGTCGAAGACGTCTCCGTCGTAAGGTGTGGAGGTGAACTCCAGCAAATCGGACGCCGTCCACCATTCGTCGTAGCCGCCGCGGCGCTCCGGCGGCACCGGCTTTTTCCCGGTTCCTCCCAGATGCCACTTGCCGATGTAGCCGGTCTGGTAGCCGTGGCTCTTGAAGTAATGGGCCAGCGTGCGCTCGTCGTCCTTCAAAGTCAGGCCATTGTGAATCACGCCGGTGACGGTGGGGTACTTGCCGGTCTGGACCGTGCTGCGCGCCGGCGCGCACACCGGCTGCGAGGTGAACGCGTTGGCGAACCGGACACCGTGGGCGGCCAGCCGGTCGAGATTCGGTGTGATCTCGGAGAGGCGCTCCGGAGGAATCACGTCTTCCTTCGTCAGCCGGTGATCGAGGTTTGGCGTGAGGTCGAGCGGACACCCGTAAGCGCCGACGCTGTCCCAGCGTTGCTGGTCCGTGAAGATGAACAGCACATTTGGGGACTTGCCGGACGCTGCCTGCCCGGCGGCCGCCGCTGTTGCCGGCGCA
>CAZXVW010000195.1:0-7840 GCA_964644025.1 uncultured Solibacteraceae bacterium | reverse complement strand
CCGCTTTGACGGAATTTCCTGGGCCCAGCCCTGGTTCATGATTCTCAACTACAGCGCGCTGGCGGCCGCTTACCTGTACTTGTGGCTGAGGCGGCGCCGGCGTAAGAGTTCCCCGGCTTGAGGCTGGCTTCGATCGGCGCACCACGGGCTTTCAATCGAGGATGTGGAAACGCAAACCGCTGAACGAGATGATGATGGCGTGGCGCGGATGCCAGGACGAACCCGGGGGATTCCTGATGGTTTCGAACTGGTAGCCCACCGCGAAATAATAGCCGCGGGAGCGCCATAGGAGGCCGGCCCGGGAGCGGGAGCGGACAAAGCCCTCGTTCAAGAACGTGAAGTCTTCGTACAGCCACGGAGAAAGCCCCTTCTTGCGGGACTCCATTTCGAAGCGCTGCCGATAGCGGTTGGAATCGGCGTACCCGCTGGGCGTGAAGTGGCGCTCGTAGAGCGTTAGTCCCTCGACACGTACGCTGCCATGGCGGAACAGCTCGTAGCCGAGCCCAGCCGTGAGGCGCTGCTCCCAGAGGAAGCGGTTTTCGCTGTGTTCCTTGTTCTGGACCAGATAGCCTCCCGAAGCGGTGAACCGGTGCCCTAAGTCTACCCCTATCACCGTTCCCAACCGCCGGTCATATAGACTGCCGAACCGGTCCCTGACTCGCCCCTCCGCGGACACGCTCCAGTTGAAGTGGCCGATACGGAGGATCTGGCCGCCGACGTGGTTCCAAGACTCGACGTCACCGGCGGGCGCGGCGGACACCACGCAGCAGAGCAGAGCCGCGGCCCTCAGAGCTGCGCGGCGGCAACGAGCCAGAATCCCAGTCCTCAGGGGTCTCCGCCGCACCGGTCCGGCTGCCGGCGGCAGGGCACCGCCCGTTTCTGATAGCCTGTCGTTTTTCGCCGTTATCCCCGGCGGCAGATCAGAGCACAGCATGGCGCTTTCCGGTCTCGACATCATTACGTTTCTCGCCTTCCTCGCCCTGGTGGTGGGTGTCTCGCTCTACGCTTCGCGCAAGGAGGACACCTCGGACGACTACTTCCTGGCCGGCCGAAGCCTCTCCTGGGGGCTGATCGGGATCTCGCTGATCGCCTCCAACATTTCCACCGAGCATTTTATCGGCATGGCGGGAGAAGGTTACGGGCTCGGATTGGCCATCGCCTGCTTCGAGTGGGTGGCCGCCGTCTCCCTTGTCTTTGTCGCCCTGGTTCTGCTGCCGCGGTTTCTCAGAAGCGGCATCTACACGCTTCCCGAATACCTGGAGTACCGCTACGGGCCGGCTTCCCGCGCCATCATGGCAATCTACCTGATGGTGGTGTACGTGATTGTCGGCATGGCCGGCGTGCTCTATACCGGCGGCCTGGCGCTGGAGACCATGTTCGGCCTGGATCTGACCGGGGCCGTCTGGGCTATCGGGCTGATCGCCGGTGGCTATACGATCTACGGCGGCTTGAAGGCCGTGGTCTGGTCCGACCTGATCCAGGGGCTGGCGATGCTCGGCGGCGGCTTCCTGGTTCTCGTCATCAGCCTTCAGGCTACCGGCGGCCTGGGTGCGTTCCTGGCGGCCAATTCCAGCAAGCTGCACGTGATGCTGCCGGCCAGCCACGATACTTTGCCCTGGACCATCTACTTGATGGGCATCTGGATTCCGAACATCGCCTACTGGGGACTCAACCAGTTCATCACCCAGCGGGCGCTGGCCGCCAGGAGCTTGAGCGAGGGACAGAAGGGGATCTTGTTCGCCGCCTTTCTGAAGTTGCTGATTCCGTTCCTGGTGGTTTTTCCCGGCATCGCGGCCTACGAGCTGTATCGCGGCGACGTCGCCTCTCAAGACTACGCCTACCCTTTTCTCATGACCAAGCTGCTGCCGGTCGGCCTGCGCGGCTTCATGTTCGCAGCGCTATTCGGCGCCGTCATGAGCACGCTGGATTCGATGCTGAACTCCGCCTCCACCATCTTTACCATCGATATCTACGGGCGTCACCTGGCCCGCCGGAAGCTCAGCCCGAAGGCGGAGGTGCGCATCGGCCGCATCGTAACGGCGGTATTTCTCGTTTTTGCCTGCCTGCTGGCCCCGGAGCTGGCCCAGATGGGCGGCATCTACGAGTACATGCAGCGGGTCTGGAACTTCATCTGGCCGGGCATCCTGGCCGTATTCCTTCTGGGACTCGTTCTGCCCAAGGCGCCGCCCGGCGGCGCAGTCGTCGCTCTGCTCATCTCGCCGGCCGTCTACGGCGGGCTGATGCTCTACATGGAGTGGCGGTGGCAATCGCACGCATTCCTGAACGCGGCCGCCGGCGCCTGCATCGTCGCCTGTGCCGTGATCGTGGTCGCGAACAGGTTCTGGCCGCTCGCCGAGGCACGGCGCCTGCCGGAGCGGCACGTGGTGGCGCTGAAACCGCACCCAGCGGCGAAGCTTTACGGAGCCGTGATCATCGCACTCACCGTGACGCTTTACATCCTCTTCTGGTAACTGCCCGTGATTTGCTGCCCCGCGCCATCACCGCGTGGGCTTCCACCGTCGCCGGGAAGGGGAAGATCAGCCAAAGCCTGTTTTGAGAGTTTGCAGTTTAGAAATTATAAGTTATAATACTTTCGCTTGTGGCCGTCCCTCCCCGGCCCGCCTCCGGAACGCGGCACAGCCGGAGCGGCGGGAGTGACGCCCTCAAGACAGATTGCCGAGAGAGGAACAGTCTCATGAGCGATGAGGCACTGACGCGCCGTTCGTTTCTGGAAACGAACGTGCTGCTGCCGGCTGGAGCCGGGTTGGGGGCCGTCGCGGGAATCGCCAGCGCGGCCGCGCCGGATACCTCCATTATCCCGACCCGCCTCGGGCCAGGCGAGAAATTGCATATCGGAATCATCGGGTGCGGCAACCGCAGCAAGACCCACATTCGCGCCATCAATCACTACGGGGACCAGTTTGACCTGGTGGCCCTTTGCGACATCCTGCCCGAGATGCTGGAAGAGAAACGCCGCCTGGTCACCAGCGGCCAGCCGAAACTCTACCGGGACTTTCACCAGATGCTCAAGGATCCGGAGCTGGACGCCGTGGTCATCTCGCTGCCCAACCTCCTCCATCGGGAAGGCGCGGTGGCCGCCCTGGACGCCGGCAAGCACGTGTTGTGTGAAAAACCCCTCACCATCGACGTGGCCGACACCCGGAAGATCATCGCCGCCGCGGACCGGAACCGGAAAGTCATTCAGGTGGGTACCCAGAGCCGGCACTCCCCGGGCTACCAGACACTCGCCGCGAAACTCCGCGACGGCCTCATCGGGCGCGTGCTCTACGGTTGGGCGCAGACGTTCCGCGCCGACTGGCGCAAGATCTACCCCGACCCGGAAGTCGACTCGCGGCGCAACTGGCGCATGCATCAGGCTGAAGGTGGGGCCGTCGTCTATGAGCAGGGAATTCACACGCTCGATGTTTTCAACTGGTTCATCAACAGCGGCATCGAGGAAGTCACCTGCCTGGGCGGCACCCACAACCGGCGTCTGGAAAAGCGCGATTCCTGGGACCATGCCGGCGTCGTTGTCCGTTACACCAACGGCGCGCTGATGACCTACGGCGGAAACCTGTATTCCTGCGGCGGCCCGGGACCGGACATCCTGTTCGGTGAAGGCGCCACCCTGCAACTTGGCTCGCGCAGCTCCGGCAAGGCGGTGCTACACCAGCGCGCTTACTGGCGGCCTTACGGCAAGCAGGAATCGCCCCGCGCCCAGACCCGCGAGGTCACCCTGCCCACCAGCAAGCTGGATCCTTCGTTCCTCCAGTACGCTCACTTTCTGGAGGCAGTGCAGGGAAAGCGGCCGGCGTTTCCGTCCGCCCGAGACCATCTGCCAGCCGTGCAGATCGCCCGCGGCGCGCTGCTGTCGGCCGCCGAGCATCGTCACGTTAAGGCAGCCGAGATCCCCTGATTGGCGGCGCTTCGGCAAGCCGGGGCCACGCGAGCTGCTCGAAACCGGTGCGGCGCCGGCGGGACCGGCCGCCGCAACATCGAGGAGGGACGACAATGCCATGAGTCACGGAAACGTTTCGCGCCGTACTTTGGTGCAAGGCGCCGGCCTGGGCGCGGTGGTTGCGGGCAAGGCCGCCCGCGGCGCGCCGCCGGCAAAAACGCCCGCCGAATCCCAGCAGCCGGTCCCCCTCAAGATCGGCCACCGCGCCGCCAGCATGAAGATGGTGGGCGACTTCGGCGTCTTCAAGCTGGCCCGGCAGATCCCGGGGTTGCTCGGCGTGGAGTTGCAAATCACCTCTGGAACTCCCAACCTGCGGGACTGGGACGTCGTGCGCCGTTACAAAAAGGAAGCCAACCGGTGGGGAATGATCATCCCCTCGCTGGCCGGCGTCTGGGACCGTGGCGTTTCCATCCTCCGTTCGCCGGTGGCCGGCATCAACCTGACGCGGGCTATCCGCGTCGCGGAGTTCCTCGGTTCCAGCGTGATCCTGGTGGCTTTCTTCCGCGCCAATGCTCCCGACATGAACGACGAGGCTTCCTACGGGCCGGTGGTCGAACTGCTGCGTGCCGCCGCTCCGGCGGCCGCCGAAGCGGGTGTCGTCATGGGTCTGGAGAACTCGCTTAGCCCGGCGGAGAACAAGAAACTCGTCGACCTGGTGCAGCATCCGGCGGTCAAGGTCTACTACGACCTCTTCAATATGGCCTACTACGGGCACCGGGAGCAGGCGATTCCCGGCATCAAGCTGCTGGGCAGGGAGCGGATCTGCCAGGTGCACGTCAAGAACCACGAGAAACTGTTGTCTGAGCCGGGTCCAGTTGACTGGCCGGCAGCCTTTCAGGCGCTCAACGACATCGGCTATGACGGCTGGTACGTGTTCGAGTCCCGGCACACGGACCGCCGGAATGTGATCGAGGCCACGGCGAAGAACATCGAGTTCCTGCGCCGGCATTGCCGGATGCCGCTCGGATAGCATCCGGCGGCCTGGGAAAAAGCGGAGAGATTATGATTCATTTCATTGTTCACGCAAAACAGGACAACGTAGCCGTCGCGGTAACGGACGTGAAGAAAGACCAGCAGTTGACCGGCTGGAACATGGAGACCGATGAAACGCTCCGGTTGACGGCCGCCCAGGACATCCCCCTGGGACATAAGATCGCGCTGGCGCCGGTTGCCGCCGGTGAACAGGTGATCAAGTACAACGCGCCGATCGGAAACGCAACCGGCGCGATCTCACCGGGCGAACACGTTCATACCCACAATTTGAAGACGGCGAGGTGGTGATCATGAGAGAGCAGACATTCCAGGGATACAGGCGGGAAAACGGCCGGGTGGGCACCCGGAACCACGTCGTGATTCTGCCGGTGGATGACATATCCAACGCGGCCTGTGAAGCGGTGGCCGCCAACGTCAAAGGCACGCTGGCTCTTCCCCACGCTTATGGACGCCTCCAATTCGGCGAGGACCTGGAGCTTTTCTTCCGCACGATGATCGGCACGGGGGCGAATCCGAACGTGGCCGCCTGCGTGGTGGTCGGCATCGAGCCGGAGTGGACCCGGCGGATCGTGGACGGAATCGCGGAAACCGGCAAGCCGGTCGAGGGTTTCTCCATCGAGCGGAACGGCGATTTCCGCACCATCGAGGCGGTTTCCCGGACTGCGCAGAAGTTCCTCCAGCAGGCCAGTGAGATCCCGCGGGAGGAGTGCCACGTAAGGGAATTGTATGTATCGGTGAAGTGCGGTGAGTCGGACACCACCAGCGGCCTGGCTTCTAATCCAACTGTGGGTAACGTCGTGGATTCCCTCACCGAGATAGGGGCTACGGTCAGCTTCGGTGAGACGTCGGAGATCTGCGGCGCCGAGGATTTCTGCGCCTCGCGGGCGGCCACGCCCGAGGTCGGCAAGCAGTTCCTGGAGATCTTCAGAGCCTACAACGACTTCATCGTTTCCCAGGGAGCCGACCTGTTGGGCTCGCAGCCGACCAAGGGCAATATCCGCGGCGGCCTGACCACCATCGAGGAAAAGGCTCTCGGCAACTTACAGAAGATCGGGCGCAAGAGCCGCTACGTCGGCTGCCTCGGACCGGCCGAGGCGCCGAAAGGGCCCGGGTTGTGGTTCATGGATACCTCTTCGGCCGCCGCCGAGGCGGTGACGCTGTGGGCCGCCTCCGGCGCGGTGGTCCATCTGTTCCCGACCGGCCAGGGCAATATCGTGGGCAACCCGATCGAGCCGGTCATCAAGCTCTCGGCCAACCCGCTCACCGTGAAAACCATGAGTGAACACATCGACGTGGATGTCTCCGGCCTGCTCCAGCGCCGGTACACCCTGGAGCAGGCGGGTGATCGCTTGTGGGACATGATGATCCGCGTGGCCAGCGGCCGGTTGACTTGCGCCGAAACGCTCGGTCACCAGGAGTTTGTGTTAACTAAGCTTTACCGGAGCGCTTGACCACCCCGGTGGCGCCGGAGCCGTGAGGCCGGCGGCGAGAAACAGTGACTCAAATCGTTTCAACCCGGCAGCGGCAGGTGGGGCGGACTCTTAGTCCGCGCGGGAGTCTCACTCCCGCTCCTGCCCACCCGTAGGAATGACGCTATGGCTTACAGTACGCTCAGCGAGACCATCCTCGAGGAAATCCGGCGGGACATCATTTCCGGCCGGTTGAAGCCCGGTACGAAAATCGACCAGAACCGCCTCAAGAAACGGCTCGGAGTGAGTGTCATCCCG
Organism: uncultured Solibacteraceae bacterium; assembly: GCA_964644025.1. GTDB lineage: Bacteria > Acidobacteriota > Terriglobia > Bryobacterales > Bryobacteraceae > CAZXVW01. Next base: position 1,162 of record CAZXVW010000195.1, on the reverse strand, counting down.
CTGCGGGAAGCTTTCAAGCGCCTGGAAGCGGAAGGCTACGTCGATATCATCCCCCACCACGGCGTTCACGTGAAGCCGCTGAGCCGGGAAGAAATCGAGGACCTGTACCTGATCCGCGCGGAAATCGAGGCCCTCGCCGCGCGCCTGGCCCTGGTCAGGCTGACCGACGCTGACATCAAGGAGCTGAAAACGCTCTTCGCGCAGATGAAGCAGTTGACCGAAGCCGGAGCTTACGAGGAAACGCTGCGGGTGAACCGGCGGTTCCACTACACCATCTACCGCGCTTGCCGCCGGGGCTACCTGCTCCAGATGCTGGACGAACTCTGGCTGCGCAGCTCCCGTTACCGGAACCTCGCTACCGTAAAACCGTCCCGGGCCAAGAAGGCCCTGGTCGAACATCGGGCTATCCTCCAGGCCTGTATTCGCCGGGATGTGGAAGCGCTGGTCAGCGCGGTCAAACATAACATCGAGGAAACCCGGAAGATGTTCGAGAGCGTCCTGCAGCCCGTCGGCCCGGAGAACCGTCAACCCGGGGAAGGAAAGGAGTGAAACGGTGGCTCACGGCCCGAATCTGGTTCCAATTCGCGCCTGAGGTCCCGGCGACTGGCATGATACGCAACAAGGCTGTTCTCATCCTGCTGGCGCTCGTGGTGCTGTGCGGTTGCAAAAGCGCCTCGGAGCCGGCCGGCGCATGGCGGCCGTTGTTCAACGGCAAGGATCTCAGCGGCTGGGAGATCGTCGGCAGCGGAAACTGGGCTGTCCGGGACGGCGCGATCGTCGTGAGCCGCCGGCAAGGCGAACTCACCAACGGCTGGCTGGCCACCGTCCAGGAGTTCCAGGACTTTAAGCTGCGCCTGAAGTTCCGCTCCGCGCTGCCGCACTTCAACAGCGGCGTCCTGTTTCGCGACCCCGGCCATGGCAAGGTCGGACGGCCCGCTTTCAATGGTTTCGAGTTGCAGCTTCTCGATGACGCCGCCGGCAAGGAACGCAATCCCGGCGGATCCATCTACGATCTGGCCCGCGCCTTCCCCGGCAAGATGAAGGCGGGCGTCTGGCACGACATTGAGATCGACTGCATCGGCAACCACATCATCGCCTTTGTCAACGGCGAAAAGACAGCCGAGATCCATAGCCGGCGGTCGTTCGAAGGAGCCATCGGCCT
>CAZXVW010000194.1:0-7962 GCA_964644025.1 uncultured Solibacteraceae bacterium | reverse complement strand
GGCCAGGTGCACGGCTTTGTGAACGCCGGTTCCCGGTGGCGGCGGTTCTGGTTCCAGGGAAGCCTCGCGGCGCTGAATAGCAGCTTCTTCCCGCTCTCCCACGGCTTTCAACCTAACCAGCTGCAACCGGGCTACCGGCGGGTGAACGCCTACCAGCGCGACCACAAGGAGCGCTTCAAGGCCGCCTGGACGCCGCGCGCCTCGGACCAGTACGTGTTTTGTTTCATTGATCAGCGGGCAAAGAAGGGCAATCCGCCTTACGCGGGCCTCGACCCGGACGTGCGGCCCCGCTTCTGGCGGTGGCCCCAGTGGAACAAGCAAAGCTTCTACTTCATCGGCGACAGCGCCTTGAGCCGCACCCTCCGGTTGCGCACCCGCCTGTTCCGCGACAAGTTCGACAACTTCCTCCGGGCTTTCGATGACGCCACTTACTCCACCCAGTACCGCCGGTCCTCCTTCAACAGCCTTTATGACGACGATACCTGGGGTGGCAGCGTGCAGGTGGAAGCCGGCGGAGCGGGCGCCCAGACGTTCGCCGGCTCGCTCTACTTGAAGGACGACACCCACCGGGAAAGGAACCTCGGCCAGCCGGCCCGCGCCTTCCGCGACCAGGCCATCTCGGCCGGCCTCGAGGACACGATCCGGCTGGGCCGGCGCGCCTCGGCGATCCTGGGCGCCAGCGCCGACCGTCTCCGCGTCCTCAACGCCGAGGATTTCCTCGCTGGGCAGGTTGTTCCTTTCCCGCTCGATTCGCTCTGGTCCCTCAATTACCAGGCGGGCGTCTTCTACGGCCTTACCGAAACGGACCGGATCTACTTCACCGCCGCCCACAAGACGCGTCTGCCCACCATCAAGGACCGTTACTCCTACCGTCGCGGCCAGTCCATACCGAACCCGTATCTGAGAAAGGAACGCTCGCTGAATCTGGAGGCCGGTTACTCCCGCAGCCTGGGAACTCGGGGCACGTTGCGCCTTGCCGCTTTCCGCAGCGGCCTCGACGACGCTATCCAGCGCTTCTACCCCCAGCCGAACGTCTACCAGTTGCGGAACGTGGGCCGCGCCACGCACGCGGGCGCGGAGGTCTCATTTCACCTCCGGCCGGCGCGCTTCTTCGATCTCACGGCCAACTACACTTACCTGAATCGCAGGAACGTCTCCAACCCGGAGCTGATCCCGGTGGATACGCCCCGCCATAAGGTGCATTCCTCGCTCGTCTATACCGCGTGGAAGCTCTCGCTGATGGCGGAAATGGAGGCGGAAATGGGCCGGTGGAACCAGAACGACGCAGGCCGGTTTCTTCGATCCACGGGCTTTGTCGTGGCCGGCCTTGGCGTCACGTGGCGGCTGCGGGAGGGGCTCCAGTTCCAGGCAGGGGTTCACAATCTCTTCGACCGGAACTACTTTCTCGACGACGGCTATCCCGAGCCCGGCCGCAGGGCCTATGTCAGCCTGCGCTACCGCTTCTGACCGCCTCGCCCGCGCCGGACGGCACCCGCCTCAGAGAGACTGCCGGAGCCAGGCCTCCAGATGGGATCGGTACTTCCGGCTGAGGGTCAGCTCGGTCCCGTCTTTCAGCACCACCGTGTAGTCACCGTGGCTGCGAGGCTGCAGCTCCCGGATCCGGTCCGTGTTGACGGCAGCCGAGCGATGCACCCGGACAAACCGCTTCGGATCAAGCCGCTCTTGAAGCTGTCCGATGGTGGCCCGGTACAGATGGCTCCTCTTGCCGATGTGCAGGTACACGTAGACCCCGGCCGCTTCGATCCAGTCGATCTCGTCGACGTCCAGAAACTTCACCCGGCCGCCCGACTTGATCACCAGGCGCTCGGCCGGTTCCGCGGCCGGCCCTCGGGACGGAGCTTCTTCGGGAACCGGCTGCTCGGCCAGCAGGCTGGCGAGCTGGCGGCTCAGTTCGCTGGCCCGGTGCGTCCGGATGAAGTGACGGGCGCGGTCGAGCGCCGCGGCGAAGCGTTCATCGCTGAATGGCTTCAGCAGGTAATCCAGGGCATGAGCCTCGAAGGCCCGGATCGCGTACTGGTCATAGGCAGTGACGAAAATGGTCACCGGCATCAGTCCCGGCCCCATGTTCCGCAGGACGCCGAAACCATCCAGGTTCGGCATCTGAATATCCAGGAAGATCAGGTCCGGGTTCTCGTCCCGAATCAGCTCGATCGCCTCCCAGCCGTCGCATGCCACCCCTGCCACCTCCACGCCTTCCTCTTTGTTGAGCAGATCCAGAAGGCGGTCCCGGGCCGGCTTTTCATCATCGACAATCAGGGCTCGGATCATCTGCATCGCTTCCGCGCTACCGGGACGCTACTTCATCACCTTCGCGAAAAGGAAAGCTGAGGTCAACCCGCACCCCCGCGCCCGGCTCGCTCACCACCTCGAAGCTGTGCCTGGAGACCCCGTAAAGCCGCTGGAGCCGCTCGCGAGTGTTGGAAAGTCCCACTCCCTTGTTGGCCGCAAGCTTCCAGCCCACCGGCAGCCCCGGGCCGTCGTCCTGCACTCGGAGATGAAGCCGTCCGTTCTCCCGCCAGGCCGATACCTGCACCGTTCCCTTCGAAGTCCGCGGCGCGATCCCGTGTCGAATCGCATTTTCCACCAGCGGCTGCAGAATGAAGGTCGGCACCAGCGCGGGCAGCGCCTCCGGCTCCACGTTGACCACCACTTCCAGGCGGCCCTCGAATCGCACCTTCTGAATCGCCAGGTATCGCTCCAGGAACGCCAGTTCCTCCTCCAGCGGGATCTCCTGGCTGTCGGCATGATCCAGCGACAGGCGTAACAGCTCCCCCAATTGCTCGAGCATCCGCCGCGCGACGCGCGGGTCCCGCTCGACGTGCGCCGAGATGGCGTTCAGCGCGTTGAACAGGAAATGCGGATGAAGCTGGGTTCGGAGAGCGTTCAGACGCGACTCGGCGAGCAGGCGCTCCAACTGCGCCGTTTTCAGTTGGCGCTCCCGCAGGTCATTGTAATAGTCGTAGGTTCCGTAGACACCAACAATCAGCCAGTAAATCAGGATGTTCCAATGGAAGGCGCCGCCCCAGGAAGCACGCAAGACATCCAGCGACAGGGAGAACCGCGCGGGCTCGCTGTCCAGCAAAGCTCGCGCCGCACCCGAGGCATAGATGTAAATCGTGGTGACCACGAAGCTGAGCGGGATATGAAACAGCACCCGCCGGGAAAGCGCCTCGCGAGGAACGGGCAAAAGGCGATCGACCCCGATAATGAGGGGAGCGAGCAGGCCCCAAACATACCATTGCGACATCGCGGACTTGAGGATCTCGGTCCACGGCGCCGGCTGGCCCATGCGGGTGGTCTTGGCCGAGTAGAATAGCACCACGAGCGTCCAGAACAGGAAGCCCAACAGCCACCGTACCCAGCGCTTTTGGAATGGAACCTCTATCGGCACGCTAATCCCGCTCCGCCAGACCTATGATACATTGCCGTGACCCGCGTCACCCGCACACGCACCGCCGCATGAATTTGCTCTTCCCCGCCGGGCGGTATACGAGCGGCGGAGTTCCTGGCCTCGCTGCCAGAATACCTGGGCCGGAAGATGATGTCTCCCGTTTTGTTACGAGGCACGCGGATTCTGTAGCAAACCGGTCGTTGTGAGTTACGGATTGCCGCCCGTGCCGTCATCTGGCCCCCAGGAAGCCCGCGATACTACCAGACGGGGAAGCTCACTCCCACCAGCAAATCCACCTGGTCCAGCCGCGAGCGCAGCGCCGCGTCCCGGACGCCGAAATTGCGGTCCCCCCAATGGGTGTACCGGATCTCCGGCGCCAGGCGGACTCCGCCCAGCCGCATTGCCAGACCCCCGCCGAAGACGAATCCCAGCGCCTGGCGGTGGCGCAGTTCCGCCGGGCCGCCAATCAACCGGGAAGCCCCGGTTACCCGGTTCAGGGAAAGCCCGGCGCCGACAAACGGACGAAGGCGGCCTCGAGCAAAGCGGTAGCGAAACAGCGCCGGGAACTCCCAGCGTCCCGCCTCCCTGTTGAGGGTGGGGAACCGCGATTCGCCAGCGACGCCGGACGCATCCCCGGAGAACCCATAGCTCATCCTCCGTTAAAGGGCATCAACCTCCAGCGCAAAGCGGTGAAACAGGCGCAGTTCCACGGCTGGCCCCGCGATGTATCGTCCGGTGGATGAGATAAACTCCGGGGAGGCGGCCTTGAGTGTCCCCGTGAGCGGTACGCCGCCCTTGCCACCCACCGACAACCGCTGCGCGCCGACGGGCGCCACCGTCACCGCCACCAGCAGGCACGCTCCCCCGGCCAGGCGCGCGGCGCGGGCCGCCGGCGCCAGGCGGGCCACATCCTGCTGCCAGCAAGGCATCCCCCTATACTGTATGCTGAACCCTGGGATGAACGGGAACCAACGGAGTCCTTTCCAGCGAGCCGTGCTTGGCAAGACGGGCCTGGAGGTGGGCCGCCTGGGTCTGGCGGCCGGCTACGGGATGCCCGCCGCCGCCGTCGAGCGGGCTTTCGAGGAAGGGATGAACTACCTTTACTGGGGGTCCCCTCGCCGCCGGGGATTCGCCGAGGCCCTGCGCAACCTCTCCCGGCGCCGCGATCAAATGGTCCTGGTCATCCAGTGTTATTCGCCTTTTGGCTGGCACGTGCAGCGCAGCCTGGAGCAGGCGCTTCGGAAGCTTGGCTTTGACTACGCCGACGTGCTGTTGCTCGGCATGTGGAACCGCCCGCCTCCGGAGCGCATTCTCGACGTCGCCCGGAAACTGAAGGAGCAAGGGCGCATCCGCTTCCTGGCCGTCTCCACCCACCGTCGCCCCCTGGTGCCGCGGCTGGCGCGGCAGCCGGACTACGACGTGGTTCACCTGCGCTACAATGCAGTCCACCCGGGCGCCGAGCGCGACGTCTTCCCGCACCTGCCTGCCGGGAATCGCCCCGGCATCGTCTCGTTCACCGCCACCTCCTGGAAGCAACTCCTCAGGAGCCGGCGCCTGCCAAGAGGCGAGAGGGCGCCCACGGCCGGGGATTGTTACCGGTTCGTGCTCTCGAATCCGGCCGTCGACGTCTGCTTGAGCGGAGCCGCCAGCCTCGACCAAATCGAGCAGGCGCTTCAAGCTCTGCGTCGCGGACCAATGTCGGAGGAAGAGATGGCGTGGATGCGCCGCGTCGGAGCAGCCATCTACCGCCGGAGCTTCCGAAAAGATTGAGTGGCCACGCGGCTCCGGGAGTCAGCTCCCGCCGGCTTGGCGCTGTCCCTTACGGTTGCTCCGCTTCGAGCGGGCCAAAACGCTCAACGAATTCTTCCTCGAGCGCCCTTTCTTGCGCCAGCATATCTGGACCCGCCCGTTCCAGATGGTGGAGTTCTCTCTCACAAACCTCACGGTTGCCGCTCAGCAGCGCCACCTTGCCCAGGAACCAGCAGGTGTAGCTGTTCCTGTCGGGAGCCTGGTGGGCTTTCTCGGCTTGCTCGAACGCACCGGCCAGGTTGCCCGCTTCGAGCAAAGCATAGGAGGCCAGGATGCGCAGGCCCGAATTCTGCGGGTTTCGCTCGGTCAGCGAGGAGAGGCGGTTGAGCGCCAGGGCATGCTCTCCCTGGCGAATGAGCTGGATGGTGTCGCGAACCACGTCGCGATCCCCCGTGCCCAGCGCCGCGATCGGCGCCGACAGGCGCTCATATTCCAGTTCGAATCCCGGAGTTTGAGCCGCCGGCGCCGCCTGCACGGCGGGCGGCGCCGACCCGGTGTCACAGCCGGAAAGCCCCAGCAGAACCAGCAACGCCAACGCCCCGGCGAGCGTCGCGCTCTTTCCGCGCGTATAGATGAGCCGAGAATTGGCAGGAGACATCCTTGCACCCTCCTGTTTGACGAACAGACAACGACCCAGTCGCGGAACGGACCGGAACGGGGACCACCGGCCTGGCGTGCCGGTCGTTGACACCCTTCCGCCGGTGAAAACCACGACCCGGCCCGCTCCGCGAAGCCGCAAGCGAAACGCGAACGCTTCGGCCTTACATTCCCCGGCGCTGGCCCTGGCTCCAGGGCGGCGCCACCCCGTTGACGCGGGCATAAGCGATCGACTGTCCCAGGTGCTCGCTCAAATGCTCGAGCATGGCTAGCACCGCGTTCCGCGTCGTCGTCTCCCGGCCGAACATCTTCACCGGTTTGTCCATATCAGCCGCCGAAATCTTCTCGATGGCCTGGCGGACGTGGGCGAAGGAGGCCTTGACCCTCTTGACTATCTCCGCCTTGTCCGTGGTCGACTTGTCATAGCCGCGCATGTTGAAGTCGGCCGGCGGCGGCGTGCCGATCATCCGCGGCATGCCGAAGTTGGCGCCGGCGATGTGCAGGTAAACCTCACTCACGCTCCGCACGCCTTCGCCCGGCCGCCACGTATACTTTTCAGCAGGCATGGCCTCGGCCAACCCCACGAATTTCTTTTCCAGCACTCCGAGCCGGCTCAGCGCCTCGTCCCGGAAGCTGGACGCTCCGGCGGCTGCCGGCGGCAGCAGGGTGGCTGCCATCAGGGTCGCGGCTCCGGTCAACGTCAGTAGTCTCAAACTGTTACGCACGTCTGTTCCCTCCTCCCGGCCAGAATAACCGTGAATCCGCGCCGGGGCCACCCATTTGTTACCAGCCGCGCCGCTGAAGTAATAAGGCGGTCTCGGCGAGCGTTGAATTTCCAGACCGCCGCGAGGCAACGTGTCGTTTCGTTGATCCGCTCACCATGCTTATTACATGGGCGGACCATCTGGTTACAAGACTGTGGGCACGCCAGCGGCAGGCGTGCTACAGTTTCACCATGAGAATTCCTCACCTGGTTAGCTGCTTGCTATTGCCTCCGGCCGCCCTGGTTGCCGCGGCCGTATTTCCCACGCCCTCGGCGGCGCAGACACAGACGTTCGCGCTGGATTCGCTCCAGGGCTTGAAGCTGGTTAACGTGAAGGCCGAAGCGGTGACCTACAAGGGACGCAAGGCAATCCGCATCGTCGGGACACAAACGCGCGCCCAGGGTGCCAGACCAACTGGAGCCGGCCGGCCTCCGGCCGGAGCCCGGCGTCCCGGTGGTGGGCCGGCGCTCGCCGTCGTCGAGGGCGCCGACTTCCAGGACGGCGTCATTCAGATCGACCTCGCCGGTAAACCCGCTGCAGGCGCACCCGAGGCCGCCCGCGGATTCATCGGCGTGGCTTTTCGCGTGGCGCCGGACATATCAAAATATGAATGCTTCTACCTCCGGCCCACCAACGCCCGTGCCGACGACCAGTTGCGCCGCAATCACTCGGTCCAATACATTTCCTTCCCCGGCTGGGAGTGGTTCCGGCTCCGCAAGGAGACTCCCGGCAAGTACGAGTCTTACGTGGACCTCGTTCCGGGCGAGTGGACCAAGGTGAAGATCGAGGTGCGCGGGGACAAGGCCAGGCTCTACGTTCACGACGCTCCTCAGCCCTGCCTGATCGTCAATGATCTCAAACAAGGCGTGACTCGCGGCGCCGTCGCGCTTTGGAATGGCGTGGGCACCGAGGGATACTTCTCGAATTTGAGAATCTCGAAGTAGGCGCCGACCCACCGCGACCGCGCCAAATCGTGAAGGGAGGAAAAACAATGAAGAAGAAACTTCCCGTCCCGGCCGCTCTGGCGGCGTGCCTGGCGGGCCTGTTGCTCCCCGCTTACGGGACTTCCAAACCGCCGGCGTTTACCGAAGAGCCCGTGGTGACCGCGAACCCGAATCCGGCGGTGCCCCTGGCCGCCATCGTGCGCTTCGCGGCGAGCGAGCCCGTCAGCACCTCCATTCAGGTGACCGACGGCAAACACACCTGGGCGCTCAACTACGGCGCCTCGCGAAATCCGGAAGACGGCCTCCCGGTCCTCGGCATGCGGCCGAACCGGAAACACGAGATCCGCGTCTCGATCCGCAACGCGGCCGGTGAGGTGACCCGGGCGCCGAAAACGCTGGAATTCACCACGCCGCCGCTGCCCTCCGATCCGGCGGA
>CAZXVW010000193.1:0-7967 GCA_964644025.1 uncultured Solibacteraceae bacterium | reverse complement strand
AACCGCAGCGGCCAATCCGCTATGGGAGGCAGCGTATCTCGCTGGCCTAGTAGCGGTGAACACGACGATGCGGAGCGTCGAGATTCGCAATCTTCGCCTCAGCGACGTCGATCTCCTCAACCGGACCGTCACTGTACGACGCGAGGGCACCAAGACAGACGCCGGATGCCGGCAAATCCCCCTCAACGATGTAGCTCGTTGGGCATTCGCGAGGTTACTGGAGAGAGCGAGGGTGTTGGGCGCTACCGATGGAGAGCATTACCTGTTCCCAGCTTTCCGTTTCCGCCACACGAAGGGTGATCAACCAGCCGACGGCGCCGGATATGATCCTACCCGGCCGGTCAAGACGTGGCGTACGGCCTGGCGATCTCTCAAGAAGGCGGCTGGCCTGCCGAAGCTGCGCTTTCACGATTTGCGGCACACTTCCATCACAAAGCTGGCCGAAGCGGGCGCGCCCGACCACGTACTGATGGCGATCGCTGGACACATCAGCCCGGAGATGGTCAGGCATTACTCACACGTCCGCGAACAGGCCAAACGAAAAGCGATCGAGGCCATGGAGACCTATCACCCAGCGAAGTCGCAGCCCCTGCAACCCACCATCACCCACTGAACCTCCATGTGGACGTCCACACGGATGTCCACACGGAGGGGGAAATGTCCACACAGATTCCTGATTTGTCACCGAGTGTCACTAAGTGTCCAAACGCTGTCTACTACCCTTGTTCTCAGTTATTTACAGGACTTCCCAGAACAGTCGGGGACACGCTGGGAAACCAAAATCCGATTCCTTGGGCGCAGGGGGTCGCAGGTTCGAATCCTGCCGCCCCGACCAATGATTTCAATAGCTTAGAAGCTATTGGATTTCCCCCTGCTCCGCCGACTGTAGCGGATTTTGTAGCACCCTCAACTGAAAATCCAGCTTCCGGACGCTTCCTCTAGCGTTTGGCTTTCCTTCGGCAGTTTTCGAAGTCTCTGAAGCCGTACGCCTGCCTGCTGATGGCCTCCATTCTGTTGGGGAAGCCTTCGGTGATGGCGTTGTTTCTGCTGAAGCGCCACATGCGCGCGATCTCCTCTCTCCAGCAGTAGAGCGTCTCGCCGCGCTGGTCCAGTGGCGGCAGGCCGGCCTGGCGCACCTGGTCAATGGCTTCGAGCAAGCACCGGGCGAGCCTCTCACACATCCTGCGGGTGCGGTGTTTTTTCAGCAGCAGGTAGCAGAGGAACTGTTCGCAGCGACAGATGAGTTTGAGAACCGGCTGCTCATCGAGATAAGCACAAGCTTGCGCTTCTGCTCGGGTTTCAGCTTATGCCGTCGGCGGCGCATCAGACAGAGGAGGCCTCGTTATTTGCTGGCCACCGGATCGATCTGCTTCCAACAAGCCAGGAGGTGATGGTTGATGAACCGGTGAAGTGGAATCGATCCGCTACGACCCGGGCGTTGGGGAAGTAGCGCCGGGCGATCAGGGCCACCGAAACGCCCCGCCACCTTCATGACGTCCCGGACTGGATTGACCGGCGGGAGCAAGTTGCTCTCAAACGGTCAGCCACTCAGCCGGTCACCCCCCGCGCGCGTCGCGGCAGGCTGCCGTCAGCTCCTTAAAAGTCCAGACCCGCGCCGATTCGATACTATTTGTACTGACGACCCAACAAGCCAGCGAGAGGAGGCATGATATTGCCAGTGCACAATCCAAGCCGGAACTGGCCGGCAAGCACGCCCTGTTCCGTGAACAAGAAATCTGCTGCCGTTTTTTTGCGACGCTCGCACCGTTGCCCGCCTGCGGCGGCACCGTCTGCTCAACCGTACAGGCAGACGGATGCCAATCGCTGCGGACCGCTTGCGCCGGGTATGTTGTTCCCGGTTCCTTGAGATGATTGACATGAAAGTATCTCACCTGCTTACCATCCTGCTGGTCACCGCGACGCTGGGCGCGGCCCCCGTCAAGCAGTGGAAAGCCGAATGGATCTGGGATGCCGGGCAGCGTGCGCCCAAGAATCGCTACCTGGAATTTCGCAAAGCTTTCCGGCTTGACCGGAAGCCGGAGTCGGCGACGCTGCACATCTCCGCGGATGATTTCTACCGCCTGTCGGTGAATGGGTCCTTCGTCGGCCGGGGTCCGGCCCGAAGCGACCCCCGCTGGCAGCAGTACGACTCCTACGACGTCACGGCGAAGCTCCGGGCAGGCGAAAACCGGATTGAAGTCGTCGTCCATCACATTGGGATCGAAACCGGCATCACCGTGCTGACGCGCGGCGGACTGATCTGCCAACTGGAGGCCGACGGGCGCGCGGTCATCGCTACCGACCAGACCTGGGAGGTCGCGCGCGCCAACCAGTATCTCCAGACGGTGCCGTCGACTCCACGCCCATGGCGGTATCTCGGCTACCCGGAAATCTACAACGCGACCCAATCAGCGCGGCAGTGGGAGCCCGCCACCGTTATTCCGGCCCAGGACCGCCCGTGGAAGAAACTCGTGCCGCGGGAGATTCCCCTGCTGAAAGAACGCGAGGTGTTTCCGGAAAAAGTCATCCGCATCGGCCAGGTGCTCGATCTCGCCGGCCTGAACCTCAGGGAAACCGGTATCGCGGAGCGCATGTCCCGGGAGATTCTGGAAGCTCCGCTCGACGTCCAGGTCAGCGATCCGAAGAACATTCTGCGCCGGGACGGCCGCTACGCCGTGATCCGCAACAACCGGTTCGACTATCAGGCCCCGGACTTCGACGGCATCAAGGAGACCTCCATCATCGTCGACTTCGGCCGGTTGCTCAACGGCCACATTCGCCTCGACTGGAAGGGCCATCGCGGGCAGATCATGGATATCACGTGGAGCCAGTGGCTGGTCGCCGGCCAGGTTCCGCCCGTGCTGCGGACTCTCCGGAACGCCAGCCGGGTCATTTCCGGGGAAGGCGAGCAGAGCTGGGAAATGTTCGCCTACAAGAACTTCCGGTATGTCCAGCTCACCTTCCGCAACCTCTACCTGCCGCTCGAGCTCGACTCGGTCAGTGCCATAGAAGTTACCCACCCGGCCCGGGTGACGGGTTCGTTCGCCTGCTCGGACCCGTTGCTCACCTGGCTGTGGAAAGCTTGCACGCGGACGACCCGTCTGTGCATGGTCGACGCCTACGTGGACAACACCTACCGGGAGCAGACCCAGTGGTTCGGCGACATCAGCGCGGTGATCGTCTCCACCGCCGCCGCCATGGGCGACATTCCGCTGCTGCAGAAGTACCTGCGCGATTTCCGCCGCGGCCAGTTGCCGAGCGGCATCACGCGCTCGGCCTGGCCGGCCCGTAACGTCGAGATCTGGTCCCATCACGCTCTGTACACCGTCTGGTACATCCGGGACTATTATGAGCTGTACGGCAAGCCGGAGTTCGCCGCCGCGATGTACCCGGTCCTGGCCGGGATCGCGCGCTGGTATGGCGAACACACGAACGCAGACGGTCTGGTGACCGGGCTCGAAAACAACTGGCTGGACTGGAGCAACACGGACCTCCGCGGCGTCCCGTTCGCCACCAACGCGCTGTATCTTGCCGCCCTGGATACCACCGCCTTTTTCGCCCGCGAGGCGGGCCGCGCCAACGATGCGCGTGTATGGCAACGGAAGGCCGCGAACGTTCGCGCGAGGCTCATCGACAACTACTGGTGCGAGGAACAGGGCGCTTACTGGGACACGCTGGCCGACGGCAAACCCACCGGCCGCTTCAGCGAGCTTGCCAACGCCCTGGCGCTGCTGCTGGATCTGGCGCCGGGCGGGCGCGCGGCGCGCATCCAACAGGCGCTGCTCACCGGCCGGCCCACGATGGCCCCCGCCTCGCCGACCGTGTTCTATTTCGTCGAGCTGGCGCTGGCCCGCGCGGGGCGCGCGGCGGAAATGCTCGATCTCGCCCGCCAACGGTACCGGCGGATGTATCGCTCCGGCTCGGAGTCGGTCTGGGAGGAATGGAGCTACAATGCCAGCCTGACGCCGATCCGGGACAACCGGCCTCCCTTGCCAGGTGGCCGGCTGCCCCAGGATTACTGGACGCCCAAGGACCGGAGCCTGGCGCAGGGCGGCTCGGCCGGCTCCAGCTATCTGCTTTCCACCGAGATCCTGGGCATCCAGCCGGCTGCACCCGGGTTCCAAAAGATCCGCATCGCGCCCCAACCCGGCGGGCTCAAGTGGGCGCGGGGGAAGTTTCCTACCTCGCGCGGCCTCGTCTCGGTGGAGTGGACGAGCGGGCCGGACGAGTTCCGGCTGCGCTACTCGGTGCCCGGCGAGCAGGGTGTGGAACTCGTCCTCCCGGTTGAAAAGAGCCAATTGCGAAAGCTTACGGTGGACGGGAGCGCGTTGCCGGGCCTGGCAACCACGCTCCATCTGAAAAAACCGGCCGCCACGGTAGTGGCCGCCTTGAAACAGTGAATCAGGAGGATTGCCATGGGGAACCTACGCATTGCCGTTGCTGTTGCCGCCTGCGGCATCCTGTTGGCCGGCCGTGACACCGGGCGGCAGCCAGCGGAAACCACCCCCGGCCTGCGTGCATTGCGCATCATGAGCGGCGAGTACCCGCGCGCTTATTTTTTCCGCGCCTCGGAAAGCCCGGGCAAGAACCCGGATCTTACGTACGAGCAATGGGAAAAGACCTTCGGGCGGCTGATGGGAATCGAAGGCAAGGCGCTCGATGAGGAGATTCCCGGGCTTTCGAAGCGCAACATCGAGTTCTTCACCCGCTTCAAGAAGCGGCACCCGGACCAGCTTGTGCTGCTCCACTTCAACGGCAATGCCCGTGATCCGCGCTACCGGCGGCAGAACTACTTCGCCGGTCACTGGATTTATTTCAATGGCGCGAGAATCCTTAGCGATGTGCCGGCTCAGGAGGGCGAGACCGAGATCCGCGTCTCGGACCCGGCCCTGTTCAAGACCGGCGTCGGGCGGTACCGGAACAAGAACGAGGACGTCGGGTTGTGCCTGCTCGATGAGAATGGTAAACCCGATTGGAACGAAAGCGAACAGGTGCAGTTGATCCGGGTGGATGCGGCGAAGGGCACCATACGCGTCCAGCGGGGGTGTTACGGCACCCGGCCGCGCGCTTTCCCGGCCGGGAAGGCGTACGCCGCCGCGCACATCTCCGAGGGACCGTGGGGAGAGAAGTCCAATCTGCTGTGGTTTTACAACTACTCCACGGCGGCGCCGAAAGACGCCCGGGGGCGCTCGGCCGCCGACGTGTTGATTGACGAGCTGGTCCGCCAGTTCAGCCCGGGTGGTGAGCTGGCGGCCTTCGACGGCATCGAGTTCGATGTGCTGTTCTTCTTGAACCGCTACCACCGCGACCTCCGGAACCGGAACAGCAGGCGCGGAATGGACATCGACGGGGACACGAAAATCGATCAGGGCGTCGTCGGCGGCCTCAACACTTACGGGATCGGCGTCGTCGAGTTCTGCCGCCGGCTGCGCCAGAGGTTCCCTGCCGGCAAGCTCCTGCTCGCCGACGGGATGGGCGAGACGAACCAGCGGGCCTTCCACATCCTGAATGGAATCGAGAGCGAAGGGTTTCCGCGTTTGAGCGACCTGACCATGCGTGATTGGTCCGGCGGCTTGAACCGCCACTTCTTCTGGAAGGCCAACGCCCGGCCGCCGGTGTTCAATTACGTCAATCACAAGTACGTGAAGCGCGATCCAAAGACGGGGCTGCCGCGGAGGCCGGACATTCCGTTCGGAATTCACCGGCTCGCCTTCGCGGCGGCGGTTTTTACCGACTCGGCCATCTGTTACAGCTTCGCTCCGGAGGCCGAGCCGGGCGAGCAAATTGGAATCTGGGATGAGTTCCGAAAAGGAACCGCGCACGAGCTTGGCTGGCTCGGCAAACCTGTCGGACCGCCGGTGCGGCTGGCCGCGCAAGCCCCCGATCTCCTGAAAGGCAGGGGGAAGCATCTTGACAACTCCGTGCTGGCCCGGTTTCAGGGCTCAAACGCGCGGTTTGCTCTCGAAGGCAACGCTGTGAAGATCACCGGCACGGATGGCAACGCGGCCAAAATCCGGTTCCGCCTGTTGGGCGTGCCGGCGAGAGGGCCCGACCTGTTCGTAACCTTCGACGTGCGCGGCGCGGGCAGGGAAGGCTATCCGCCGGAGGTGGCGCGGCTCATGCACGTGAAAACCGCGGGCGAGGCTTCACCCGGCTTCATGACGTGGGTGGGCCGTGATAGCTTCCGCCCGGCTTTCTACTTCTCGGACGTGAAATCGGACAAGGTGGATCTCGACTTCGAGATCGAAGGCTGCGAACCGCTCTGGATTTCTAACATCAGCGTGCACGCGCATCCGGACGCGATGTACCGGGAGTTCGAGCACGGTCTGGTGGTCGCGAACCCCGCTCCCCACCCGTACACTCTCCCGCTCGGGCAGCTTTTCCCTGGGAAATCGTTCCGGCGCTTGAGAGGTTCGCCGGGGCAGGATACGGCCGCCAATAACGGCGGCATGGTGGACGAGCAACTGCAGCTCGGCGCCAAGGACGCCCTGTTCCTGGTGCGAGTCAATTAGAAAAGAACCCCGGTGTGACCCGGAAGCCGGTTCAATTCGCTGTGCTCCTTCTTTCGATCGTCGGTACACTGTGCCTGCCCGGCACCGGCGAGGCCCCATCGGCCAGGCCGGAGGCCACCAAAGTGCAGAGGAATAATCCTGACACCACAAACCTCCTTTTCTATCTTATTCGGCCAAAAGCGAAAAACAATGATAAGTTGCCTGTTTTCCGTTTCTTACAATGTTGGGCAGTCTCGTCGCTGGTCCCTGGTCCCTGGTCGCTGGTCCCTGCTCAGGGGACCGGAATTCACCACCGGCACGCAAAAAACACTGAAACGTCATCATTTTCATCGCCTGCTCCGCGCTCTCTGCGCCTCTGCGGTGAGTCACAAGGGATTCGAAACCTATTATTACCCTGCTTTGTTCCACCGACGGCCAGGCTGCGCTCTCGGGCCGCGCCCGCCATGCTATGCATGGGGTTATGAAGAGACGTACCGGCCATCCTCTTGTCTTCGTCGCCAAGCTCGTGGCCCGCGAGTACGGCCTCGATGGGCGCCAGCGGGCAGAGGTTCTCCGCCTGGTCGAAGAACGGGCCGTCGAGGAAGGACTCATGGCCCGCTAGCCGCCGCCCACCCACGCCGGGACCGCCGAACACGTCCACAACGAAGCGGGCCGGCTCCGTCAAAACGGCAAAAGATATAGCCGGGGAACAGGGGGAATTCTACCGTCTTCGTGCGGTCGGACCAGCGCCGCCGTGTCCGGTAGAACGCAGCGAATTCTTCGTAGCCCTTCTGTCGAAGCGCTTCGGATACCTCTCTCTCAAACCTCGACTTTACATGAACTGCATACCAGGGAAACTGTCCGCGCTTGGGCTGCGATGGAAAAATGTCTCTCGTACTTGCGCTCGCCACGTTCCTGCTCCTGTCCGCCACCCCGTCGAATGCCCGTTTAAACGGTATGCAGAGATGCTACCACCCCTCCCCCAAGTCCAGGTCCGCTCCTGCACCCCTTGCCGGCACGCTATCAATCGTTAGGCGCTTGTCAACACACAATGTGACGCTTTGTAACCATTTCTCGATAACAGCCTTCGTTACCCGTCTTCCTGGAGCCGCATGCCGCCGGGCGCCGACGTATAATGATCTGACATGCGCCGGAGCATTCAGATTCTCGCTGGCATCAGCGTGAGTCTGTTGGCCATTGTTGCCTTCTTAGTACAGAAAGGCGCTCTGGACTCTGCCGGGCTGCCCTTGCTTCTACAGCCGGATTTCACCGTGTCCCCGGCCACCGCGGCCCGGATCCCGGATCCCGGACAGCGGGTGGCTCTGGCCGAGGGCGCCCTTCGCGCCGATCCCGCCACCCCGTACAAGTGGTGCGCGCTGGCCGAAGTCCTGGCCGAGGCCGGACAGATGCAGCAGGCGCGGTTTTGTATCCACCGCGGAGTGGTGCTGGGGCGACACCTGCCGCCGGTGCTCATGC